>NZ_CP031841.1:3955357-4266428 GCF_003432385.1 Breoghania sp. L-A4 | reverse complement strand
TCATCGGTCTTCTGTTGATCGCGCTTTTCCAGTTGTTCCAGAATCCGAGCCAGCGCACGGCGACCAATGACATTCCCTTCTCCCAGTTCCTCAATCAGGCGGAACAGGGCGAGGTGCGGGAGGTCACAATCCAGCAGCAACAGATCGCGGGACGCTTCGCCAACGGCGGCACGTTCCAGACCTATGCGCCGGACAACGCCCAATATGTCGAGTTGCTGCGCTCCAAGGGCGTGCTGATTTCCGCCAAGCCCAAGACCGAGAGCATCTCGCTGATCGGGACCCTGATTTCCTGGGCTCCGATGCTGATCATTCTCGGTATCTGGATCTTCGTGATGCGCCAGATGCAGGGCTCGGGCGGCAAGGCCATGGGGTTTGGCAAGTCCAAGGCGAAGATGCTGACGGAGGCCCATGGCCGCGTCACCTTTGAGGATGTCGCCGGCGTCGATGAAGCCAAGGAGGATCTCGAGGAGATCGTCGAGTTCCTGCGCGACCCGCAGAAATTCCAGCGCCTGGGCGGCCGCATCCCCCGCGGCGTGCTGCTGGTCGGCCCTCCGGGCACCGGCAAGACGCTGCTGGCGCGCGCCATCGCCGGCGAGGCTAACGTTCCCTTCTTCACCATCTCCGGTTCCGATTTCGTCGAGATGTTCGTCGGCGTCGGCGCATCCCGTGTGCGCGACATGTTCGAGCAGGCGAAGAAGAACGCGCCCTGCATCATCTTCATCGACGAGATCGACGCCGTGGGCCGCCATCGTGGCGCGGGCCTGGGCGGCGGCAACGACGAGCGCGAGCAGACGCTGAACCAGCTGCTCGTCGAGATGGATGGCTTCGAGGCCAATGAAGGCGTGATCCTGATCGCGGCGACCAACCGTCCCGATGTGCTCGACCCGGCGCTGCTGCGCCCGGGCCGTTTCGATCGCCAGATCGTGGTGCCGAACCCCGATTTCACCGGCCGCGAGAAGATCCTCAAGGTGCATGTGCGCAAGGTGCCGCTGGCGCCGGACGTGAACTTGAAGGTTCTCGCGCGCGGTACGCCGGGTTTCTCCGGCGCCGATCTGATGAACCTCGTCAACGAGGCGGCTCTTCTCGCCGCGCGCCGCGGCAAGCGGCTGGTGATGATGGCCGAGTTCGAGGACGCCAAGGACAAGGTGATGATGGGCGCGGAACGCCGCACCCTGGCGCTCACCGAGGAAGAGAAGAAGCTGACCGCCTATCACGAGGCCGGGCACGCGCTGGTGGCGCTGCATATGCCGGCGTCGGATCCGATCCACAAGGCGACGATCATTCCGCGCGGCCGCGCGCTGGGCATGGTGATGCGCCTGCCGGAGAAGGACCAGGTCTCGCTGACCCGGGCCAAGTGTCACGCCGATCTGGCGGTGGCCATGGGCGGGCGTGTGGCCGAGGAAATGATCTTCGGTCACGAGAAGGTCACATCAGGCGCGTCCGGCGACATCCAGATGGCGACCAAGCTTGCTCGCGCCATGGCGACGCAGTTCGGCATGTCCGACAAGCTGGGGCCGTTGATGTACGGCGAGAACGAGGAAGAGGTCTTCCTCGGCCACTCGGTGGCGCGCAGCCAGCATGTTTCCGACGAGACCCAGAAACTGGTCGACGCGGAGATCAAAGGCTTCGTCAACACCGGCTACGAGACGGCGAAGAAGGTGCTCACGGACTTCCAGGACGAACTGGTGACGATCGCCGAGGGCCTGCTCGAATACGAGACGCTGTCGGGCGACGAGATCAAGGGCCTGCTCGTGGGCAAGCCGCCGGTGCGCGAGACGGATGACGACCAGCCGGTCGGCCGTTCATCCGCTGTTCCGAAAACCGGCTCGACCAAGAAGGACGGCGGCGAGGCCGCTGGCGGACTGGAGCCTCAGCCGCAAGGCTGATGGCGGCGTATTCGCCCTGACAGAAAGTACAAGGACCCGGCTCGCAGCCGGGTCCTTTTCTATGAGCGGGAACGGGCGGAGGATCGCGCGGCGTTCACGTCTGTCACAGAAGAAAACAATTTTTGAACCAATCCTTGCTAGAATACGCAGTATTAAAAACAACACCCAAACCACTGGACACGGCGAAGCGATGACACGCAGTTATTTCGGCACGGATGGAATTCGCGGGCAGGCCAACCGCTGGCCCATCACGCCGGAAATCGCCATGAAGGTGGGTATGGCCGCGGGCGTGGTGTTCCGCAACGGCGGTCATCGCCATCGCGTGGTGATCGGCAAGGACACGCGGCTGTCGGGTTACATGATCGAGACGGCGCTGGTGGCCGGCTTCACCTCCGCCGGAATGGACGTGTTTCAGCTCGGGCCCATTCCGACGCCGGGCGTGGCCATGCTGACGCGGAGCTTGCGCTCCGATATCGGCGTGATGATCTCCGCCTCGCACAATTCGTTCGAGGACAATGGCATCAAGATATTCGGACCCGACGGCTTCAAGTTGTCGGACGAGGTCGAAGCCCGCATCGAGCGCCTGATCGAGAGCGACATGTCGGGTGAGCTCGCCGGCCCCTCCGATCTGGGCCGCGCCAAGCGCGTCGACGGCGTGCACGATCGTTACGTCGAGTTCGCCAAGCGCACGCTGCCGCGCAACATGAGCCTCGAGGGGCTTCGCGTGGTGATCGACTGCGCCAACGGCGCCGCCTACAAGGTTGCGCCGCTGGCGCTGTGGGAGCTGGGCGCGGAGGTGTTTTCCATCGGCGTCGACCCGGACGGCATCAACATCAACAAGGATTGCGGCTCCACCTCCACCGCCGCTCTTCAGAAGAAGGTTCAGGAGCTGCGCGCCGATATCGGCATCGCGCTCGATGGCGACGCCGACCGGGTAATCCTCGTCGACGAGAAGGGCGAGGTCGTCGATGGCGATCAGTTGATGGCCGTTGTCGCGGAAAGCTGGCAGAAGGCGGGACGGCTGACGCAGCCGGGCATCGTCGCCACCGTCATGTCCAATCTCGGCCTGGAACGCTATCTCGCGGGCCACGGCCTGTCGCTGGTGCGCACGAAGGTGGGTGACCGCCACGTGGCCGAGCACATGCGCCAGCATGGCCACAACGTCGGCGGCGAGCAGTCGGGCCACATCATCCTGTCCGACTTCTCGACCACCGGCGACGGGCTGGTGGCGGCGCTGCAGGTGCTGGCCGTGGTGCAGCAGGAGGGCCGCTCGGTCTCCGACGTGTGCCGCCGGTTCGAGCCGGTGCCGCAGATCATGAAGAACGTCCGGATCTCCTCCGGCGCGCCGCTGGACGACGAAGCGGTCAAGCATGTCATTGCCGATGCCGGCCTTCGGCTGGGCAACTCCGGCCGCCTGGTCATCCGGCCCTCGGGCACCGAACCGCTGATCCGCGTGATGGGCGAGGGCGATGACGAAACGCTCGTCAACGCGGTTGTCGATGACATCTGCGCCGCGGTCTCCAACGTCGCCGCCTGAGCGGCACGCGGCCCCATCTCCCGGCTCTTTTTCGCAGTAATCATCATTCCGCATCCGGCTGATTGGCTGCCAGTCATGGTAAATGCGTGCGCATGTCCGTGCGCTCCTGATTTCACGGTTTCGGGCGAATAAAGGTTTCCTTAACCATGAAGCGCCGGATTCGAGATGCTCGTTAAGCATACGAAAATTGAAAATTATCTTCCGTAAGGGCACTTATCGCCGCCGCCGCGGCGCGAGAGCCTCGGTACTTTCATCAGGAAACAGAATTGATGGCGCCACAGGAGTTGCAGAATAACTGTTATTTTTCAATGGTATGACTGCTGTATTTGGTGAAGTCTCTTGCCTGCTTTCTTTCCGCGCGGCGTGCGAGCGTGCCGTTATGGTTAACAGTAGTCTAACAAAGGGAATTCCGTAAATCCTTTGTTAATACTCTAATTTTTCGAAATTTGTTAGGGTTAAGTCAGTATTAATATTTCTCGGCGCATCCTCTCCTCGTCAATCTTTGGTTCATTGCTGGTTTCGGGTATCGCCAGCGTATTAGGAAAGGGTGCGAGATGAGCAGCCTGAGGAACATCTTCTTCGTAACCGTCAGCGTCGTGCTCGCTCTCCCGACGCTGGCAAGTGCCGCCGACATTATCGACTACATCCCCGAGCCGGATCCCATCCCCTACGGTGGCTGGTATCTGCGCGGTGATATCGGCGCGAAAATCTATCACGCTCCGGAGGCCCGCTTTAACGCTAATGGTGTCGGCGCGTTCCGCAACGAGCACCTCGATTCCACGTTCACGGTTGGCGCCGGCGTCGGCTACCGCGTCAACGATTGGTTCCGCACCGATCTGACGGTGGACTACGAGTTCCCAGCAGGTTTCCGTGGAGAGGCGCTCTGTCCCAACCCCTGCGGTGCCTTGCTTGCCGACGGATTTTCGCGTGAAAGCGCGGATATCGATGCCTGGACCGTCCTGCTCAATGCCTACTTCGACATCGGCACCTGGCACGGCGTGACGCCCTACGTCGGTGCCGGTATCGGTGCGTCCTATCTGACCACCAGCAACGTGCGGTTCTACAACCCGAACGGCGCCACCGGCACCTACAGGGGCGCAAGCAAGTGGAATCTGGCCTGGGCGCTGATGGCCGGTGCGGCTTTCGATCTCTCGCCGAACATGACGCTCGACGCGGGCTACCAGTTCCGCTCGCTGGGCAGCGCCGAATCCGGCGTGGTCCAGGCCTTCGCGCCTGCGAAGATCGAGTACAAGGACATTTACGCCCACGAGCTGCGCGTCGGTCTTCGTTACAACTTCAACTGATCGACGTCTTTACAGACAAAACGTCAGACGGCGGGCTCAGGCCCGCCGTCTCGCGTTCGAGCGATCAGCGGTGATGCGATGCATCCACGGCGTTTGACCTGGATCCTTTACGCGGGGCCTCGCGGATGGCTTGATCGGCTGCATGTCCGATACAACAACCGTCCTGATCTTCGCCCTGCTGCCCGTCCTGGGCAATTTCGCCGGCAGCCTGCTTGCCGAATGCATTCACACGCCGCGCTGGCTGCTCGGCGCGGCGCTGCATGGGGCCGCCGGCGTGGCCATCGCGCTCGTCAGCATCGACCTGATGCCGCGGATCCTGCAATCCGCGCCCATGTGGCTGCTGGTTCTGGCCTTTCTCGCCGGGGCCTTTGTCTCCGTCATGCTCTATCGGGGGCCGGTTGGGCGCGGTGGAGGGCGGGCGCGGGAAGCCGCGGCGCGTGGATGGTCTATTTCGCCGTAATGGCCGATCTTTTCAGCGATGGAATGATGACGGGGGCGGGATCGGCGGTGGGCACGGAGCTCGGCTTTCTGATTGGCGCCACCCAGGCGGTCGCCAATATTCCCGGTGGTTTCGCCGCGACAGCGAACTTCCGCGATGACCGTATGCCGCGTTGGCGGCGCATGGCGATGGCCGGTTTGCTGCTCGTGCCGACGCTCGCCAGCGCCCTCTTCGGCTTTGTGCTGCTGCGTGGTGGCGGCGCGTGGTTTCAGAGCGCGGCGCTGGCTTTCATCATCGGATTGTTGCTGCTGGCGACTGTCGAGGATGTGCTGCCCGAAGGCGATGCGCCGCAACCGCCGCGCTGGATCTCGACCGCCGCCTTCGCCGGCGGCTTCGCGGCCATGGCGCTGCTGTCGGGCTATCTGCGCTAGCGGCGCACCACACGCAGCCGTCCGTCCGTTCCTAGGTAGACAAAACCTGGCTCTCCGTGATCAGCCCTATGTCCGAGCCGACAGCCGCGGGCAGACGAATGGCGGCCAGATCTCTAAGGCGGCCGTTCGCTAGGGTCATGAGCCGTAGGGCGCGTCGGCTGGCCGAGGGGGATGCGAGATTGGGCAACCCGTTACCCGTCAGATCGACGGCGGCTGATACACGTTGCTCATTCAGATATAGTTTGGTTTTCTGGATAGTATTTTAATAAGCTAGTTATAATATTTATTGACGCATACAGTATAAATATTACCATAAAAAAGCAAAAAGAGTATAAGCTTGGCGTCCAGTCAGCGTAAAATTCCATATTCCAAATCCTAATTTCGGGATCTTGGATATTGATGTCTCCGAAAATTATTTTTAATTTTACCGTATTCAGTAATACCAATAAAATTATTGTAGAAAGAGAAAATGAAATCAAAAACGTTTTATCTTTTAATTGAGAAACGCTTTTATTATGGAGTGCTAAGAACAAAGGAATATATAATACATGCATCATGAATATTTCACCCAGCATTATTGGCCTAGAATTAACTATTGGAATGCTATGAAATACGTAATTACTTGAAAAATATATTATTAGTATGTATAGCAATACTATAAGGCTGGTGTATCGAAGCAAATTGACTCTAGAATCCTTTTTGAAAAAAAGTACAAATACGCCTACCAAGCCACCGTAGAGCATTCCATATACAATGGAAATAAATACGCGATAAAAGAAAAAATTTTCTTCATCGAAGTATCCGACCGGTGCGAAGGAGGCCGCTGCGACTGAGAAGCTCGCAACAAGACCGCTTATTGTTCCATCGGCCAAGCCAGAAAGAATTGAAATCCCAAAAGCTTTGTCGATAAATGCAATAATGATCAGCGCAATTCCTATAAATAAAATTAATGTTCCTATTAAATTGATTGTCCCTTTGTCTGCAACATGTTCTGGGAGGCGGTCTGATAAAAAAATAACTAACGCGCCCAATACTGACAGTACAACTGGAATCTTGACCGATTCCAATTTTTCACTTATTAGTATATCAATTATTTTTTCTATAATGCTATTCATTGAAAATAGATCACTTTTTCAGCATAGCGAGGAAAGAGTGAGAATTTGATCTTAGTAAAATGTGCATCGCAATTCAACCAAGTTCGGCTTGACGTTGTCGCACGAGAGGCATAACCCAGTTGGCGGGACACCCCTCCCCAACGAGGGGCATCTATCTGTGAGGATAGCGACATGACAGCGACTGCCAAACCGGCCCTGCGGCCGGAAAATCCCCGATTCTCCTCCGGTCCGTGCGCCAAGCGCCCGGCTGGTCCGTCGAGGCGCTGAAAGATGCGGCATTGGGCCGCTCGCACCGCGCCAAGATCGGCAAGACCAAGCTTTCCGACGCCATCGAGAAAACCCGCGAGATCCTGCGGGTTCCCGCCGACTATCGCATCGGCATCGTGCCGGCGTCCGACACTGGCGCCGTCGAGATGGCGCTGTGGTCGCTGCTGGGCGAACGCCCGGTCGACATGCTCGCCTGGGAAAGCTTCGGCTCGGGCTGGGTCACCGATGTGGTCAAGCAGCTCAAGCTCGACGCGCGGCTGATCGAGGCGGGCTATGGCGCGCTGCCGGACCTCACCTCCGTCGACTTTTCCCGCGACGTGGTCTTCACCTGGAACGGCACCACCTCGGGCGTCCGGGTTCCCGATGCGGAGTGGATTCCGGCGGACCGCGACGGCCTGACGATCTGCGACGCCACCTCGGCGGCCTTCGCGCAGAACCTCGATTTCTCCAAACTCGACGTGGTGACCTTCTCCTGGCAGAAGGTGCTGGGCGGGGAGGCGGCGCACGGCATGCTGATCCTCTCTCCGCGTGCGGTCGCGCGGCTGGAAAGCTACACGCCGGCCTGGCCGCTGCCGAAGATCTTTCGCATGACCAAGGGCGGCAAGCTCATCGAGGGCATCTTCAAGGGCGAGACCATCAACACGCCGTCGATGCTCTGCGTGGAGGACTATCTCGACGCGCTCGACTGGTCGGCGTCCGTCGGCGGTCTCACCGGCCTGATGGCCCGCGCCGATGCCAACGCCAAGGTCATCGCCGACTGGGTGGCAGCCACCCCGTGGGTCGATTTTCTCGCGACCGATCCGGCGACCCGGTCGAACACCTCCGTGTGCCTGAAGATCGTCGACCCGGACGTTTGCGCACTGGATGACGCGGCGCAGGCGGCGTTCGCCAAGGCAATGGCCTCGGCGCTGGACGCGGAAGGCGTGGCCTATGACATCGCGGCCTATCGCGATGCCCCGTCGGGCTTCCGCATCTGGTGCGGCGCGACCGTCGAGGCATCGGATGTCGCCGCGCTGACGCCCTGGCTCGACTGGGCCTTTGCGACGCAGAAAACGGCGCTGTCTGAGGCGGCGTGAAGCAATCGTTGGAATCCGATGTCATCCCGGCCGCAGTGAAACGGAGAGCCTGGATGACATCGGATTTTGGGCCGGTGCTTCAAAAGCTTTTCGTCTTTTCCATCCAAATGACCGGACAGCCACAGGCCTGATTGGCGCGACGCGCGACATTTCAAGGACCGGCGGTCTCATGCGAGGAACACGTAAATGGCTCCCAGAGTTCTGATTTCCGACAAGCTTTCCCCGGCCGCCGTGCAGATCTTTCGCGATCGCGGACTGGAGGTCGATTTCCAGCCCGATCTGGGCAAGGACAAGGACAAGCTGCTCGAGGTGATTGGGCAGTATGACGGTCTGGCGATCCGCTCGGCGACCAAGGTCACCGAAAAGATCATCAAGGCGGCCACCAATCTGAAGGTCATCGGCCGCGCCGGCATCGGCGTCGACAACGTTGACATTCCCGAGGCGACGAGCCGCGGCATCATCGTGATGAACACGCCCTTCGGCAATGCCATCACGACGGCCGAGCATGCGATCGCCATGATGTTTGCCGCCGCCCGCCAGATTCCCGCCGCTGACGCCTCGACACAGGCCGGCAAATGGGAGAAATCGCGCTTCATGGGCGTGGAGATCACCGCCAAGACGCTCGGCCTGATCGGCTGCGGCAATATCGGCTCGATCGTCGCCGACCGCGCCATCGGGCTGAAGATGAAGGTCGTCGCCTTCGATCCGTTCCTGTCATCCGAGCGGGCACGGGACCTCGGTGTGGAGAAGGTGGAGCTCGATGAACTGCTGCGCCGCGCCGACTTCATCACATTGCACACGCCACTGACGGACAAGACCCGCAACATCATCTCAGCGGACGCCATCGCGAAGATGAAGAACGGCGTCTACGTGGTGAACTGCGCGCGCGGCGGGCTGGTCGACGAGCAGGCCATGCGGGTTGCACTGGACGGCGGCAAGGTGGCGGGTGCGGCATTTGACGTCTTCGTCGACGAGCCGGCCAAGGAGAACGTGCTGTTCGGCGCGCCGAACATGGTGTGCACGCCGCATCTGGGCGCGGCCACCTCGGAAGCGCAGGAGAATGTGGCGCTGCAGGTGGCCGAGCAGATGGCCGACTATCTGATCAGCGGAGCCGTCACAAACGCACTCAACATGCCGTCGATCTCGGCCGAGGAAGCGCCGAAGCTGACGCCCTTCGTCAAGCTGGCCGAGCAGCTCGGTTCCTTCGCTGGGCAGTTGACCGAGAGCGGCATCAAGGGCGTGCGCCTGGAATACGAGGGCGCGGTCGCCGACATGAACACCAAGGCGCTGACGGCCGCCGCGCTGACCGGCGTGCTGACGCCGCTGCTGCAGACCGTCAACATGGTCTCCGCCCCGGCGATGGCGAAGGAGCGCGACATTCACGTGGAGGAAGTCCGCCGAGAGCAGATGGGCGCCTATGAGACCTACATCCGCCTGACGGTGGTCACCGAACGGCAGGAACGCTCGGTTGCGGGCACGGTGTTCGCCGACGGCAAGCCGCGCATCATCCAGGTGAAGGGCATCAACATGGAGGCTGAGCTGGGGCCGCACATGCTCTATATCACCAACGAGGACAAGCCGGGCTTCATCGGACAGTTCGGCTCGCTGCTCGGCGAGGCGGGGTCAACATCGCCACCTTCAACCTTGGCCGCGACAAGGCAGGCGGCGACGCCATCGCGCTGATCGAGGTGGACGGGCCGGTCAACGGCGACGTGCTGAACAAGATCACGGCGCTGCCGTTGGTCAAGCAGGCCAAATCACTGGCGTTCTGAGGACAGACATATGCGATGCGAAGGCGGCCCCAAGGGGCCGCTTTTTTGTTGGGCGGGCGATTCAATCATTTCGAATGGCCAGACTAATTTTGCTTCTTTTGAGCGTTTTTTGATCCGAATTCGAGGGTTTTTCGACACGGATTTGAATTGGATTTGTACTGCTGGTCAGGCGAGGCGGGTGCGCCTCAGACGCTCCAGAAGTCGCTCCAGAAGACGCCCGTCGATAGCCGCCAGCGCCACGGCGATCAGCGCCACCCCGAGCCAATGGCGCGGTTCCAGGACCTCGCCGAGAAACGCCGCGCCGAGCACGATGGCGCTGACGGGAACCAGGAAGGTGACCATCGCCACATTGGTCGGGCCGGCCTGGGCGAGAATGCGGAAATAGAGGATATAGGCGAAGGCGGTGGAGACCAGCGCCAGGGCGAGAACCGATCCGGCGACATGTGCCGACGGCGGCACAAGGGTGGTCGCTCCACCCGCGATCAGCACCAGCGGCAGCATCAGGATGGAGGATCCGGTGAGCTGGCCGGTGGCGGTGACCAGCGCCGGTTGTCCCCGGAAGCGGCGGCCGAAAATCCCCGCGCAGGCATAGGAGACCGTGGCGGCGAGACAGGCGAGCTGCGCGGTCACGTTCTCGGTGATGCCGTCGAGCGCCTCGGGGCCGATCATCACCGCGACGCCGCCCAGGCCGATCAGCACGCCGGCGAGCTTTTGAGGCGTTGCCCTGTCGGTGTCGGTGAGCAGATGGGCGATGATGACGGTTGAGATCGGCGTCATCGCGTTGAGCACGGCGGCGAGGCCGGAAGCGATATGGGTCTGGCCCCAGGCGAGCAGCGTGAAGGGCACGGCGTTGTTCAAGAGCCCCATCACCACGTAAGGGGCGAGGGCCGCGCGGGTCCAGGGGAAGGCGATGCGGCGCAGGCGCAGCACCAGATGCAGGGCGAGCGCGGCAATCGCCACCCGCGCCAGGGTCAGCGTCAGTGCCGGAATTTCCGCCACCGCGATCTTGGTGAAGAAGAACGACCCGCCCCAGAGGCCCGAGAGCAGGATCAGCAGCACCCAGCTTGCGGGCGTCATGCGGGCGGATTGGGTCATGGTCATGTTTCCTGTGGTCCTGCCACCTGATATCGGATGACCTCCTTGCACGACACCCGATTTGCGACATGATCCTGGAGTTGTGTTGTCTCACTCATGCCGCGCATACCGCGCTATCCGGCTGTCCCGATGTTTGCCATTCCCCTGCCTTTCGTTGTCGCCTTGCTGCTGGTGGTGCTGTTGGTGCGCATGGCGTGGCATGGGAACGCGGAGAACCGCGGCGCGATGATCTATCTGGCGCTTTGCGCCGCGATGCTGACCGTCGTCGGCTTGCGCTGGAGCCTCGATCTGCCGATGGTCCGTTTTCTGCAACCGGTCAGCGCGTCGTTGCTGCCGCCGGCCGCGTGGCTTTGCTTTTCGGGCCTGGCGCTGGAGACGCCGCGCCCCTTGCGGCGGCAATGGCCGCATGCGGTGCCGGTGGTCGTCATCATCGGGCTTTCCGCGAGCTGGCAGGCCTGGCAATCGCCGATCGATCTGGTCCTGGCGGCAATGTTCTACGGCTACGGCTTCGCACTTTTGCGTCGCGCCTGGGGTGGGCCGGACGCGCTGGGCGGCGCGCGGTTGGGGTCGGCGGACAAGGCGGTCCGCGCCGTTGCGCTCGCCGGTGCGACGCTGATCGCGTCCGGCAGCGTCGATCTCGCGGTCGCCGTCGATTTTGGTCTTAGCCAGGGGGAGCATGCGGCCAGCATCGTCGCCTTCGCCAATTTGCTGACGCTGGGACTGGCCGCCTATGCGGTCACCGTTGCTGGCCGCAGCCGCCCTGCGACGCAACGCGAGGCGGACGCAGCCGTGGAGACACAGGACGCGCCGCGGGCGGAGGAGAGACGCCCGGAGCCGGGAGACGCGGACGTGCTCGGGATCATCGACGGGCTGATGCGTGAGCGCCGGCTGTTCCGTGATCCGGATCTGACGCTGAACAGGCTGGCGCGGCGCGCCGGCGTCCCGTCGCGCAGAATTTCCGCCGCGATCAATCGTATTCATGGCCGCAATGTTTCGCAGGTGGTCAATGAGTACCGGATCGCGGAGGCACGGAGGTTGCTTGCCGAAACGGAAGAGCCGGTCACGACGATCCTGTTCGACTGCGGGTTCCAGACGAAATCCAATTTCAATCGCGAGTTTCGGCGGGTTACGGGCATGAGCCCGAGCGACTACCGCCGCTCGGGAGGCGGCCGCGACGGCTTTGCCGCGGAAGTCAGTTTTCCGGCAGAGCCTCCGCCAGAAACCCGATGATCCGATCCGCGACCTGACGGTGGATGGTCCGACGGTCGCGGCCGCCGGCGTCGCGGCAGATCATGCTGTCGCCGTCGGCATCGGCCTCGAGCAGCGTGACGCCGCCGGGCTTGCAGACAGACAGGAAGCTGAAGTGACTGGCGTCGGCGATCTCGAGATAGCGGGTCCGCGTTTGCGGCAGGCGGGCCACGAGATAGCGCGATTCGAGCTGGGCCGGCAGCAGCGGGTTGGGTGATCCGGCGGCGATCACCAGAACAGGGATTTCGATGGACGCGAGGCTTGGCGGATCGAAGGCGCGGGCAAGCCCGAGGTCGAGCGAGATGGCGGCCGCAATCCGGCTGTCGCGGAGGTCTTGCGCCAGCGCCGTTCGCGACGCCGCGTCGCCTCCGGCGCCAATGGATTTATAGACTTCGCAGTCGACGAGTTCCGGGTGAGCCTCACACTCCGCATCGTGCAGGTCGGGATCGAAGCGGGCGCCGGCCAGCTCGATTGCCGTCCAACCGCCGAGCGAATGGCCGGCAACGGCGATCCGGTTCCGCGCGATCTCACCGGCGATTCTGCGATCCCCGGTGAGCGCGTCGATGACGCGGCTGACGTCGCGTGGGCGCTGCCATAGCCGAGCGGCCCGCACAAGGTTCATATCGGCGGTTGTCGTGCCGGGATGATTGGCGCTGGCCACCACATATCCCTGACGCACCAGCTTCTCCGCCAGCCAGGCCTGATTGCGCCAGTTGCCGCCGAAGCCGTGCGACAGAACCACGAGAGGATGGCTGCCGGCGGACGCGGGCGCATCGTGTACAACGGCGACGCCGACGAAGACGGGGTTTCCCGCCACGTGCGTCGGGGCTTGTTCGCTGACAGCGGGATACCAGACCGCAACTGAAAGGGGTCTTTCGGTATCAGGCAGGGCGAGCCGGCGAAATCCGGTCACATCGGCCGCATGGGCGGAGACGCTTAGAAGCAGGGTGAGGGCGGCAAGAAGGGGCTTGATCATGTCGGTTCCGATTGCTGTTCGTCGTGCGCAACGGATGCCTCGATCGGCGCCGTGCCGCGACCTGGAACGCGATCGAGGTCGTTTATTGCTGTGCTCCACTCAACGCGCGGCACGCTGGGCGAGCGCGATGCCGGCGAGAATCAGGGCGTAGCCGGCGGCGTGGAAGAGCTGGAAATGTTCGCCCAGGAACAGGATCGCCAGGATCGAGCCGAAAAGCGGCACGAGGTGGAAGAAGGGCCCCGCGCGGTTGGGGCCGATCAGCTCGACGCCGCGGTTGAAACCGATGTAGGCGACGATGGAGGCGAACACGACGACATAGGCCAGCGCGCTCAGCGTCGTTGCGTCGAACGTCATCAGGTAGCCGGTGGAGACCTCCCAAAGGGTTGCGGGCAGCAGCATGAGGGCGCCCAGGCCGATGGTGATGGTGATCAGCGTCATCGGGTGCAGCGGCGGCTTCTTCTTGAGAAGCGCCGCATAGAACGAATAGCACGCCATGGCGCTGATCATCAGAAGATCGCCTGGATTGACGCTCAGATGCGCCAGCACGGTGGCGTCGCCGCGGCTGATGATGGTGAGCACGCCCGCCGTCGACAGCAGGATGCCGGCGATCTGGCCGCCGGTCAGCCGGTCGCGGAACAGCACCAGCGACCACAGCGCAATCCACAGGGGGCTGTGGACTGCATCAGCGAGCCGTTGATCGCCTGGGTGTACTGCAGGCCGATGTAGGCCAGCGTGTTGAACATGGTGATGCCGGCGAACGACAGCACCAGCAGGATCGGCAGGTTGGCGCGGATCACCGGCCAGTCGCGCTTGACGCGCGGCCAGAACAGCGGCAGCAGGATCAGGAACGCGCAGGTCCAGCGCAATTGCGCAAGGGCGACGGGCGGAATGTGGCCGGCGGCGACCCGGCCGACGATGATGTTGCCCGACCATGACAGCGCGGTGATCGACAGCAGAAGATAGGGCTGGTTGTAAAGCCAGCCTCCGGCGCGCGCCGCGATCGTTGTCATGCCCGTCCGTCCCCCGAGAGTGGCTGTGCAGTGGCATCCCGATTAATGGCTTGTGCGAGGTGTGTAAAGATGCGGCCGGCGGCCGAGAACGGGACTCGTCATCACGCGGGGATCTGGCTATAGTCCGCCCGCTTCACGCACCCCGGACCGCTTCCGGGGTTCTTTGTGTCGGCATCCCGCTGGCAATGCCCAAGGCCGGATCGCCGGGGCCGGGCGGACACGGGATCTCCGGGCGCGCCGCTCGCGATGACGCGCGCGACTCAGTCGCGTCACAATCGATCAACATGGTGCCGCCGGCGCGGACGGCACGCGGATCTATCGGAATAAGGAACGCAGCGCTTATGGCCAATGTAGTGGTTGTCGGATCGCAGTGGGGCGACGAGGGCAAGGGCAAGATCGTTGACTGGCTCTCCGAACAGGCCGACGTCGTCGTGCGCTTCCAGGGCGGTCACAATGCCGGCCATACGCTGGTCATCGACGGTGTGAGCTACAAGCTGTCGCTGCTGCCCTCGGGCTGCGTGCGGCCGGGCAAGCTGGGCGTCATCGGCAACGGTGTGGTGCTGGATCCGCATGCGCTGGTCAGCGAGATCGCGCGGCTGGGCGCGCAGGGCGTGACGATCACGCCGGAGAACCTGCGGATCGCCGAGAACGTGCCGCTGATCCTGTCGCTGCACCGCGAGCTCGACGCGCTGCGCGAGGCGTCGACCACCAGCACCAAGATCGGCACCACCAAGCGCGGCATCGGCCCCGCCTATGAGGACAAGGTGGGACGCCGCGCCATCCGGCTGATGGATCTGGCCAACAACGAGACCCTGCGCGACAAGATCGGCCGGCTGCTGGTGCATCACAACGCGCTGCGCGCAGGCCTGGGCGAGCCCTTGATCTCGGCGGATGCGATCTATGAGGAACTGACGTCGGTCGCCGATCAGGTGCTGCCCTATATGGACATCGTGTGGAAGCTGCTGGACGATGCGCGGCGCGACGGCAAGCGGATCCTGTTCGAGGGCGCGCAGGGCGCGCTGCTGGACATCGATCACGGCACCTATCCGTTCGTCACCTCGTCGAACACGGTTGCCGGCCAGGCTTCGTCCGGCTCGGGCGTCGGCCCGAATGCGCTCAATTACGTGCTGGGCATCACCAAGGCCTATACGACGCGCGTGGGCGAGGGACCGTTTCCGACCGAGCAGATGAACGAGGTTGGCCAGTTCCTCGGCGAACGCGGGCATGAATTCGGCACGGTCACCGGCCGCCAGCGGCGTTGCGGCTGGTTCGACGCGGTGCTGGTGCGCCAGACGGTGCGCACCTCCGGCATCACCGGGCTGGCGCTGACCAAGCTCGATGTGCTCGACGGCCTCAAGGAGATCAAGATCTGCGTCGGCTACATGCTCGATGGCAAGGAAATCGACTATCTGCCGGCCTCCCAGGGTGCGCAGGCCCGGGTCGAGCCGATCTACGAGACGCTGCCGGGCTGGGAGGAAACCACGGCGGGCGCGCGCAGCTGGGCCGAACTTCCCGCCCAGGCGGTGAAATACGTGCGCCATGTCGAGGAGCTGATCGGCGCGCCGGTGGCGCTGCTGTCCACGAGCCCGGAGCGCGACGACACGATTTTGGTTCAAAATCCGTTTCAGGATTAGCCAAAACGTGGCTACGATCCACGACAGTATTTTAGTCGTGACTGGGGCGCCGGGAACCTGTGCGGGGACCGGCGCGTTGCCCCAACACCTTAGAGTGCGGTTCACTTTTTGCGTTCAATCGTCGCTGTCTGAGCGTATATAAGTCGATCCAGCAAACGACCAGGCGGTACCGAACAGATCGATGGCGGATTATCACGCTGTACTTAAACGGGCGATTGACGCGCTTCCCGAGAACACCGGCAGTGCGCGTCGCGCCGTCTACCAACGCGCGCGAACGGCGATCGTCAACCAGCTCAAGAGCTACGATCCTCCGCTGTCGCCCTCGGACATCACCACCGAGCAGCTGCATCTGGAAGAAGCCATCCGCAAGGTGGAAGCCGATGCGGCGCGGCAGACGCTCGGGCTCGGTCCGCAGCAGCCGTCCAGGCCCCCGCGGAGACGCGTCCGGCCGCGTCCGATTCCCAGAACGGTGCGGGATCCCGGGGATCGTCGCCCCAGGGAACCGCATCGCAGGGAGCCGCATCTCTGGGATCCGCGTCGCAGGGGCCAGGAGCCCATGGGTCCGCACCGGCGGTCGCCGCGCCACAGGCCTCCCCGTCCGATGCCCCGAAATTCGCGGCACCCAAATCCGAAGCGCCGCAGGTCGATTCCGTCCAGCGGGCGGGGCCGCGCCGGAATCGGCAGAGGCGTCCGCGCCCAAGGCGCCACCCGTCACCGGATCGCGCGAGGCCGAGATCTCGTCGGCCAAGGGCGCGGAGCCCGCAACGACGACCAAGCCGCCAGAGGAGCCCGCAAAGGCCAAGGGCGGGTTTTTCTCACGCCTGAAATCCAAGACGCCCGACAAGACCTCCGGCGACGCGAACAACGGCGGCAGCGAGCCGGAGCTTGGCGACGGCACGACCGCGAAGCCCGATCCCGCGGCGCCAAAGCCCGCTCCGATGTCCGGTCCGACCCTGTCGTCACCCCGGGCTGGCAGGCCGGCGGGCGAGGCATCGGGCACTGAGACCACGCCGGGCGCGGCGATTCTTGCCAAGGACCCCGCCGCACCGGCCATGCAACGCAGCTCCAAGGCGCTGGACGCCGCCATGCGCGCGAATCGCGACACGGTGGCCAGGCCAACGAAGCTTCCCGCGATCGCGGCGATCATCGCCGCGCTGATCATTTTCGGCGGTCTGGCCGCCGGCGTCTATTCGCAGCGCGATGCGATTCTGGCGATGATCGAGTCGATCGGCAGCGATGTGGCGACCGCCCCGGACGAGAGCGTCGAGGTGCCGCAGGAGACGCCGGTTGCCGGGGTGCCCGGGAACGGGCGGCAGCCAAAGAGCGACGAGCGGCTGTTGAGCGACGACGGCTCCGCGGCCGCCCCCGACGCGCGCGCGGTCACCACGACCCGGATCACGCCGCCGTCCGATGCCGAAGGCGGTGTGACGAGCGCCGCGCCGTCCGGCAACGGCGCGCGCGTGGTGACGCCGGAAGCGCAGCCTGAGGCGGAAGCCGAGGCGCCGCAATCCGAGACCGCTCAGAGCGGTGCCCCCGAAAGTGCCGAGACGCCGCTGGCCGCGCTGCCGTCGATCCCCGGGGCCGAGCCGCCAGGTCAGAAGGAAGAGGGCCTGCAAATCGCCCAGCGCTCGATCCTGTATGAAGAAGGCGAGGGCGCGGATGCGTCCGGTTCCGCGTCGCAGGGCCAGGTTGTCTGGTCGACGCTGCAGGAAGCCGCGCCGGGCACCGAGATCATCGATACGGTGCTGAAGGCCAACGTGGTGATCCCCGATCGCGACATCACGGTCAACGTCACCATCCGGCCCAACCGCGACGAATCGCTGCCCGCGAGCCACCTGATCGAAATCCGCTTCACCCTGCCCAAGGAATTCGAGGGCAAGGGCGTGGCCAATGTGCCGGGCCTGATCATGAAGACCACGGAAGAAGCGCGCGGCGACGCGCTGGTCGGCGCTTCCGTGCGGGTCGACAGCGGCTTCTTCTGGGTCGCGCTGTCGTCGCTGGAGGCGGAGAAGCAGCGCAACGAGACGCTGCTGCGCGATCGCGGCTGGATCGACATTCCGATCCTCTACGACAGCGGCAAACGCGCCATCCTGACGTTGGAAAAGGGCACCGCGGGAGACCGCGCCGTGCAACTGGCGCTCGACGCCTGGACGGGCGGCTGATCTGATCTTTGGCCGCGGCGCGGATGCGCGGCGCGGTCATCCACAGGCAGGCCGCACGGAATCGCGGCCGCCGGCAAAGGGACGCGTTTCACACTTGCAATGATCCTGGAGGCGGGCTATATCCGCGCTTCGTCACTGGTAACAGTACGGCCGTGCTCCCATCGTCTAGCGGTCCAGGACGCCGCCCTCTCACGGCGGAAACAGGGGTTCGATTCCCCTTGGGAGTACCAATTTCCCCGGTACAATCAAAACTGTATCGCGCCGCGCCCTCAAGCGCGGCCGCAGGCGCGCGATTGATGGGGTTCTCCAGAGCCACACCGTTCTCCGCGGACTCGGCGTTTCGAAGGGTCGGCGTCATGTCCGGGCGCCAGCTTGATTTTCGGCCGTGTCCCTTGGTTGACGGGAGTGACCGTCTGTTTCCACGATAAGCAGGTCCGACCTAGCCGACGGCCACCTGGTTTCGCCCGGCGTTCTTGGCCCGGTACAGCGCCTTGTCGGCGCGCTTCAGAAGGCTTTCCAGGGTGCTGTCCGTTGCGGCCATGGTGGCCGTGCCGATGCTTACGGTGAAGGGTACGGCACGCGCGCCGCGGCGGCTCCTGGATGACTGGCTTTGATAGTTGCCACGGATGCGTTCGGCCATTTCCCGGGCAACATCCTCGGTGGCGCCGGGCATTAGCACGCCGAATTCCTCGCCGCCCAGGCGCGCGAAGATGTCGGTGCTGCGCACGCTGCTTACGCCGAGCCGCGCCGCGAACCTCAGGACGTCGTCGCCAATATCATGGCCATGGGTGTCGTTGATGCGCTTGAAGTGATCCAGATCGAGCATAAGCAGGGACAGCGGCGCGTGGCTGCTTGCCGATGCTTCGAAGAGTTCGCGGCCGCGTAGGTCAAACTCCCGGCGGTTGAGCAGTCCGGTAAGATGATCGGTGCGCGCCTTCTCCGCAAGCTGGTCGAGCAGTTGTAGCCTTTCGGATGCGTCGCGGACAATGGCTGTGAACTCGACCGTGCCGTGCACATCGAGTTTCGAGATGGCGATGTCCACCGGAAAGGTCGTGCCGTCCTTGTGCCGGCCCAGCACATGGCTGCGGTCGCTCATCGCCTGGGACGCCTGCGAACCGCGGGAGAACGTGGCGATATACTGTCCGTGCCGCGCCCTGAACTCATCCGGAATGAGGCGCTCTATCGGTTCGCCGATGATCTCGCTCGCGGCATAGCCGAACAATTTTTGCGCGGCCTGGTTGAACAGGATGATCCGGCTTTGCTGGTTGATCGTGATGATCCCGTCGTAGGCGGCTTCCACGACCGCGGAAAAGCGCGAATTGACGAGCGTGATCTGCTTTTCCGCCAGCTTCTTTTTCGTGACGTTCTGCGCCGTCGTCAGAATCCCGCTGATGCGGCCGTCTTTGTCCAGCAGCGGCTTCAGTGACATCCGCCAGTTCTTCGCAGGGTCCTCAAACATGCAGGTATGCAGGAACTCCACCGGCTCGCCAAAGGTGAAGCATTCTGTGATCCTCTCGACGAACTCGGTCCGGTTTTCGGATTGAAGGATCGAGTCGAGCGCGACCGGAAGTCGCCGTATCCGTTCGTCGCGCGCAGGCGTGCGATCGCAAAAGATGTCGGCGAACCGATTGTTGCAGGCGCTGATGATGTAGCCGCCATGATCACCTTCCTCGATGACCGCAACGCTGGCGGCAATGCTGGACACAATGTGTGACAGGGGGTGTTTTCTTATTTTTTCGATCACGAGACACACGCACCATGCAAGGGACGCTCCAGACTATCGCGAACTCTTGTCGAATTCCTTTCGACGTTCAAAAGAGATTCGGCGCACGTCCGCAAGGACAGCGGTACCGTGCGGGATCGCACCCGCTTGTCTGAAAGCACGTCTGCCGCCGTCCGCTCGCCTACTCCGCGGTCCAGCCGCCGTCGATCATCAGCGAGGAGCCGGTGATCAGCGAGGCGGCCTGGGACGCCAGGAAGACGATGGGGCCGGAGATCTCCTCGATGGTGCCGACGCGGCCGAGCTGGATCTTTGCCAGCACCTTTTCCTTGAACGCCGGATCGTCGAAATAGGGCTTTGTCAGCGGCGTCTCGATGAAGGTCGGGCAGATGGTGTTGACGCGGATGTTGTGCGGCCCCAGTTCCACGGCCATGGCGCGGGTGAACCCCTCGACGGCGAATTTGGACGCGCAATAGACCGAGCGTCCGGCGCTGCCCACGTGACCCATCTGCGACGAGGTGTTGATGATCGAGCCGCCGTTGCCCGCCGCCAGCATCATTTTCGCCACCGTCTGGGCGACGAAATAGGCCGCGCGCACGTTGAGATCCATGATGGCGTCGAAGTCCGCCTCCGGCACCTCGACCATCGGCCTGGGCCGGTTGGTGCCGGCGTTGTTGAGCAGGATATCCAGCGGACCGAGCGCCGGGATCCTGTGCCGGACGGCATCGAGATCCATCACGTCGAGCTCCAGCGCCTCGGCCGACTGGCCGAGCGCGCGGATGGCGGAGGCCGCGGCCTCCACCTCCGAAAGCGTCCGCGAGGCGAGGATGACGTGCGCGCCGGCGTCCGCGAGGCCGACAGCGGCGCCCAGGCCGATGCCACGACCCGCGCCGGTGATCAGCGCACGTTTGCCGTCGAGTCGGAACGAAGGAGGGCGGGGAAGCGAGATCTCGGTCATTCGGCTGCGGTCCCGTATGCGATGTTGCGGCCGCCGTAGCGGCGCACGCGGATGTTGGCCTGCTCGGCGTGACCCACGAAGCCTTCCAGCATGCACAGGCGCGAGCAGTACTCGCCGACCATGGCGCTGGCCTCATCGGTGAGCACCTTTTGGTAAGTGCAGGTCTTCAGGAATTTGCCGACCCACAGGCCGCCGGTGTAGCGCGCGGCCTTCTTGGTCGGCAGCGTGTGGTTGGTGCCGATCACCTTGTCGCCGAAGGCGACGTTGGTGCGCGGGCCGAGGAACAGCGCGCCGTAGTTGGTCATGTTGTCGAGGAAATAGTCCGGGTCGCGGGTCATCACCTGCACGTGCTCCGAGGCGATGCGGTCGGCTTCCACCACCATTTCCGCCTCGTCCTTGCAGACGATGACCTCGCCGTAATCCGTCCAGGATTTTCTGGCGATTTCGGCGGTGGGCAGGATGGTCAGCAGGCGCTCGACCTCGGCCATCGTCTCGCGCGCCAGTTTTTCCGAATTGGTCAGCAGGATCGCGGGCGTCGTCGGGCCGTGCTCGCCCTGGCCGAGCAGATCGGTGGCGCAGATCTCCGCGTCCACGGTCTCGTCGGCGATCACCAGCGTCTCGGTGGGACCGGCGAAGAGATCGATGCCGACGCGGCCGTAGAGCTGGCGCTTGGCTTCGGCCACAAAGGCGTTGCCGGGGCCGACCAGCATGTCGACGGGATCGATGGTCTCGGTGCCCAGCGCCATGGCGGCCACCGCCTGCACGCCACCAAGCACGAGGATCTCGTCGGCGCCGGCCAGATGCATGGCGGCGACGATCGCCGGATGCGCCGCGCCCTTGTAGGGCGGAGCGGCCGCGACCACCCGCTTGACGCCCGCGACCTTGGCGGTGACCACGCTCATGTGGGCGGAGGCGACCATCGGATAGGCGCCGCCGGGCACGTAGCAGCCGACGGAATTCACCGGGATGTTCTTGTGACCGAGGATGACGCCGGGCAGGGTCTCGACTTCCACGTCACGCAACGCTGCCTTCTGTGCTTGCGCGAAACCGCGGACCTGTTCTTGCGCGAACTTGATGTCCTCGAGATCGCGGGCGGAGACCTTCGACATGGCCTCCTGGATCTGCGCCTCGCTCAGGCGAAAGGTTTCCGGTGACCAGCCGTCGAATTTCTCCGACAAGGCGCGCACCGCCTTGTCGCCGTTCTTCGCTACATCGCCGAGGATGCTCTCGACGGTCGCGCGGACCTTCGCGTCGCCCTCTTCGATATCAGAGGCGCTCTTGCCCCGCTTCAGCCATTCCGCCACGGTCGTCTTCTCCTCATGCGCATCGCCACCGGCGGGCCGGCGGCGCGACTCAATTTTCTTGTTGGGGGCATGGTAGCGGCTCGCCGCATGCTGTCGAGAGTGTCGCGCGGCGCCGGTGTTTCAACGGCGGGGCAACGGTTCGCGGACTCAGGCCACTTGCGTCAGGCGCACCAGCAGGCCGCGCCCGCCTTCGGCTGGTGCCGTGGTGACGTCGATGCCGTTGGCCGCGCAGATCTCTGAGACGATCGACAGTCCCAGGCCGTGGCCGGGCCGGCGCTCGTCCAGCCGCACGCCGCGGCGGAAGGCCTGTTCGGCCTGCTCCGGAGGCATGCCGGGTCCGTCATCCGTGATCTCCAGAACCGTGGCGCGGCCTTCCTCCCGGACGCGGACGGCAATCCGGCTGGTGGTCCATTTGACGGCGTTTTCCAGCAGATTGCCCAGCATCTCGGTGAGATCGGAGCGGTCGATGCGGAAGCTCGCGGTGGCCG
Source organism: Breoghania sp. L-A4 (assembly GCF_003432385.1). Taxonomy (NCBI): domain Bacteria; kingdom Pseudomonadati; phylum Pseudomonadota; class Alphaproteobacteria; order Hyphomicrobiales; family Stappiaceae; genus Breoghania; species Breoghania sp. L-A4. The sequence goes on along the minus strand of NZ_CP031841.1, from coordinate 4,244,006 downwards.
GGACATCGACCTGCCAGACGACGGCCTCGCCGGCTGGCGTTTGCCTCAAGGTGCGCACAAGCCGGTCGATCGTCTCCCCCAGCGGGCAGGGTTCGCCGGCGCGGCCATCTGAGCGGGTGCGGATGCGGGTCAGGACCAGCTGGTGCTCGACCTGGCGCCGCATGTCGGCGCCGATCGCCTCGATATCGTCGGCCGCGCCTTCCTCGCCGCCGCGCCGCAGCCGCTGGCCGAGCGCGCGCAGTACCGTCAGAGGTGTCTTCAGGCCGTGGGCGAGGTCGGCGGCGCGCGCGCGGGCGTGATCGATGGCCTTTTCCTGTTCCTGCAGCAGGTCGTTCACCGCGGTGACCAGCGGCATCACCTCGTCGGGATGGTCCACGGGAAGCTGGCGGGTTGCGCCGCTCCTGACGGCGGCGACATCGCGTTCCAGCCGGCGCAGCGGGCGCAATCCAACAAACGCCTGAGCGACCGCCGCCGCGATCAGGGCCGCGGCCAGCAGACCCAGCGACGGCAGGATGGCGAGAGCATAGTCGCGGCGCGCGTCCTCGATCTCCGCCGCCTCGATGGCGACAGCGACGCGCAAGCTTCGCGCGCCCTGGGGCGAGGGGTGCTGCACGCGCTGCTCGCGCACGATCAGCGGCGTGCCGCCGGGACCGTCCAGACGGTGCCGGTGCACGGCGCCGGGCTCGAGATCGTCGCTCGGCAGATCGAGCGTGTCGTCCCACAGCGAGCGCGAGCGCAGCACCTGGCCGCGCTGGTGCACGCTGATCATCCAGTACAGGCCCGACAGCGGCTGGGCGAAGCGCGGATCGGCGAGATCGCGCGTCAGACGCACTGCGCCGTCCGCGTCAAAGGCGACCGCGGCGACGAGCTGGCTGATGTAGGTGTCGAGCTCCCGGTCGATACGGGCCTCGTATTGCCGGGAGAAGATGGTGACCAGGCCGACGGCCGACAGGGCCAGCGCCAGCAGGAAGATGACGCCGGAGATCAGCAGCAGCCGGGTGCGCAGCGACGACAGGCGGGGCGGGTCATGCTGGCGTCTCGGCGATGTAGCCGAAGCCGCGCCTGGTGCGGATCGCCTCGGCGCCGATCTTCTTGCGCAGGCGGCCGATCATGACCTCGATGGTGTTGGTGTCGCAGTCGGCGTCGCCGCCGTAAAGATGCTCGATCAGTTCCGAATGGCTGACGACGCGGTTCTGGTGGTGCATGAAATACGACAGCAGCCGGTACTCCTGCGGCGACAGATGCAGCAGCCGGCCGTTGCGGGTGACTTGCATATGTTTGGGGTCGAGCGCCAGATCTCCCAGCGCAAGATTGGGGTTGGCGTGACCGGACGCGCGGCGGATGATCGCCCTGAGGCGCGCCAGCAGCTCTTCCATCTGAAACGGCTTGGGCAAGTAGTCGTCGGCGCCCGCTTCGATCCCTTCGACCCGTTCCATCCATGATCCCCGGGCGGTGAGCACGAGAATCGGAAAGCGGCGGGCGTTGGCCCGCCAGCGCTTGAGGATCGTCAGCCCATCGAGACCGGGCAGGCCGAGATCGAGGATCACGGCGCCATAGTCCTCCGTGTCGCCAAGGAACCAGGCATCCTCTCCGTCCGCCGTCTGCTCGACGAGGAAGCCGGCATGGGTGAGCGTTTCGGCAATATCGTCGGCAATCCGCGCATCGTCCTCGACCAGCAGGATCCGCATGGTCACTCGATCCCGAGAATGCGGCCGGTGCGCGGATCGATGAGATATTCGCGCACGACGCTGTCGCTGGTCAGGATCTTCAGCTCATAGACCTGGCTCCCGTGGTCCTCCTCCAGATCGACCTCGATGATCCGGCCGATGCTGTCGAGACCGTTCCGGCGGATGACTTCGGCGAGCGGCAGGATCTCGCCGCGGTCGCGCAGGCGGATGGCGCGCTCCTGCGGCGTCAGCCGATGATCGTCATCCGATCCATACGCCAACCCGCCGAAGGCCGCGCAGGGCAGCAGCAGGGCGAGCGCCAGCAAGGCCGCCTTGAGGCCGCCGGAGATTTTCTTTTTGGAACTGGATGAACGCGCGCGCATGGCCCCCTTCTCGCATCCTCCGCCTGACAGTTTCCTGACAATCCTCGTCACCATGCCGTCAGCCGCTCCCGTCTAGGGTCGGTTCGTCAGCAACGCCCTATGGCACCTGCACAGGAGGATAGCCTCAATGCATACGATCCCGAAATTGATGTTCGCCAGCGTCGCGATGACCGCGCTTTCGCTGGGTATCGCGGCGGCGGCCAGCCCGCAGCAGAACAGCGCCGCCGTCACTGTCGCGGCAACATCCGGCGGCGGCACGGCCACTGCCCGGAGCCATGACGACGGCGCGGGCCACGACGCCGGCGATGACGGCGGCTCGGAAAGCGACAGCGGCTCGGACAGCGACTCCGATGGCGATTCCGGCGGCGGAGACTCCGATAGCGGCTCCGGCGACGACTGAGGCCTGCCCCTTGACCATGCCCTGGCGGAACCCCTCGTGGCCGCCGCCAGCCGCAGACCAATCCTGAAACCACTCCCAATCAAGGAAGACCAGCATGCGTAAACTTCTTCTCGTTCTCGGCGCCAGCGCCGTTCTCGCCGGCGCCACCGGCGCCTATGCCTCTGAAAACGAGGGCTCCTGCGGCAATGCGCCCAGGGACCAGTGGATGAGCACCGACGCCGCCAAGGCCAAGGCCGTGTCCATGGGCTATGAGGTGCGCCGCGTGAAGATCGAGGGCGGCTGCTACGAGATCTACGCCATCGGCAAGGATGGCAAGCGCACCGAACTCAACATGAATCCGGTGTCCGGCGCGATCGTCGCCAGCAAGGACGACGATTGATGTCGAGCGCCTCCGAGGCGACCTCCTCCGGCCGCGTGGAGCGGCCGGAGGAGGTCCGGGTGTGGGATCCGCTCGTTCGCCTGTTTCACTGGAGCCTGGTGGCGGCGTTCGTTTTCGCCTATGCGACCGGCGACGAATGGGGCGCAGCGCACGAGAAGGCCGGTTACGTCATCGCGGGTCTTGTCGCGCTGCGCGTGGTCTGGGGATTTGTCGGGTCGCGCCATGCCCGTTTTCGCGATTTCGTGCGCGGTCCCAAAGCGGTCGGCGCGTATCTGCGCGACAGCGCAACGCGGAAGGCGCCGCGCCATCTCGGCCACAATCCCGCCGGCGGCGCCATGGTGATCGCCCTGCTGGTGATGCTGTCGCTGATCACCGCCACCGGCGTGATGATGACCATGGACCGGTTCTGGGGCGTCGAGTGGGTCGAAGAGGCGCATGAGATCGTCGTGAACCTGACGCTCGGGCTGATCGCCCTGCATCTCGCCGGCGTGGCGTTTGCCAGTCTTGCGCACGGCGAAAACCTGGTGCGCGCGATGATCACCGGGCGCAAGCGCCAGTGAGCCGTATGCCCGATCTCGCGGGGCACGCGATCCGGCGCCGCGCCGCGAACATATTGGAGGTGGAGGACGCGCCCCTTGCGTCCTCCACCCGGCGATTCCGCGCGGATGCCTCTGGCTTCCGCGCGGATCGCCTGTCTGCTTCCGACCGGTCTACTTGATCGCCTGGGGGTTGATCGGGCTGCCGGCGGCGCCGGGCAGATGCATGGGCGGGGCAGTGAAGAAGAACTCGTAGACACCGTCCTTCGCACAATCCTCCGCCAGTTCCTTCACATAGAAAATCTCGCCCATGGAAATGCCGATCGCCGGGATCACCACCCAGTGCCAGGGCTGGTTGGCCTCATTGGTCTGGTTTGGACGCACCTCGCAGCCCCAGGTGTCGGAACAGATGGCGGCGATGTCGTGTTCCCTGATCCAGTAGGCAGTCTCGAACGCGTAACCGGGGAATCGCCGCCGGCGTAGCCGGTCCAGTCGCCGGCGGCCAGGCACCGCTCCTGGTGCCCGGTCCTCAGAATAACGAAATCGCCTTTCCTGATCTCCACCCCCTGATGCGCCGCGCAGGCGTCCAGATCGGCGTTGGTCACCGCGTAGCCGTCATCGAGGCTGTCGACGCCCTTGAAGCGCGCCATGTCGAGCAGCACGCCGCGGCCGACCATCTTGTCGCGCACATGCTCGATGCCGAGTTTTCTTGCGCCGCGCGCGTCCACCTCCGTCGCGTCATAGCCATTGTACATCTTGTCATCGAGGAAGATGTGGCACAGGGCGTCCCACTGGGTGGAGGCCTGGCACGGCATGTTGATGGCGTCATCCGCGTAGCGCAAATACGGCGCTGGATCGTCCTGATTGCCGGCCGCCGCGTCCGTGCCGGTGGCCAGCATGGTGTGGATGGGGTTCCAGCGGCCGCCGAACAGCCCGGACTGGATCGGCTCCTTGAGCGACAGTCCGAGCGAGAAGACCTGGCCCTTCCTGATCAGCCCGGCGGCCGCGACGATGTCCGACGGTTCGATGTTGTTGAGCGTGCCGATCTGGTCGTCGTGGCCCCAGCGGCCCCAGTTGGAGAGCTTCTTGGCCGCCTCGTAGATCGCCGCCTTGCCCCTGGAAATGTCCATGTCGCCTCCCGTGTCGCCTGTGTGCGGCGCTTGCTGTTGTTTCGTTGGCCGCAAGGGCCGGGCGGACTGCCCGGCGCCGCGCGCTTCCTTGCGCTTGGAATCGGAGTTATTTATCGATTGAAAAATAACTGACGGGTTCTGTCAAACGATGGTCGCCGCCAGCGCCGCATGGGGTGGGTTTTCGAGACAATCGGGTGTATGTCTGGTGCGCATCGTGTCTCTATCCGGCGGGGATTGCCCGTCCTATTGGATTGCGCTATTAATTTATCAATCGATAAATAAATGGAGAATGACATGCGCGCAACCGGTTTGAATCACCTGTCCATCGGTGCGACCGATCTCGATGCCTCGCTGCGCTTCTACGAGGAGGTGCTCGGGATGGAGCGGATTCCAACCTACAATTTCGGCTTCCGCACCCAGTACCTGCGCCTGGGTGATCTGCAGCTGCATGTCTTCGAACTGGAGGACGTGGTTCCCGCCTTCCAGCATTTCGCCATCGACGTGGACGATTTCCATGCCGTCTACGACAAGGCCAAGGAACTGGGCCTGCTCGACGGCACGACGTTCCGCAACGCCATCAACGAGCTGCCGGACGGCGCGGTGCAGATGTATCTGCGCGATCCCGGCGGCAATCTGGTGGAGATCGACTGGCCGGACGTCACCACGCTCGACCGCGCGCGAATCCCGGAAATGCGGCCGCTTGCCGATTTCGCGCCGCAGGAGGGCGAGGCGCTGAAGGCGTCGTTGTATTTCGATCGCCCGGAGCGGCGCGGAGCGAAGGCATGAGTGCGCCCACTGCGGTGGAGGTGGCCCCGGATCGCGCGCAGGCTTACGAGCGGCGGCTGGAGATGGCGCGCGCGCTCGCGCCGAGCCTGCGAGAGCGCGCTTCGGAGGCTGAGACGCTGCGCCGCCTGCAGCCGGAAACCGAGCGCGACCTGCATGCGGCGGGGATCTTCCGCGTGTTGCAGCCGGCGCGGATCGGCGGCGACGAATTCGACTATGTGGCGCTGGTGGATTTCGCGGAAGTCCTGGCGTACGGCGACGCGTCGGTGGGCTGGGTGTTCGGCAATCTCGCCAGCCATCACTGGATGCTGGGGATGTTCCCGCCGCAGGCCCAGGAGCGCCTGTGGGCGGAGGATCCGGATGTGCTGATCGCCTCGGCGTTCATTTTCCCCTGCGGCAAGGCAACCCGGGTCGAGGGCGGATACAGGCTCTCCGGCCGCTGGCCGTTTTCCTCCGGCATTGGCCCAGCAGCTGGAACATGCTGGCGGGCGTCGTGCAGCCCGAAGAGGAAATCCAGCCGGCGGAAAGCCGGGTGTTTCTGGTGCCGCAATCCGACTACACGGTGATCGACACCTGGCACGTGGCGGGCCTGTGCGGCACGGGCTCCAACGATGTGGCGGCCGACGGCGTCTTCGTGCCCGAGGAGATGACCCTCAGCGTCGCCGATCTGAAGGGTGGGCCGCCGCCGGGCGCCGCGCTCAATCCCAATCCGCTCTACCGCATTCCGGTCTTCGCGCTGTTTCCCTTCGTGCTGTCGGGCGTGGCGCTGGGCAACGCGCAGGCGCTGCTCGACGAGTTTACCGAGCGCATGCGCATGCGCACGGCGAAATACTCCGGCGGCCGGATCTCCGATTTCCAGTCGACGCAGATCAGGATCGCGGCGGCCGGCGCCCGGGTGGATGCCGCGCGGCGGATCATGCGCGGCTGTTGCATCGAGGCGATGGAGGATGCGCGGGCCGGCCGCGTGCCGGATATGGCGACCAAGACGCGCTACCGGCGCGACGGCGCCTATGCGGTGGGCCTGTGCACCGAGGCCGTGAACCTGCTGTTTTCCTCCTTCGGCGCGGACGCGCTTTATTCGAAATCCGCGGCGCAGAGGCGGTTTCGCGACGCGCATGCCATCGCCACCCACATCGCGTTCAATTTCGACGCCTCGGGCGCCACCCACGGCCGCGCCGAACTGGGCCTGCGCGTCGACAACGCGACCCTGTGACATCAACCCCGGAGTGAGTGACCCGTGACCAACCGAGCCCGCAAGACGGCCAATCCGGAGACCGCGGCGCGCCGTGGCGCGAGCGATCCCCGCGGCAGTGGCGGCGGCCCGGGTGATCCCGGGGATCCGCGGGCGTTTCGCGACGCGCTGGGCTGCTTTTCCACCGGCGTCACGGTGATCACCGCGATGGGCGGGGACGGCGCGCGAATCGGGCTGACCGCGAATTCGTTTTCGTCCGTTTCGCTCAACCCGCCGCTGGTGCTGTGGAGTCTCGCGCAATATTCGCCCAACCTGGCGGTGTTCCAGAACGCCAGTCACTTCGCCATCAATGTGCTCGGCGTCGACCAGGCCGATGTGGCGATGCAGTTCGCCAAGCCGGTTGAGGACCGGTTCAGGGGAATCGCCACGGAAACCGGGCTCGGCGGGGCGCCCCTGATCAGGGATGCGGTGGCGCGCTTTCAGTGCCGCAACGAAGACCGCTATTATGGCGGGGATCACGTGATCTTCCTGGGCGCGGTGGAAGCCTATGACACGCAGGCGCGCGAGCCCCTGGTATTTTGCGGCGGGGCTTTCGGTTCCTTCGCAAAGAGCGTATGAGGCGGCAATCGGATTTCACGGAAAAACCTTGCATGGCCGCGGGCGCTTGCCGCCGGAAGCGTGCGGGGAACCGGGATATTTTTTGAACGTGCGAAACAGCGGACCATGAGCAGCGACCGAGACAGCGACAGCGCGGCAGCCGCCGTCCCCGGCAAGGCGCCCGCCAAGGCGGCGGGACGGCAGAAGCGGCTGACGCCCGAGGAGCGCCGGCAGGATTTCGTCGATAAGGCGGTGGCGTTTTTCGCGGAAGTCGGCTTTGACGGCGGCACGCGGGAACTGGCGCGCCGGCTCGGCGTCACCCAGCCGCTGCTCTACCGCTATTTTCCAACCAAGGACGATCTGATCCGCGAGGTCTACGACCAGGTCTACGTCAACCGCTGGAACCCGGAGTGGGACGTGCTGCTGGCCGATCGCGCGCGGCCTCTGCGCCAGCGGCTGCAGGATTTCTACGAGGCCTATACCGACGCCATCTTCACCCGCGAATGGATGCGTATCTACCTGTTCTCGGGCCTCAAGGGCGTCGAGATCAACAAGTGGTACGTGACGATCGTGGAGGATCGCATCCTCAAGCGGATCGTGCTGGAGTATCGCGCCGAAGCGGGACTGCCGACCGTGGAGCCGCCCTCAAGCGCCGAGCTGGAGCTGGGCTGGATCCTGCACGGCGGCATCTTCTATTACGGGTTGCGCAAGCACATCTATGAAATCCCGGTGATGGAGAACAAAGCCCGCGTGATCGCCAATGCGCTCGACGTGTTCCTGGAAGGCGCCGCGCATATGTTCGGCGCCGGCATCAAGGTCCGCACCACCCGCGTCCGCCCCGCCCAGTGGGCCGGCGACCTGGGGTAGCGGGCCTGGTGCTCTTCTCTTGGGTGCCATCAACTGAGTTTTCGCAAGTCGTTGATGTCATCCCGGCTGCAGCGAAGCGGAAAGCCGGGACCCAGTAGCCGTTGGATTTTCGGCTCTTGTTTCGGACTTGTTGCACGCTGTGGCGATGGCACGCTTGAACCGCTGAGGCTGTCGGCTACTGGGTCCCTGTGTATTGTCGATGTGTCAGAATGGGTGCGGACGGGAGATCGTTGGGTCCCAGGTTTTGCAGACCGAGAACCGGCACGGATCCCCGCCCGCGCAGACAGATCCAAACCTGAACAGTTGATCGAGGCCGCCGCAACCGGACCTCGCAGCACAGGGACAGGCGCCATGAGGATACACCCTGGCTTCATTGGAATCGATGTTTCCAAGCATCATCTCGATATTTTTGATGGGCTTTACGACACCCATCGGCGCGTTGACAACACGGCCGAGGCCATCGAGGCATGGCTCGCAGGCCTTGGTGAGCGTCAGCTCTTCGTCGTCTTCGAGGCGACGGGCCGCTTTGACCGCACGCTTGCCCGGGCGTTGGCCGGACACGCGCTGCGCTTTGCCCGGGTCAATCCCTCCCGTGCCCGCGACTTTGCCCGCTCACTCGGCCTCATCGCCAAGACGGATGCCATCGACGCCCGCATGCTCGCCGCCATGGGGCAGTGCCTCGATCCGCAGGCCACGCCGGCGGCCGACGAGGCGCGTGACCGGCTCTCCGGCGTACACAAGCGCCGCGACCAGTTGGTCGCCATTCGCCAGCAGGAAAAGCTTCGTCTTGCCGAGGCCCATGAGTGCGAGCGGTCGAGCCTGGAGCGCCACCTTGCCTGGCTGAATGAGGAGATCGCCGCTGTGGAGGCCGAGCGCGCCGCCCTCATCCGGGCCAATGCGACGTTCGCGGGGATGGAAAGGCTGCTGCGCTCCATTCCCGGTATCGGCCCGGTCGCCGCCACGACGCTGATCGCGCTGATGCGTGAGCTCGGCACCACATCGCCCAAGGCGATCGCGGCGCTTGCGGGTCTTGCGCCCTTCAATGTCGACAGCGGCCGTTTCCGGGGCCACCGCGCGATCAAGGGTGGGCGCAAGCGGGTGCGCGACGCCCTCTACATGGCCGCCGTCACCGCGGCGCGCTCCAACTCGCGTTTCAAGGCCTATGCCCGGGCCCTGGTCGATCGCGGAAAACCCTTCAAGGTCACCATGATCGCGCTGGCCAGAAAAATCCTCGTCACCGCAAACGCCATCCTAAGAGACGGTGTCCCGTTCCACGCATGACACACTCAACAACACAGTTGCCGGGTCTCGCCATGCTCGCCCGGGATGACAATCTATTGTGTGGCAGGCCCGGTCCCGAAGCGCGAATGGCCTTGCCCCCTCGCCCCAATCCTCCCCAAGCAAGAGGGCGGGTTACCGCGAGACGAAGTCGGTGCGGGAGAGGACGCGGCCGGTGGCGGGGTCTATCTGCAGCAGCGCGGTGGCCGTGCCTTCCTCGATCAGCACGATCATGCGACCGTTCTCGAACTCGATGTCGCGCACCTTGGCGTCGGGGCCTACGGCGATGGTGGCGGCTATCGCTTCCGCAGAAATCGCAGCGGGCTTGGCGCCCGGACCGATCACCTTGTAGAGAATCACCGAAAAGACCGCGATAAGTCCTCCAACCATGATAAGGGACGAGAAGAAAACCAGCCGGCGCAGCTTCTGCTGCAGCCGTTCGGCGGCGGGATCGAGCGGGGTCTCGTCGCCATCGTTGAAATTGGAAGTGCTCATGGCGGATGTGTCCGTGCAAGATAATGTGGAAGACGACGAGGAAGACGGCGCGGGCGCCGTGCTGACATTCACCGTGGCTGTGGAGGAGACCGGCCAGCGGTTCGACTCATGGCTGACCGCGCGCGCCGGAACCCACAGCCGCAGTCGCTACAAGGCACTGATCAAGCAGGGCGCCGTGCGCGTCGGCGGGCGCACGATAGTCGAGCCCAATTACCGGGTCAACGAAGGCGATGTGGTCGAGGTCGATGAACCCGCGCCAGTGGACGCCAATCCGCAGCCCGAGGACATCCCGCTCACCGTGGTCTTCGAGGACGACGACCTGATCGTCATCGACAAGCCGGCGGGCCTGGTGGTGCATCCCGGTCCCGGCAACTGGACGGGCACGCTGGTCAACGCGCTGCTGCATCACTGCGGCGACACGCTGTCGGGCATCGGCGGCGTCAAGCGGCCGGGCATCGTCCACCGTATCGACAAGGATACCTCGGGACTGCTGGTGGTGGCCAAGACGGACGCCGCCCACCGCGGGCTGTCCGCGCAATTCGCCGACCACGGCCGCACCAACGCGCTGGAACGCGCCTATATGGCGCTGGTCTGGGGCGCGCCGCCCTCGCGCCGGGGCACGATCGACGCGCCGCTGGCCCGTTCGCTCGCCAACCGGCTGAAGATCGCCGTGGTGCGCTCCAAGGAAAGCCGCGGCGGCAAGGAAGCCATCACGCATTGGGAAATGAAGACCCGGTTCGGAGCCCTGGACACCGACGCGATCGCCTCGCTGGTCGAGTGCCGGCTGGAGACCGGCCGCACGCACCAGATCCGCGTGCACATGGCGCATATCGGCCATCCGCTGATCGGCGACGCCGACTATGGCGCGCATTTCAAGACCAAGGCGCAGAAGCTGCCCGAACATGCGCGCGAGGTTGTCGGCCGGTTCCACCGCCAGGCGCTGCACGCCGTGCTGCTGGCCTTCGAGCATCCGACAACGGGCGAAATCCTGCGCTTTGAGAGCGCATTGCCCGAGGATTTCGCGGAGCTTGTCGCGGCTTTTGGAGAAATTTAGACCCCAAAGCCGTGAAATTGACGCATTGCACCCTATATCATAACGACCGGGCGTGCCGCTATGGGCGCCCGGACCAGATGCCTTGCCTTAAGGGGAAGGTTCGTCGGTGGCCTGAAAACCGCGAGAATACGCCGTTTTTTCCGCCACCGATCATCCGCAATCATTTGAGGGGTGCATTGCATGGCCCGTGCCGCCGTTCCCGCTATCTCTGCCGGTGAAAACGGTCTCAGCCGTTATCTCACCGAAATCCGCCGCTTCCCGATGCTGGAGCCGCAGGAAGAATACATGCTCGGCAAACGCTACAAGGAGCATGAGGATTCCGAGGCTGCGCACAAGCTGGTGACGTCACACCTGCGTCTCGTGGCCAAGATCGCCATGGGCTATCGCGGCTACGGCCTGCCGATCGGGGAAGTCATTTCCGAAGGTAATGTCGGGCTGATGCAGGCGGTGAAACGCTTCGAGCCGGACAAGGGCTTCCGTCTCGCCACCTATGCGATGTGGTGGATCAAGGCCTCGATCCAGGAATACATCCTGCGCTCGTGGAGCCTCGTGAAGATGGGCACCACGGCCAACCAGAAGCGGCTGTTCTTCAACCTGCGCAAGGTCAAGGGACAGATCCAGGCGCTGGAAGACGGCGAACTCAACCATGAGCATGTGACGAAGATCGCGACGCGCCTTGGCGTGTCGGAGGAAGAAGTCATCTCCATGAACCGGCGCCTGTCGGGCGACAGCTCGCTCAACGCGCAGATCCGCACCGACGGTGACGGCGGCGGCGAATGGCAGGACTGGCTCGTCGACACCAGCGAAAGCCAGGAAACGTTGCTGGCCGAGCAGGAAGAGCTCGATCATCGCCGCTCGCTTCTGACCCAGGCGCTGGACGTGCTCAACGAGCGCGAACGCCGCATCTTCGAGGCGCGCAGGCTGTCGGAAGATCCGATCACGCTCGAGGATCTCTCGGGCGAATTCGGTGTGTCGCGCGAACGTGTGCGGCAGATCGAGGTCCGCGCCTTCGAGAAGGTGCAGTCAGCGATGATCTCGCAGTCCAAGGCGCTTGAAGCCGGCGCGGCCGAGGCCATCGCCGCGTCGTAAGGTCGCCGTCAGGCATCACGAAAACGGGCGTCCGCTGCAAAGCGGGCGCCCGTTTCGTTTGAGGCAAGGCGTGTGGTTGTTTCGCCGCCGGTTCAGTAGCCGCCGGAGAACCAGTCGACATGGTAGTTGAGGCCCACGCGGACGATCGAGAGGTCGTTGACCTTCGCCGCCACGGGAATGGCCACCGTGTATCCGCCGTCACCCAGATCGGCATAGAGATACTCTGCCTTGACCGAGAGATTCGGGGTGAACTTCGCCTCGACACCGGCGCCGACGGTCCAGCCGACTTCCCAACCGGAGTTCGTGAAGCCGGGCTGGCCGGATTCGATGAGCCCCCAGGCGAGGCCGCCAGTCACATAGGGCAGGAAATTTCCGAACGCCCAGCCGATGCGCGGCCGCAAGGTTCCGAAGGACTGGATCTCGGTCGAGCACCCGGGGGCGCAGCCACCGGTGGTCGATCCTTCGATATTGGCGAAGCCCCAATCCGCTTCCAGACCGAAGACAATGTTGTCGGCCTGCCAGTTGTAGCCGACTGTGGCGCCGATCAATCCGCCGCTGATGTCGAAATCGGAGGACCGGGTGCCGGCGGTATCGATGTGGTAGCTGTTGCCCCAGCCAAAGCCGCCGTTCAGGCCACCGTAGAGGCCGGTCCATGTGGAGGCGACCGTGACAATACTCGGAGCAGAATAATCCGCCGCCAATGCCGTGCCGCCCATCAAGGAGGCAGCGAAACCGGCCGCGAGTGCACTTTTGATAATACGATTCATGGCTTTCACCAATCTGTTTCGGTCTCACGTTGAGTCAATTTCCGAATCAACAATTACACGAATGGTAGATTGAAGTATGTATCCCGTATGCAACAGTTTTATCAGAATGATATGCCGTAGCGTATGTACTGGGGATGCACGGGTGTTCCGAGTAACGCGTTACCGCAAATGAATGGATATTTGAAAAGGTATCTGTTTTCGGCGTGGGTGCCGCAGGGGTCGATTTGTGGTCGAGCGCAGCGCATTTGCGGGAAAACGGGCGTCCGCCGCGCTGCGGGCGCCCGTTTCGCGTTCACGGCACTGTGGTCCGCGCGTCATCCTTTTACGGAAGCAACCGGATCCGCCCCCTCTCCCACAGGGAGAGGGTTGGGGTGAGCATCTGTGTTTCAGGTCAAGCGTGTTTTGGGGTCCACAGTCTGTCCTCCTTGAGCAGGGTGTTGGCGAGGATGATGAGCTTTCGCATGACGGCGGTGAGGGCGACCTTGGGCTTTTTGGCGTTGTCGCGCAGGCGTTTGTAGAAGGCGGCGAGGTCGGGATTGTACCTGGCGGCGGACAGCGCTGCCCAATAGAGCGCGCGGCGGGGCATGGCGCGGCCGCCCCTGATGTGGCGCGGCCCCCGGATGTCGCCGCTGTCGTTGGCGAGGGGGGCGACGCCGGCCAGGCTGGCGCAGGCGTGGCGGTCGAGCTGGCCGAGCTCGGACATGTCGGCGATCAGCACGGCGGCGACGGTGGCGCCGATGCCGGGGATCGAGGTGAGGATGGCCTGGCGCCGCGCCAGCCCCGGATCGTCGGTGATGCGGCGCCCGATCTCGCGGGCCAGCCGCGCGATGTGCCTGTCGAGGCCGGCCAGCCGCCGCCTGAGCTCGGCCTTGAGGACGGCGACGTGGCTGGCCGTCAGCCGGTTGGCGAGCGCGGTGCGCTCCTGGGTCGCGGCGGCGCGCGCATGCACCAGCTCCCGCAGTTCCTCGAGCGCTTCGGGCGCCGGCGGCGTGGCCTGGGGGCCAGCGTCGCGCCGAGGATCGCCAGCATTTTCGCGTCGACGCGGTCGGTCTTGGCGCGGCTGCCGAGGACTTCGGCGAACAGCCGCGCGCGCAGCGGGTTGACGACCGCCACCGGCCAGCCAGCCTGGGCCAGCGAGCGGTGGACGAGCCGATGGTAGCTGGCCGTCGGCTCCAGCACGACGCGCGCGACGTCGTGTCGGGCCAGCAACCGCTTCAGCCGGCTCACGCCGTCGCGGTCGTTGGCGAGCCTCAGGCCGTGCCCGAGGGGATGCAGGTGGATGTCGAGATGGTCTTTACAGACGTCGATGCCGACGTAGACTGGCTGTGCGCCGGGTGTTTGCGGCTGGATCTGGCCTTGCATGCGGGTCTGGCTCCCAATCATCTGTTCAGAACAGGCGCAAAGGGATCGGCGGACCAGGCTCACCCGCGGGTCTCGACCAAGGGGATCGCGGCCCCGTCGATCCGGCCGCGTGCGGATGGCCATCCGCACGCGGCCAGCACAAATCATCGCCGATTTGCGCTGGAAACAACATGCAAGGGGTACAAGGCTCTCAGGGATATCGATAATTCTGATCCCCTCACCCGGACCTGCAGTCCGACCTCTCCCTGTGGGAGAGGTGAGGTGCACGTCGCGTTTCCGTCCCGGTTGAGACGCGCTACCTCAGCTCCACCGCGTAGTCCTCCACTGGCGAAAGCGTCTTGACCAGCCCGGCGTCCTTCATGAAATGGCCGAAGCGCTCGTAGCGGCCGGCATCAAGGGCCGCGGGGCGCTTGGCGAAGCGCGGCAGCGTGTCGAACCAGGCGCGGCGGTTGAGTTCGTCGTCGAGATCCGCATGAGCCTTGATGAAGGCGGCAAACCCTTGCTCGGGATGGTTGGTGAGGAAAATCGTGGCGGCCTCCACCGCGCGCAGGAAGCGCTTGAAGCGGTCGTCATCGAGCTTTTCACTGTTCACGATGTAGATCAGCTCGTCATAGACCGGCACGCCGTGTTCCTCGGGGTAGATGGCGATGCCGGGCTTGCCCTCGATCTCGAGCTGGGTGAGTTCGAAATTGCGGTAGGCGCCGATGACCGCGTCCACCTGTCCGGACAACAGGGCGGGGGTGAGCGCGAAGTTGACGTTGATCATCTCCACATCCGCTTCCGTGAGACCCACGGTCTTCAGCATGGTCGAGAGGATCGCGTCCTCGAAGCCGGAGATCGAGAAGCCGACCTTCTTGCCCTTCAGGTCCTTGAGCGACTTGATGGGGCCATCCTTCAGCGCGATCAGCGCGTTGAGCGGCGTTTCCACCAGCGTGCCGATGCGGGTGAGCGGCAGTTCCGCCTGCACCTGCTCGTAGAGTGTGGGCTGGTAGGAAACGGCGATGTCACCCTGGCCGGCGGCGACCAGCCTGGGTGGCGCGCTGGGATCGGAAGGCGCGATCAGCTCCACGTCGAGGCCTTCCGCTTCAAAGTATCCCAACTCCTGGGCGACGATCAGCGGGCCGTGGTCGGGGTTGACGTACCAGTCCAGCAGCACGGTCAGCTTGTCGCTGGCATATGCCGGTGATTGCAGCGCGGGCGTCAGCAGCATGAGCGCGGCAAGGGCCGCGAGGCAAAGGCGTTTCATTCAAAGTCCTCCAGTGGATGGGTCAGTCGGTTTCGGCTTGCCATGGGACCATGGCGGTGGTGATGCGGGCGACGGCGAAGCGCAGAAGAAGCGCCATGACCGCGAGAATGGCGAGCGCGGCGAAGACCAGATCGGTCTGTACGCGGGCGTTGGCCTGAAGCATGACGAAGCCCAGGCCGGCGCTTGATCCGACCCATTCGCCGACGATCGCGCCGATGGGGGCGAAGACGGCGGAAACGCGCAGGCCGGTGGACAGGGCGGGAAGGGCGGCGGGAATACGGAAATACAGCATCACCTGCCACCGGGTGGCGCGGGTCAGCCGCGCGTAGTCCAGCAGATCGGGGTCGGTGCGCGTCAGTCCGTCATAGAAGGACGAGGCCACGGGGAAGAAGATGATCAGCATCGCCATGACGATCTTGGAGGCAATGCCGAAGCCGAACCACAGCACCAAAAGCGGCGCTATGGCGAAGACCGGCAGGGCCTGGGTGATGACGATGGCGGGCAGCGCGAAGCGGCGCACGAGGGGCGACAGGCTCATGGCCACCGCGATGAGCACGCCGGTGAGACAGCCCAGCACGAGGCCCGCGAGGGTTTCCAGCGCCGTGATGCCGGCGTGCGAGAGCAGATAGTCGCCGCGTGTCCACAGGGCCGCGCCCACACGCGCGGGGCCCGGCAGCATGTAGGCGGGCAGCGCGAAGGCCCACACGCTGATCTCCCAGACGGCCAGGAACGCGGCGGCGCTGACGCCGATGTTGACGGCCGCGCGTCCGCGCGCGGACGCGCCGGGCGCATCGCGATGCGATGGCCTCATGCCAGGCACCGCGATGGGGCAGTGTGGGCTTCATGCGCATGCCGACGGGTCCGGCCGGGATGCCGAGGTGCGAAAACGCGCGTGCCCTTGGGAAGGGGGTAAGAGCGTGCGGCGCGCGCAGGGGCGCACCTTGTAAGACAAAGCATGGGATCTCCCCGTCCTTGATATCAAAGACCATGGAGACCCGGGAGAGTGGCTCAGGTTCCCGTCCCTTCGCCGGTATGACCCGGATCAGGTTCGAAGGGTTCGGCAGCCTCGGAAGACCGACCATCTCAGTTCAACGGAACACCCCTCGGAACTTGGCCGCAAGCATGCTCGGTTCGTTTCGTTCGCGCAAGGGGGGCTGTGAATTTCGCGACTGTCGGAGTGGAGGGCGCGGAGGATTTCCTGAACCGGTCTGTGTCGGGGGTGGATGCTCGGGACAGGCCCGAGCATGACGAATTTTGTTTTTTGTCAGCGACTTGCGCCGATCTTTCGTCATCCTCGGCCTTGTGCCGAGGATCCATTCCGTTCTGATGCTCGCGGGGAAGGGGTTGCCGTTTGTCGTGCGGGTCCCTCACTCGCCGTGCGGCCCGGGCGGCACGTGCAGCAGCGCCTGCTTGATGCGCTCGTGTTCGCGTAGGGCGCCCCAGGCGGCGTAGCTGGAGACCACGAGCGGCACCAGATAGGTGAGCAGGATCTTCGTCCAGCGGACCTCGCCGGCCAGGATCGCCTCGCCCTGGTTGACGGCGGTCAGGATGGTGCCGACGAACAGGCAGATCTTCATGCTGCGGTAGACCACGGGCGGCCGCAGCACCGCATCCAGCGCCACCCAGCCGGGCGTCTTGTCGCTCATTTCGCCTTCCTTCCGATTGGTGCTTGTCACTATTTATCTTTCGATAAATAATGTCGACAGAAATGAACCGCCGCGCAAAGGGCGGTCACGCGCCGCCCTCAAGGGCCGCTCCGGGGGGAGAGACATGAAAGCAGCCGATTTCGCCTATGCGCGACCCGACACGCTTGCGCAGGCCGTGGCGCTGATGAGTCGCGACGGCGTGGACGCGGTGGCGCTGGCCGGCGGGCAGAGCCTGATGCCGGTGATGAATTTCCGCTTCAACGAGCCGGACCTTGTGGTCGATCTCAATGCGATCGCCGAGCTGTCCGGCATATCGGAGACGCCGGCAGGCCTGCGCATCGGGGCGCTGACCCGGCATGCCGAACTGATGGCATCCCCGGTGATCGCCGAGCACGCGCCGCTGATCGCGCTGGCCATGCCGCATATCGCCCATCCGGCGATCCGCAACCGCGGCACCATCGGCGGCAGCATCGCCCTTGCCGATCCGGCGGCCGAGCTGCCCGCCTGCCTGCTGGCGCTGGGCGGCACCGTGCATGTCGCGGGGCCCAACGGCGCGCGGTCGATCGCGGCGGACAATTTCTTTCTCGGTCTTTACGACACCGCGCTGGGGCCGGCCGAGCTGATCGTCGCGCTGGAGGTGCCCAGGCCGGCGCCCGGCGCGCGCTTCGCTTTTCGCGAGCTGACCCGCAGGCATGGCGATTACGCCATGGCGGGGCTGGCGGTGGCCGCGCAGGTGGAGGACGGGCTGATCTCGTCCGCGCGGATCGCCGGCTTCGGGCTTGCGGACCGCCCGGTGCGGCTCGGGCAGGCGGAAGCGGCCATTACCGGGTTTCCGCCGCGCGACGCGCAGGCCGTCTTCAAGGCCGCGGCCAGCATGGAAACGCTGGACACCCACGGCGATCTCAACGCCTCGCCGCAGATGAAGCGGCATCTGGCGGCGGTGCTGATGAAACGCGTTTTGAGCGGGCTTTGAGACCATGCCAGGAAACGAGCCAATGATGGATCGGACGCGAGCACTTGCGATGACGGTGAACGGCGAGGCGGTGTCCCGCGACGTTCCCGTGCGCATCAATCTTGTCGATTTTCTGCGCGGCGAACTGGGGCTCACCGGCAGCCATGTGGGCTGCGAGCACGGCGTGTGCGGCGCCTGCACCGTACTGGTCGACGGGCAGAGCGTGCGCGGCTGTTTGATGCTGGCGGTGCAGGCCGACGGCGCCGAGGTGACCACGGTCGAGGGCTTCGCCGAAGCGCCCGGCGAGACGGGACGGCAGGCGCGCGCGCTGCAGCAGGCGTTCCACCGCCACAACGCGTTGCAATGCGGCTTCTGTTCGCCCGGCATGCTGGCGAGCGCATTGGAACTGGTGCAGGCGGGCAAGACGTGCGACCGGGCCGAGATCCGTGAGCACATCTCGGGCAACTACTGCCGCTGCACCGGCTATCAGGCGATTGTCGATGCCATTGAGGACGTGATGCTGGGGAGGGGCGGACAATGAGCGCCGAGACAAAAGCGGGTCTGCATGATTTCGACCGGCCCAACAGCTACATCGGCAGCACGGTGCCGCGCCCCAACGCCAAGCGGCTGCTGGAGGGCCGGGGCCGCTACGTGGACGACTTCAGCCCGCCGCGCATGGTGCACGCGGCCTTCGTGCGCAGCTCGCACGCGCATGCAAGAATCACCGCCATCGATGTGACCGAGGCGGTGGCGCTGGACGGCGTGCTGCGGGTGTTCACGGCCGCCGATTTCGAGGGCGTCGTGACGCCCTGGGTGGGCGTGCTCAGCCATCTGGCGGGGCTTCGATCCGCGCCGCAGTCGCCGCTGGCGACAGACACGGTGCGCTGGCAGGGCGAGCCCGTGGTGATGGTGGTGGCGGTCAGCCGGGCGGTGGCCGAGGACGCCTGCGCGCTGGTGGGCGTGGATTACGAAGAACTGCCCGCGGCCTGCGACATGGAGCGCGCGCTGGAGCCCGGCACACCGGTGATCCACGCGTCGTTCGGCGACAATCTCGCCTGGGAACGGGTGGTGGAGACCGGCGACGTCGCGGCGGCGTTTTCGCGCGGCGACGTGACAATCGTCGAGCGCACCTTCCGTTTCAACCGGCACACCGGCGTGACGCTCGAGCCGCGCGCGGCGCTCATCGATTTCGACCCGTCGGAGCAGCGGCTGACGTTTCGCTATTCCGGACAGGCGCCGCACATGATGCAGGCAGTGCTGGCCAAACATCTGGACCTGCCGGAGGAGAACGTCCGCATCATCGCCGGCGATGTGGGCGGGTCCTTCGGCATCAAGATCCACACCTATGGTGACGAGATCGCCGTGGCGGCGGCGGCGAAGATCCTCAAGCGGCCGGTGAAATTCACCGCCGACCGGCTGGAGAGTTTCGTCACCGACATCCACGCCCGCGACCACCGGGTGACGGCGAAGCTGGCGGTGGACGCCGACGGCCGCATGGTGGCGCTGGAAATGGACGATCTCACCGGCATCGGGCCCTACAGCGTCTATCCGCGCACCTCGGCGATCGAGGCCAACCAGGTGCTCAATCTGACCGGCGCGCCCTACCGCATTCCCGCCTACAAGGCCCGCGCTCGCGTCGTCTTCCAGAACAAGAACGTCATGTGCCAGTACCGCGCCGTCGGCCATCCGATCGCCATGGCGGTGATGGAGGGGCTGGTGGAGGACATGGCGGCGAAGACCGGAATGGACCCGGTGGAACTCAGGCGCCGCAACCTTATTCTCGACGACGCCTATCCGGCGACCTCGGCCTCGGGCATGAAGCTGGCGGATCTGTCGCACCACCGTTCGCTCGCAAAGCTTCTGGAGATCATGGACTACGACGGCCTGCGCGCCCGCCAGAGCGAGATGCGCGAGAAGGGCGTCTACCGCGGCATCGGGTTGTGCTCGATGGTCGAGGTCACCAACCCCAGCCCGATGTTCTACGGCATCGGCGGCGCGCCGATCGCCGCGCAGGACGGGGCGACGATCCGGCTGGACACTTCCGGCGCGATCCATGTGTCGTCCTCGATCACCGAGCAGGGCCAGGGCACGGAGACGATCCTGGCGCAGATCGCCGCCGACGGGTTTGGCGTCTCCATCGACAAGGTGAAGGTGACCACGGGCGACACGGAGACCACGCCCTACGGCGGCGGCACGTGGGCCTCGCGCGGCGCGGGCATCGGCGGCGAGGCGGCGCTCTTGGCGGCGCATGCGCTAAAAGGTCAGGTGCTGGAGGTGGCGGCCTCCATCCTGCAGGCGGAGCAGGGCGCGCTGGACATCGTCGATGGTCAGGTGACGGACGCGTCCGGTCCGCGCATCAATCTCGATGAGTTGGCGCGCATCGTCTACTACCGCGGCAACGAGCTGCCCGACGATCTCAAGCCCGAACTGGTCGCAACCCGGCATTACCGGGTGACGGAATTCCCCTTCGTCTTCACCAACGGCGCGCTGGCCGCGCACGTGGAGGTGGACACCGAGACCGGACTGACAAAGGTGTTGGACTTCTGGGTGGTGGAGGACTGCGGCCGGGTGATCAACCCCAAGCTGGTGGACGAGCAGATCCGCGGCGGCGTGGTGCAGGGCATCGGCGGCGCGCTGTTTGAGGAATGCGTCTATTCCGAGGACGGGCAGATGCTCAACGCCTCGCTCGCCGACTATCTGGTGCCCATGGCGGGCGAGATGCCCGACATCGCGGTCGCCCATATCGAGACGCCGACGCGCACCTCGGTTCTGGGCGCGAAGGGCGCGGGCGAGGCGGGCACCGGCGGCGCGCCTGCCGCCATCCTCAACGCCATCAACGACGCGCTCAGGCCGCTCGGCGCGTCGCTCTACGAGCAGCCCGCGACGCCCATGCGCGTGCTCACCGCGCTGGGGGTGTTGGGGTAGGGATCAGGCCGGGATCGACTCGGGCTGCGGCAGTGCGGCCTCGCGGTTGCGCGGCAGATAGAGCCGGAAGGTCGTGCCGCGGCCGAGCGCGCTATCGACGCTGACGAAGCCGTTGGACTGCGCCACGAAACCATAGACCATGCTCAGGCCGAGACCGCTGCCCTTGCCAAAGTCTTTGGTGGTGAAGAAGGGTTCGAACATGTGCTCCAGGGTTTCCGGCGACATGCCGGTTCCGGTATCGCGCACGGAAATCACCACGTAGTCTCCAGGCATGATTTCCGCGCGTTGTTCGAAGAACGCCTCCTTGACCGTCTTGTTCCGCGCCGACATTTCCAGAAGTCCACTTGCCGGGATCGCGTCGCGCGCGTTGATCGCGAGGTTGATCAGCGCGTTCTCGAGCTGGTTCTGGTCCACTTTCGCCCACCAAAGGCCGGCGCTCAGGCGGATTTTCAGGTGGACCTCCGCGCCCAGCGTGCGTTCGAGCAGTTCGCGCAGGCTGTGCAGCAGCGTGCCGATGTCTGTGGGGACGGGCGAAAGCATTTGCTGGCGCGAGAAGGCCAGCAGCCGGTTGGTCAGCGAGGATGCACGGTCCAGCGCCTTGTGGATCATGTCAAGCCGCGCGCGCGCCGCCTTGTTTCCGGCGAGCTCGTCTTCGAGGATTTCCGAATTCAGCGACATGATGGACAGCAGATTGTTGAAGTCGTGGGCGATGCCGCCGGTCAGTTGGCCGATGGCTTCCATCTTGTGGGCCTGGCGCAACTGCGCCTCGGCCTCGCGCTGCTCGGTGATGTCACTGACGATGCCGTCGACCACCGTTGTCCCGTCCTCGCGGCGGATGTCGATGCTACGATCGTGCAGCCAGCGCCAAGCGCCTTTGGCGTCGCGGATGCGGTAGATGATATCAAAGGGCGTGCCGTCTTCGGCCTTCGCGAGGCCTTCAGCGAGTATTGCCGTATCGTCGGGGTGAACGCTCTCGGTCCACAGGCGGGGATGGCGGATCATGTGCGCGGGCGAATGGCCAAGGACGTCCTTGACGCGCGGCGAGTAATAGGCGCCGCCGATCGCGGGCGTCCACGAATAGACAATCTCCGGCAGATTGGCGACCAGGCGGCGGTGCTGGGCCTCGCTCCTCTCCAGAGCCTCCGCATGGTCATGGGCGGTGTGCAGCGATTGCAGCAAGAACCCGTTGAGCGAGCCGATGGCCAGCACGAGCGAGCCGTTTGTCAACACCCATGCGGTGATAAGCACGAACCAGGCCGGCGCGGAGATGGCATAGGGACCGGCGTCGATAACTGGGGACTGGTATCCGAGCACGATCGAGGCGCCGATCACGCACGCGGAGAGCGAGATCGCCGCGAGCAGCATGACGGCGAAGCGGGCGGTCAGGAAAAGCGCCGCCAGAATTGGCGCCACGAGCAGGAACGGGATGCCGCCGGCCAAAAGGCCGAAGCTCCACAAGCCGGCCAGGCCTATGGTCACAAAGAAAAAAATCAAAAAGCCGACGCGCAGGGTATACGGCAGGCGATTGCGTAACAGCGTCGCGATGACAAGCGAGACCGCCATCACGAGGTACAGTGTCATGACCGGTTGCCAGCCGGTGCTCATGGAGGGGTACAGGCTGGCAGCAAGCGTCGGTATGGCGACAATCGTGATGGCGACAAGATGTGCGTTGCAGATCTTGGACCGGACCTGCATGTATGCATCATTCGTCGATGTCATCTGGCGGCCTTGATACTGGCGAGCCTTGTCTGGCATGTCGGCGCTCATCTCAATGCAGATTGGCGCGCCGAGGAATTGCGTCCTCGCGGTACGGGCCGATTTTATGCGCGACGGATGGCACGTCCGGCGTGTTCCGGGCGCCTTGCCGGGCATTATCCGGCGCGTGGCGCCGGTGTGCGAAGGCGGACGAGATCGACGGGCCGCCGGCCTCGTCCGCGCTCGGGCATTTCCGCCAGGCCTATTTGACCTTCTTGCCGCCCATCGTGAGCGTCGATGAACCGGACTTCAGGTCGGAGGTGGCGGCCACTTTCGGCTTCACCTGCTTTTGCTTGCGGACTTCCTTGTTGCCGCGCGCGTTGTTGCCTTTTCCCATTGGATTTTCCTTTCAGACCGCGTCCGGCCCAGGGTCGGGGGATCGCGTCTTGGTTCGGTCTGCGCCGGGCGCGCGATGGCGCGGACGGCGGAAACACGGTCAGATGACTGATTGCCGGCGTGCATCGGTGTCAGGCGTCGGCCTCCAAGATGGCGGCCGTATCAAGAACGGCATGCGCTTTCGCCGCGACGGTTCGCCGGAAGGTCTGCATTCCGGCATGCGACCGCGATTGTGCGGGCGGACGGCGCAACCGGATCGGCAGACGTATTCAGGACATCAAGAGGCGCAAGAAAGACGAACGCTGTCAAAGGGCATCACCGCCGCGTGCGATGCGGCGGGGCTGTCGTGGAGGACCGTTCGGTTCCGCCCGGCGTTCCGATCAGGCGGCGGCTTTCTCCGCGACAAGATTTACTCCCGCCCGCACCGTTAGGCAAGCTCGCTGGCGCTAGCCTAACGGTGGCCGGTCCCGGTCATGCATGCACGAACAGCACCGACAGGGCGCATGAAACCAAATGAGGCAGTCAGGAGCCTCGCGCGAGCGGGCCCGTCAGTTGGTGATGTAGTGCTCGAGCTGTTCGATGATGAATTTCTGGTCGCTGATGATGCTTTTCACCAGATCGCCGATCGAGATGACACCGATCAACTGTTTCTTGTCGAGAACGGGAAGATGGCGCACGGCCTTGTCGGTCATCACCGCCATGCATTCCTCGACCGTTTGCTCCGGCCACGCGCAGACAACGCGGTCGGACATGATCTCGCGAACGGTTGTGTTCGGTGACGATTTTCCCTTGAGGAACACGTTCCGCGCGTAATGGCGTTCGGTGATGATGCCGGCCAGCTTGCCGTCCTCGAGAACCACCAGCGATCCCACGTTCTTATCCGCCATCAATCTGATGGCGTCGAGGACGCTGTCGTCCGCGCCTATCGACAAGACCTCGTGTCCCTTCGCGTCGAGCAATTGCCTTACCGTCGCCATCTGCTGCAGCCCTTTCGTCTGGTGACCTCGGCTTCGTGCGGTCGATTTTAGCGGGCAAAAGGGGCCATGGCCATGATTCCGATCATGCGGTGACAGAGGGCGCCGCGCGTGTTGGCACGGAGGGCGGCTATGCCCAGTCGGATGGCTGCCGGAAAATGATTGGCCGGTTCGGTTATTCCGATCCTCGCGAAGGCGAGAATTGGTCGTATCCGCGAACCCGCGGCACCAACCCTGATCAAGGGTGGTGCCGCGCGCTGAGCGGACGCCAGGCCTGTGGCCTTCTGCCTGTCGCTCGCGGTCGGCAAGCCCGGCTTCGCGCTGGCCGTCGGGATCACCGGGACAGGCCGGGCAAGGGCTGATGGACCGGGCCCGTCGTCCTGGCGTCATGAGTGTCAGGGGCGGCAGGTCTTCCCGGCGATCCGCTATCCGGCGAGACGCGTCATTTCACCCCGATACCAGTCCGCCATCTCGCCCGCGGTCATCATCACCACGCCCGCGTGCGCCTGGATGTGGTCCAGCAGCGCCTCGACGAAGCCGATGCGGTGCGGCACCCCGGTGAGATAGGGGTGGATGGAGATCGCCATGCAGCGCGGATTGTCCGCGCCTTCCTGATACAGTCGGTCGAATTGGTCGGTGCCGCGTGAGAGAAATTCCGCCGCGGGCTGCTGCTGGATCGCATGCACCACCACGTCGTTGGTCTCCACCGTATAGGGAAGCGCCAGCATGGGGCCGTGTGCTGTGGCGATGGTTTCCGGCAGATCGTCAAACACCCAGTTGGCGACATGGTCGACGCCGTGTTCGCGCAGCAGATCGAGCGTCTCGTCGGTCTCCGTCAGGCCGGGGCTTTCCCAGCCGCGCGGCGGCTTGCCGGCGAAGGCGGCGATCGCGTCGATCGTTCGGGAAATCGCGTCGCGCTGATCCGTCACCTTGTGCATCGGGCCTTGCAGGAACCCGTGCCCCATGAACTCCCAGCCGGCCTCCTTCGCGGCGCTTGCCACGCGCGGGTAGGATTCGCAGACGCTGCCGTTGACCGCAAACGTCGTCGGGATGCCGCGCGAGGTCAGCGCCTCGAGCTGGCGCCAGAAGCCCGAGCGCATGCCGTATTCGTGCCATGACCAGTTGGGCACGTCGGGCAGCAGCGGCTGGCCCATGGGCGGCGGCAGCACCGTGCGCGGCATGGCGCCCTCCATGCGCCATTCCTCCGCATTGACGATCACCCAGACGGCGACGCGCGCGTCGCCCGGCAGGCGCAGCTTCGGGCGGTCGATTATGGCCTGATAGGGCACGCGGTCAGACAATACGGACATGCTGGCTTCTCCCCCCGGAGTTGCATTCGTTTATTATCGATCGATAAATAACACGAATCGTCCGGGAGGGGAGCGTCTATGTTGCGCGGGGCAATCGTCGGACTGGGCTTGTGGGGACGCGAGATCGTCGCCCCGCGCAGGGCGTGAGAGCTGTGTTCGCGCGCGGGTTCTTCGGTCGTGGCGCGCGGAGTGAGTCCTGCGGACTTCGCCGGGGGATGACGGCGGAGAGTGGGGTGGAGGACGCGAAGATGGCGATCGGATTGGGGGCTTGCTCAGGCATGACGGTGCGCGGGTGCCAACAAGTGCCTGGTATCCCGGGATGACGCAGGACGTATCCCGAAACGGATCTGGGAACGGGGGGCGGCCCGTCTCCCTACGTCAACCCCAGGAACGCCTTGATCGCGGCGTTGAAGGCCTCCGGCTCGTCGACGTTGGCGATGTGCGCCGCGCCGGCGATTTCGGCCATGACCGCGCCGGGGGTGCGCTCGGCCATGTCCTTCATCACCGCTGGAGGCGCGCCGAAATCCTCGTCGCCGACGATATAGAGCGTCGGGCAGGCGATCTTGTCGAGATCTTTGAGATAGTCCAGCGTCTTGAGCGCCGCGGCGCAGCCCTTGTAGCCGGTCACCGAGGTTTCCAGGAACATGGAGCCCATGGCGGCCATCTGGTCGGGCTGATTGTCGCGGAAGTCTTGCGAGAACCAGCGTTCCATGGTGCCGCGCAGGATCGAGCCCAAGCCGCCGGCCTCGATCGCGTTGATCCGCTCGTCCCAGCTTTTCACAAAGCCTTCGGGCGCATCGGCGCGCGCGTCGCAGCAGATCAGACGGCGCACCCGCTCGGGGTGGTTGATGGCAAGCCCCAGTCCGGTCATGCCGCCCAGCGACAGGCCCATGAAATCGGCCTTTTTGATCCTGAAATGATCCAGCAGGGCGACGACGTCGCCGACAAGATCGTCGAAGGAATAGGGGCCTTCGGGGGCGTCGGAGCGGCCGTGACCGCGGGTGTCGTAGCTCAGCACCCGGTAATGCTGGCCCAGCAGTTCCAACTGCGGCATCCACATTTCCATGGAGGCGCCGAGCGAATTGGACAGCACGATCCAGGGCGCGCCTTCCGGACGGCCGGTGACGGAGGTGGCGAGATAAAACGCGCCCCGGTCCACTTTCTGCATCATCGTGACGGTTCCTATTGCGCGGCCTGCGCGCCGGTGGCGCTGTTGATCCCCGGCAGCACCTGTTCGGCCAGCAAGACCATGGAGCGGCGCGCCAGATCGCGGTCGGCCCAGTCCTTGCCGGCATAAAGCAGCGTGCCGAAGTCGCCCGTCTGTTCGCGAAAGGCCAGGACCTCGTCGGCGACCTTGTCGGGCGTGCCCCAGATGACCAGATCGTCCAGCACCTTGTCCAGCGTCACTTCGTCATCGGACATCGACTGGTCCGCCTTGAAGAGGTTGGCGCGGCCGTGCTTCTTCATCTTGATCAGCAACTGGTTGTAGTAGAACCGGTAGGGGCTGTCGGGGCCGAGCGCGTAGTCCCGCGCCTTGTCGAGATCGTCGGCGACGAAAATGCTCTTGGCGACGCGCCAGTTGGCGGGATCGGCCGGACGGCCCGCGCGCTCGCAGCCCTCGACGTATTTCGGCCAGTGGCTGGCCACCCATCTGGGCAGCAGGAAGTTGGCCGAAATCGGCTCCCAGCCGCGCGCGGCGGCCTCCGTCACGCCCTTGGAGAAAGGCGCGACGACGGTGACGATGATCGGCGGATGCGGCTGCTGCAGGGGTTTTGGCAGGATGCCCTGGCCGATGTCAGTCATCTGGGTGCGTTCGGTGGAGACGTTCCAGAAGGCGCCCTCGATGTTGTAGGGCGGATCGCTCTCCCAGATCTTCAGCACCATGTCGATCGCCTCGACGAACATGGCGTTGCGGTCGTTGTCCATGTTGCCGAAGACTTCCGCATCCGAAATCAGGCCGCCGGGCGAAATGCCGAAGTTCAGCCGCCCGTCCAGCATGTGGTCGAGCATGGCGATCTGGCCGGCAACGGCGGCGGGATGGTTGTTGGGCATGTTGACCGTGCCGGTGCCCAGGCGGATGGTCTTCGTCGCCGCCGCGACCCAGGCGAGGAACATCGAGCAGGAGGTGATGTTCTCCGCCTTGTCGGTCACGTGCTCGCCGCAATAGGCTTCGGTGAAGCCCAATTCGTCGGCCAGAACAAAGGCCTCGCGGTCCTCGGTCAGCGTCTCGCGCCAGTCGCGATCCAGCGGGTGGATCGGCATGGTGAAAAATCCAAGCTGCATCTGGTCCCTCCTGCGCCGCGCGTCCGTGCGCCTGTTTTCGCGGCTTTTCGCATTTGAATTTAGGGCGGTGCGCTCAGTTGAAAAAATGATATTATTTACTCAATTGGATTAGTTTTTCTAATGCGAGATGCCATGATCTCCCTGCGCCAGATCCGCTCCTTCGTCTCCGTCTTCGAGGAGTGCTCCTTCACGCGCGCCGCCGCGCGCGAGGGCTCCACCCAGTCGGGCATCTCGCAGCACATCAAGCAGCTCGAGGCGCATATCGGCCGGGCGCTGTTCGAGCGCGAGGGGCGGGTGGTGGTGCCGACGCCGGTGGGCGAGGACTACTATCGTGATTGCGTGGAGACCTTGAGGCGGCTCGATGCGGCGACGCAGACGGCAAGCGCGGGACGTCACGCCGGGCGGCTGCGTATCGGCCTGATGCCGACGTTCACCCGGGGCGCGCTGGCGCCGGCGCTCGCGCGCTTCATGCAGGCCACTCCGGGCGCCGAGGTGCATATCACCGAAGCCTACTCCGGCGTCCTGACGGAGATGGTGCGTTCGGGCGATCTGGATTTCGCCGTGGTGCCGGGGTTCGAGGGCGCGCGCGGGCTATCGACGACGCTTCTGGCGCGCGAACGCGAAATGCTGGTGGCCGCCCGCGGCGAGACCGCGCTGCATTTGCATCCCGCGCGGCCTCGGGATCTCGATGGCCGCGACATCATCCTGCCCAGCGGGGTCAACACCCGGCGGCACACGCTGGAGACCTATTTCACCACGCATGGCGTCGCGATTGGCCGGCGCATGGAGATGGACGCGATGATCGGCACGCTGGAGTTCATCGCCCAGTCGAGCTGGGTGGCGATCCTGCCGTCGATCATGATGGTGGGGGACCGGATGGGCGAGCGGTTTTCCATCCGGCCGCTGGAGCACCCTTCGCTGTCGTCGGATTTCGTGCTGATCGAGCCGTCGCGCCAGGCCATGAGCGCGCCGGCGCAGGCCTTCGCCGATCTGCTGCGCGACGAGACCGCGCGGATATCCCGGCAATGGGAGGATCTGCTGGCGGCGTGAGGGCGCGGTGCGGCCGACGGCTATGTCCCCGTCACCCTTCGTGGTCATCCCGTGCGCGGTGCAGCACGCAGTGATGCTCCGCAGACCCGGGACGCTCCTGTTGTGGCCTGCGCCCCGGATCTGCAAAGCGGCACGATGCGCCGCATTGCGTCCGGGGTGACGCCTGCGGACTTCGAAGCCTGTGCAGCCCCACGAAAAAGGGCGGCCCAATGGACCGCCCTCAGACTCATGGCAATGCCGAACCCTCTCTTCTTCGTCATGGTCGGGCTTGTCCCGACCATCCATAAGCCATTGAAAACATGGATCCTCGGCACAAGGCCGAGGATGACGACCGAGGGGGCGAGGGCTCTCCATAAGTTCAGGGCGGCCCGATGGGCCGCCCTGTCGTCTGTTGTTCAGTGCCCTCCGCTCAATCGAGCGAGTAGCTGACCGGCCACTTGTAGCCCGCTTCGGTGACGGCTTTGAGATAGGCCTTCATCACTTCCGTGCCGGGCATGCCGCGCTCGTCGGCGTCCTTGGCCTGGCGGGCGGGGAAGCCCGTCAGCGCGTTGGCCCATTCGATGCGGGCGGATTCAGGCAGCTTGGTGATGTGCGCGCCCTTCTCCTCAAGCCCCTTGAGGCCCGCGGCCTGACGGCGGTTGAGCTCGGCGCCCGACGCGGCTTCGTAACCCTCGCCGACTTCGCGAATGATCGTCTGCACGTCCTCGGGCAGGCGGGCGAGGCTGTTGGTGTTCATCGTCAGCCCGTTGACCGCCATCGCGCCGAAACCGATCAGCGTGTAGTAGGGCGAAGGCTCATAGTACTTGAAGCCCAGATAGGCGGAGGGGAACATCAGCCAGCCGTTGTACACGCCGGTCTGCATGGCGAGATAGCCCTCGGGCAGGGTCGACTGCACCGGAATGGCGCCGGCGTATTCAAGCCACGGCAGGTTGGGGCCTGCGCCACCGATCTTGTAGCCCTTCAGATCCGTGACCGTCTTCCAGGGATCCTTGGTGCCCAGGTGATAGTTGTCCCAGCCGGACAGGCCGAGCAGTACCTGCTTGTAGTCCTTTTCGAAGACTTCCGAGAGCCACGGGATCTGGTCGTAGACCTTGCGGGTGGCGGTGAGCGCCTGGGCGGAATCCTGCGGGCCGAACGGCGCGTAATAGGGGAAGTTGTGCAGGAACAGCTTGGCGGGCTCGAAGCAGAAGCAATAGGCGCCGATGTCCAGAATGCCCTGCTGCACGGATTCCAGCGTCTCGGCAACGCCGGCGATCGCGCCGCCATAGCCCTCGACGAACTCGATCTCGTGTTCCGTTTCTTCCTTCACCCGGCGCTTGACCTCGGGCACGAAATAGTCGGCGACCATGGACACATAGACGGCCGGACCATTGGGGTGGCCGGCGCCGATGCGCAGGGTGTAGCTGTCGGCGGATGCGCCACTGAGCGTGAGCGCGCAGGCGCCGGCGCCAAGCGCGGCGGTGGCGAGGGTCCTGCGGATAAGAGACCGGACCCGGTCTGTAAGATGGTGCATTGTTTCCTCCCTTGGCGGACCTTGAGCGTTCTCGTCCCCGCCCTTTTCGTTGTCTCGCATCGCCGTTCCCGGCACGCGGTAGCCATTGTATCATCGTCGAATTTTGTTATTTATCGATCGCTCAACAATGTGCCATTGTCAGCGAGGATCGGGGCCAACGTCAAGCCGGGTTCGGAGGATGGCGTTGCGGACCGCGCTCCGAAGCGTGGGATGCTCATGAGCTTATCGGTCGATAAATAGATTGCGGGATGACAGGCCGTGATTTTATGCTCTAATTGACACAAAACCGACCGGGACAACCGGCAGGCATTTCGCGCGTCAAGGACGCGGCCGGCGGGGCAATTCGCGGCAACCAGCGACCGGCGGCCACGGCATGCGAGGGGAACGCAAACGGAGGGGGCGGCGGCCGAAAAGGCCGCGGCGCAAGCGTATATGACCGACATCAATCCAGCACCGGACCCGATGAAGGGGCGCGGCGCGCCGCGCAGCCCGGCGCACGGGCGGAGCATCCCGGAGCGCGGAATAACCGCGTCCATCGTCAATGTCGCGCGGCTGATCCACCTGATCTCGGCCTTCTGGACCTTCGGGCTCGCGGTGATCATCTTCATCGACGTGGCCGGCCGCGGCATGTTCGGGGCGCCGCTCCCCGGCACCAAGGAAATCATCCAGAACTCCATCGTCGCCATCGCCTTCCTGCAACTGCCGCTGGCGATCTACACCGGCTCGATGCTGCGCACGCCGCTGGTCGCCGACGCGCTCGGCCCCACGGGCCGCCGCGTGCTGCGCACCTTCGCCGGGATCCTCGCCATCGGGCTGTTTCTCGGTCTCGCCTATTCCTCGTGGGAGCCGATGCTGGATGCCTGGCGGATCGGCGAATACGAGGGCGAAGGCTCGCTGCGCGTGCCGACCTCGCCGGTGCGCACGCTGCTGATCGTCACCGCGCTGTTCTCAGCCCTCGCCTACGCCATGATGATCGTCTTCGACTGGACCGGCCGCTTGCCGGACGAAGACGCCATGCCCGTTTCACTCACGCGGTCCTGAAGGCCCGGCTCACCAAAACACAGGGGGATCGGGGCTGATGGGTGCCGATATCGTTCTCTGGATGATCGCCTTGCTGATCATCCTCATTCTCATGGGCGTTCACATCACCGTTGCGCTGGGCGTCACAAGCGCGCTCGGCGTCTACCTGATGATGGGCAGCTTCGATGTCGCCATGTCGATCATCGGCACCACCGCCTATGAGGCCATCCGCAAGGATGTCTTCGCGGTGATCCCGCTGTTCGTGCTGATGGGAGATCTCGTCGGCCGCTCCGGCGCCGCGCGGGATCTCTACCGCATCTGCGACCGGCTGCTGCGGCGCATTCCGGGCCGTCTCGCGGTCGCCACGGTCGCCGGCAACGCGGTGTTCGCGGCCGTCACCGGCGTCTCGATCGCCGCGGCCGCCACCTTCTCGCGCATTGCCTATCCGGAAATGCGCAAGCTCGGCTACCGCCAGACCTTCGCGCTGGGCGCGGTCGCCGGCTCCGCCTGCCTCGGCATGCTGATCCCGCCGAGCGTGCTGATGATCGTCTGGGCGATCCTGACCGAAATGTCCGTGGGCGCGCTGTTCATGGCGGGCATCGTGCCCGGCGTGCTGCTGGCGGTGATGTTCGCGCTCTACTGCGTGGTGGCGGTGAAGCTGGATCCCTCCATCGCGCCTCCGGCCACCGACAACAATCTCGCCGACATGAGCGCGGCCGAACGCCGCTCGGAGGCCATCGGCGGGCTTGGCATCGGCGCGCTGGTGATGCTGGTCATCGGCGGCATCTGGGGCGGGCTGTTCACGCCGACCGAGGCCGCCGGTTTCGGCGTGCTCGGCGCGCTGGTCATCGGCCTGGTCAAGGGCATGCGCTGGAGCCAGATCATCGACGCGATCTACAACGCCGGGCGGACGACGGCGCCAATCATGATCCTGCTGGTCACGGCCACGATGTATTCGCGGCTGCTGGCCCTGGGCGGCGCGGTGAACGCCATCAAGGCGATGCTGCTGGGCACCGGCCTGGGGCCTATCGCCTTGATGATGATGATGGGCGGCATCTGGCTGGTGCTGGGGATGCTGATCGACTCGGTCTCGATCATCCTGCTGACGGTGCCGATCTTCGCGCCGCTGGCCATCCAGCTTGGCTACGACCCGCTGGCCTTCGCCATCTTCGGAATCCTGATCATCGAGGCGGGGCTGCTGACGCCGCCCTTCGGCCTGCTGGTCTACACCGTGAAGGCGTCGGTGCCGGACCGGGCCGTGTCGCTCGCGATGATTTTCCGCGGCTCCATGCCCTACTGGATCCTGATCGTCGTGGCCGCGGCCATGGTGCTCTTCGTGCCGGGACTGGCCAACTGGCTGCCGCAGATGATGCGCTGACGCGGATCAAAGGCCCAAGACACGCGGAGCCGACCGGAAAATTCCGGCCGGCCGATGCCGCGGACAAGGCATAGCAACCTCTTCCTCGTCATGGTCGGGCTTGTCCCGACCATCCACAAGCCATTGAAACCATGGATCCTCGGCACAAGGCCGAGGATGACGACCGAGGGGTATGCGTCTTGTCGCCAAATGGCGCTGGCCGGGGAAACCCGGCCGGCGCCCTTGCGTTTGTGCGCCGGGCGCGTGGGCGGCGCAAAATGTTCAAGCGTTTCTGGATTTCCTCCATCGCCTGCCCCGGGCAGGTGCATACTGTGCCGGTGCGAATTCGCTTGCAGCGGATGCGGTTCTCAAAGAAGCGGATCTTGGCTCCAAGCCATTGTTTTTACGCAAATCCGGACGGATAAACCGGTTTCCCCTTGGTCCTGGATTTGCTTGAGGAGGAAACACGAGACCATGCGCACCCAAGTCGCGATCATCGGCGCGGGCCCCTCGGGCCTGCTGCTCTCTCAGATCCTGCACCGGCAGGGCATCGACTCGGTAATCCTTGAGCAGCGCAGCCTGGAGTATGTGCTGGGCCGGATCCGCGCCGGCGTTCTCGAGCAGGGCGCGGTGAAGATGCTGGACGAGGCGGGCGTTGGCGCGCGCATGCACCGCGAAGGGTTGATCCATGACGGCACGGAACTGTGTTTCGACGGCAGTCGCCACCGGATCGATTTCAAGGCGCTGACCGGCGAGACCGTGATGGTCTATGGCCAGACGGAAGTGACCAGGGACCTGGTCGACGCGCGGCTGGCCGAGGGCGGCGTGATCGTCTACGAGGCCGAGGACGTGGCGCTGCACGACTTCGACGGCGCCAAGCCCCATGTCACCTATCGCAAGGACGGGGTAACGCATCGTCTGGACTGCGATTTCATCGCCGGTTGCGACGGCTATCATGGCGCCTCGCGCAAAGCGGCCCCGCAGGATGTGCTCAAGACGTTCGAGCGGGTCTATCCCTTCGGCTGGCTCGGAATTCTGTCGGAGACCCCGCCGGTCAGCCACGAGCTGATCTACGCCAATCACGAGCGCGGCTTCGCCCTGTGCTCCATGCGCTCCAACGTTCTCAGCCGCTACTACGTGCAGTGCCCGCTCGACGACAAGGTCGACGCATGGTCGGACGACCGCTTCTGGGATGAGTTGCGCCGCCGGGTGGACACGGAGACGGCGGAGGCGCTGATCACCGGCCCGTCGATCGAGAAGAGCATCGCGCCGTTGCGTTCCTTCGTCGCCGAGCCGATGAAATTCGGCCGCATGTTCCTCGTCGGGGACGCCGCCCATATCGTGCCGCCGACCGGCGCCAAGGGGCTCAATCTGGCGGCCTCGGACGTCTATTACCTGGCCCGCGCGATGATCGATTTCTACGACAACGGCTCCGAGATGCTGATCGAGCGCTATTCGGAGGACGCGTTGCGGCGGATCTGGAAGGCGGAGCGGTTCTCCTGGTGGATGACCAATCTGCTGCACACGTTCCCCGACAGCTCGGCGTTCGACCGCAAGATGCAGATCGCCGAGCTGGACTACGTCACCTCGTCCAAAGTGGGCGCGGCGGCGCTCGCGGAGAACTATGTGGGATTGCCGTACTAGGTATTGGGAAGGGAGACGCCCTGCGCGTCTCCGCGCGTGAGATCCCTTAGCGGGACTGGGCGGCGGGCTTGGGCTCGTCGGCGGGCTTGCGCAGGCCGCGGATCCGGTCGGCGAGACTTCCCGGACGGCCGGACGGGCCGTTGGCGCGCTGCTGCGCGCCGCCCTGCGCCTCTTCCGCGTCCGTGAGGATCTTGTCGATGGCCGAGCCCGCGCCTTCCTTGTCCGCCGTCATCGCGGCGAACTGGGCCGCGAGCTGGGTGATCTGTTCACGCAGCGCGGAGTTCTCGCGGTCCTCGGCCTGGGCCAGCTTCTTGAGTTGGCTCTCCAGCCGGCCGCGCTCCACCGCGGTGCGGTTCAGCTCCTCGGCGAGCGCATTGTTCTCCGCCTCCAGCGAGACGAGCGCGCCTTCCATGTTGTCGCCGCCGTTGCCGCGCAGGCTCTCGAGCTGCAGCGACAGGCGGGTGATCTCCGCCTGGGATTCCACGTTGCGGCCTTCCAGGTCGATGACCAGCCCCTCCAGCTTCTGCATGACGGCGTTGCTGGCCGGGGCCGTGCGCCCGGGGGCGGCCGTCATGCCGATGCGCGCGTCTTCCAGGGCGGCATAGCGGCGGCGGAGTTGCGACAATTCGCTTTCCAGCGCGAGGATCTTCGCCTCGTCCGCGCTGCGGCGGGTCTTCTGCGCGGCGATCTCCGCTTCCATGACAGCAAGTTCGGGGAATTCGCCTCCGGCATTCTCGGCGCTGGTCACGGCATCGCGCGTCAGCTTTTGCGACAGTTCGACGAATTGCTGCGAGCGGCGCTTGAGATCCATCTCGGTTTCGCGCAGGCGGGCGGAGACGCGGGCCAGCTCGGTCTCGTTGTGGCGCAGTTCCGCGCGCAGCGCCGTTTCGCGGGCTTCCGCTTCATCGATGATCTTGAGTTTCTCGCTAAGGTCCAGCGCGATCGACTTGGCGGCCTCGCGGCTGCCGGAAATCTCGACCTGCTGGCGCACGACCTTGTCGGAGAGCGCCGTGCGGGCAAGTTCCAGACGGCGGGTCTCAACCGCGTATTCCGCCCGCAACTGATCACGCGCGGCATGCACCTCGGCCAGGGACATCGGGGTGGTCGCCTCGACCGCGCGCCGGGTCAGCCGCACGGCCCGGCGCCAGACGGCCGGTCCGATCAGCAGCATCAGCAGCCCTGCTGTCAGGGCGCCGAGGGCGAA
The DNA here is from genome assembly GCF_003432385.1 of Breoghania sp. L-A4. Classification (NCBI taxonomy): domain Bacteria; kingdom Pseudomonadati; phylum Pseudomonadota; class Alphaproteobacteria; order Hyphomicrobiales; family Stappiaceae; genus Breoghania; species Breoghania sp. L-A4. Next base: position 4,208,812 of record NZ_CP031841.1, on the reverse strand, counting down.
AAACATTGCCGCGTTGATCACGTTTCAATTCCGTACACACGCCCGTCGTGACGTCCCGACCGGCAACTGCCCGGGATGCAGCGCCGGGACCCGCAGTGGTTGACCGCACCTTCGGTGCGAGAGCATTCAGCGGTCTGTGCCGGAACGCCAATCATACTGCTAACTGTTTGAAACTTTATACAGACGTATCGTAAAACAAGAAAGTCTTCCGATGTGATCCGTCGTCAGGCGCACACTCCGAAATAATTGCAATCGGGTGGCCTTTGCGCACGCCAAGATGTTGAATTACTAAGCGATTTACTATCGCGGAAATGCTCCATTTTTGTCAAACGACACCGAATTGAACCGTCCGTCATGCCGCGGGCGTGGCGTGTTTCCGCCGCGCGGCATGATGTTTAGCATGATTACCCGAGGAACGTGCGCAGGCCAAGGGCGGGCTTATGCGGAACCGCCAAACCGCCTCATGAAGATTGCGACCTGTGGCGCGGAGGCCTCAGAACGGGTTCCACGTCGGCTTCTGGGTGAACTTGAGATAGCCGACGTTGATGCCGAGCCGGGCGCCGACGCCGGAGCGGATCGGCACGACGTAGATGTCGTGGTTGGAGACCACCGACATGCCGAAGCCGCCGACAAGATAGGCGGAGCCGTTCACGCCGATGAAGCGGTTGTACATGGCGTCCACGTTCGGCAGATTGTAGACCAGCATCATGGTGCGCGCGCCGTCGCCGCCAAAGTCCCAGCCAAGCGACGGCCCCTGCCAGAACACGGTGTGGTTGCCGGCGTTGCGCGTGTAAAGCGTGCCTTCGCCGTAGCGGGCGCCGGCCACGATCGCGCCCGATCCCTCCTCGCCCAGGATATAGCCGTTGGGGCTGCCATACTGGGAGACGGCGCGTTCCACCATGGCGGCGAGGCCGCCGGAAACCTTGCCGAAGAACTTGTGCCCGGCGTTGACGATTTCGTCCTGCGAGTAGGTGTTTTCTTCCGGCATCTGCGCCTGAGCTGCCTGCGGCAGCAGCAACGCGGAGGCAATCGCCAGCACTCCCAGCGCGCGCCGCGCGAGGGCCGAAACGTTCAATCCCGTGTTCTTGCCCATGTTCATGCAACGAACTCCCATGTCTTCTGCGGCGCCGGAGCGAACGTCCGGGCGCGAATGTTGACCGTATATCGAGCGCCAGACCATGCTGTGGCGATCATCGGTTGCGGGAGCGATGATCGCGCGGCGTTCCGGCGTGGCGTCAGTGCCGACATTTCCCGCCAAACGCTCTATGGTCTGCCGCGCGGAAACGCCGGTGTGGATTGCGCGGCCGGCATGGCCGCGACGGTGAAAGCGAATCGATGCCAAAGTCTAGACGAAATCCGGCGAGGATAGGGCGGGGGCCGCGATGGTGCTTGCGGCAATGGTGCTGGGGGCGATCGCGGGTCCGAACGGGCCGCGGGCGGTGCGGGCGCAGAGCATGGATCCCGCCGGCTCTCCGTGGCAAATGTCCGATGGCGGGATGCCGGCCGCGCCCGATCTGTCCACGCCCGACGCGGCCGCGCCGCAATCGGCGCCGGAACCGGCCACAAGACTGCCGACGAACTCCCGCGATATTCTCGTCGACCCGATGACCGGCCTGGCGCTGCTCGGTTACGATCCCGTGGCCTATTTCGTCGACCGCAAGCCGCGGCGCGGTGAGCGGCGATATGAGCTTTTCTGGTCCGGCGTGGTGTGGCGCTTCGTCAATGAAGGCAATATGGCTGCCTTCGAGGCCGCGCCCGAGGTCTATGCGCCGCAATTTGGCGGCTACGACCCGTTGGTGCTGGCGTCGGGGCCACGACCCACGGCGACCCGGCGATCTGGCTGATCTACGGCCGGCGGCTGTATTTCTTCTTCTCACCCTCCAAGCGGTTCCTGTGGCTGTCGGCCGCCAAGCAGAACCTGGCGGCGGCCGAGCGCGTCTGGGCGGAGCGCGCCCGTTGAACAGGCTCAGCGCCCTGCAATGCGTGGCTGTTCGTCTTGGCACGGCGGGGCTGCAGGTGTAACGCTCATGGCACCGCCACGAATCAACCAGACAACGGTTGCCGAGGATTTCATGACCAAGCCATTCGATCTGTCGCCTCTCGACCTTGCTGCGCTGGTTGCCAGCCGCGTCTGCCACGACATCATCTCGCCGGTGGGCGCCATCACAAACGGGCTGGAAGTGCTTGACGAGGAAGGCAACGAGGACATGCGCGAGTTCGCCATGGACCTCATCCGCAAGAGCGCGCGACAGGCGTCCGCCAAGCTGCAGTTCGCCCGGCTGGCGTTCGGCGCGGCCGGTTCGGTGGGCGCGGAAATCGATCTCGGCGACGCGCAGTCGGTGACCGAAGGCTACATGGCGGGCGAAAAGGCGGACCTGGAATGGGTTGTGCCGCGTCTGCTGATGGCCAAGAACCAGGTCAAGCTGTTGATGAATCTCGTGCTGATCGCCAATCAGTGCGTGCCGCGCGGCGGCTCCATCAAGGTGGAGCTTGAGGAAGGCGGCGAGAAGCCGCTGTTCCGGCTGACGGCGAAGGGCCTCAACGCGCGCATCCCCGTGGCGGTGCCGGACCTGCTCAACGACGAGGAGGTCGAGCGTGTCGATGCGCATGCGGTGCAGCCCGCGTATACCGGGTTGCTCGCGCGCGACTGCGGGGTGACTGTAACGCTTGTGAAAACCGATGAGACGGTGGTGATTTCAACCGTCCTCGGTCGGTAGTTTCACGCAATTCGAGCCCGATCCAGCTTCAATCTATCTTAACCTATTCCTCCGACACTCTCGGTCGTGGGCAGTCCGCTCACATGTCGCGTTGTGACCCTTTCATCACGCTGCGATGCAATACTGGCCGAACAGTTGCGGGTGGGCACAGGGAATGGATGATCTACTTCGGGAGTTTCTGACCGAAACAAACGAGAGTCTTGACGTCGTCGACGTGGAACTCGTGAAATTCGAACAGGAACCTAACAACGCGACAATCCTCAACAATATCTTCCGTCTCGTTCATACGATCAAGGGAACCTGCGGGTTCCTCGGCTTGCCCGTCTGGAAGCTCTGGCGCATGCCGGCGAGACGCTGATGGGCAAGTTCCGCGACGGTGCACCGGTTACCCAGGACGCCGTGTCGCTGATTCTCGTATCCATCGACCGGATCAAGGAAATTCTTGCCGATCTGGAACAGGCCGAGGGCGACGAGCCGGCCGGGTCCGATCAGGACCTTATCTCCCAGCTCGAGGAACTGTCCGAAAACGCATTCAACGTGGCCGCGGATGAGGTCGTTGCGGAGGCGCCGGTGGAGGCTGCCCCGGCCGCCGCCGCCGAGCCCGACCGCGGCCTGCGCCCTGGCGAGGTCTCCGAGGAAGAGCTCGAGCGGGCCTTCCGCGAGACGGCCGTCGAGATCGAGCTTCCCGCACCCAAGCCGAAGGCGCTCGAGCTTCCGGCGCTGGAAGCCGCCGACGATGAGCCCGAAGCCGCCGCAAAGCCGGCTGGCGACAAGGCGACCGGCGACAAGAAGGGCTCCGTTTCCAACCAGTCGATCCGCGTCAACGTGGAAACGCTGGAACACCTGATGACGATGGTCTCCGAGCTGGTGCTGACACGCAACCAGCTTCTGGAAATCGTCCGCAGGCACGAGGATTCCGAGTTCAAGGTGCCGCTGCAGCGTCTGTCCAACGTGACGGCCGAACTGCAGGAAGGCGTCATGAAGACGCGCATGCAGCCGATCGGCAACGCCTGGCAGAAGCTGCCGCGCGTGGTGCGCGATCTGGCGCAGGAACTCAACAAAGACATCGACCTGGTGATGGTTGGCGCCGAAACGGAACTCGACCGCCAGGTGCTGGAGCTGATCAAGGATCCGCTCACGCACATGGTCCGCAACTCCGCCGACCATGGCCTTGAGACGACCGAGGGCCGTATCGCCGCCGGCAAGTCGGAAAAGGGCACCGTGACCCTTTCCGCCTTCCATGAAGGCGGCCACATCATCATCGAGATCAAGGATGACGGCAGGGGTCTCGACGTCGACGCGATCAAGCGCAAGGCAATCGACAGCGGCCTTCACACCGAAGCCGAACTGGAGAAGATGACCGACGCGCAGATCCATCGGATGATCTTCGCCGCCGGCTTCTCCACCGCCGCCAAGGTGACGAGCGTTTCCGGCCGCGGCGTCGGCATGGACGTGGTGCGCAACAACATCGAGATGATCGGCGGTTCGGTCGATCTGAAGTCGGTGCCCGGCAAGGGCACCACCTTCATGATCAAGATCCCGCTGACGCTGGCCATCGTCTCCACGCTGATCGTCGAAAGCTCCGGCGACCGGTTCGCCATTCCGCAGCTGTCGGTGGTCGAACTCGTCCGCGTGCAGAACAACTCCGAGCACCGGATCGAGCGCATCAAGGATACCCCGGTGCTGCGTCTGCGCGACAAGCTTCTGCCGCTGCTCCATCTGTCGCACATCCTGGGCATGGAAAGCGCCAAGGAAGTCGACGAGAGCCTGGATCACGACAACGGCTTCATCGTCGTCATGCAGGTCGGCAACCAGACCTTCGGCGTCGTCGTCGACGGCGTGTTCCACACCGAGGAAATCGTCGTCAAGCCGATGTCCACGATGCTGCGCAACATCGCCATGTTCTCGGGCAACACCATTCTGGGCGACGGCTCGGTGATCATGATCATCGATCCCAACGGCGTCGCCAGCGCGATGGCCAGCCACGCATCCTCCGCCCTGCTTGAGCAGAGCGAGGAAGAGGCGGAAGCGGCCGCCAAGCGCAAGATCGTCAACAACCACGACGTGACCTCCATGCTGCTGTTCCGCGCGGGTTCGAAGGAGCCCAAGGCGGTTCCGCTGTCGCTGGTCACGCGTCTGGAAGAGTTCGATATCAACGACATCGAGCGTTCCAACGGCCGCGACCTGGTGCAGTATCGCGGCGCGCTGATGCCGCTGGTCTACATCCAGGCGGGCTCCACGCACCGCACCGAGGGCACCCAGCCGATGCTGGTGTTCTCCGACAGCGGCCGTTCGATGGGCCTGGTGGTCGACGAGATCGTCGATATCGTGGAATGCCAGCTCGACATCGAGGTGGGATCCGACAGCCCCGGCGTTCTCGGCTCCGCGATCATCAAGGAGCGGGCCACCGAGATCATCGATCTGGGTCACTACCTGCCGCAGGCTTTCGAGGATTGGTTCATCCGCAAGGAGATGGCGGAGGACGCACTCACCAAGAAGCTGTTGTTCGTCGACGACTCGGCGTTCTTCCGCAACATGCTGACGCCGGTTCTCAAGGCGGCGGGCTACGACGTGACCGTGTGCGACAGCGCGCGCGCCGCCGTGGAACTGCTGCAGAGCGGCCGCAAGTTCGATGTGGTCGTCAGCGACATCGAGATGCCGGACGTCAACGGCTTCGAATTCTGCGAGGCGCTCAGGCGCGACCCGCGGTACCGCCAGATGCCCATTCTCGCCCTGTCGTCGCTGGTTACCGCCGCGTCGATCGAGCGCGGGCGCCAGGCCGGCTTTGATGACTATGTCGCCAAGTTCGATCGGCCCGGCCTGATCGCGGCGATCAAGGAAGCGTTTTCGAACGAAGTTAGGATTGCGGCATGAGCGGGAAAGACAGGGCCAACATCAACCACGCCGATGTCGCCACCGGCACGACGCAATATGTGACCGTGGTCATCGGTGGTCAGCTCTTCGGATTGCCGATCAACCAGGTGCACGACGTGTTCGCGCCTGAAAGCGTCACCAAGGTGCCGCTGTCGCCGCCGGAAGTCGCGGGCGTTCTCAACCTGCGCGGCCGCATCGTCACGGCGATCGCCATGCGCCGCCGCCTGCATCTGGAGCCGCTCGAAAGCGACCAGACGATGATGGCGGTCGGCATCGAGTACAAGGGTGAATCCTACGGCCTCGTCATCGACGCCGTGGGTGAGGTGCTCAATCTTCCGGAGAGTTCACGCGAGCCGAACCCGACGAACCTCGACCAGCGGTGGGCCGAGATTTCCGCCGGTGTCCACCGCCTTGACGGCCAGCTCATGGTTATCCTCGACGTCGCTCGCCTCCTTGGCGCAATGATGAGCGAGCCTTTGGCTGCCTAATGTTTGATCCCCGCATCATTGGGGTCCAGGAGAGTGCGATGAAAACGTGTTTGGTGGTCGATGATTCAAGCGTCATCCGAAAGGTGGCGCGCCGGATTCTCGAAGATCTGGAATTCACTATTTCGGAAGCCGAAGACGGCAAGGAAGCCCTCGACATCTGTCGAGCCGCCATGCCCGACGCGATCCTGCTCGACTGGAACATGCCGGTCATGGACGGGATGGAATTCCTCACGAACCTGCGTCAGGAAGAGGGCGGCGAGAAGCCGACCGTCGTCTTTTGCACCACGGAAAATGATGTCGCCCATATTGCCAAGGCCATTCGCGCGGGCGCGAACGAATACATCATGAAGCCGTTCGACCGCGAGATCGTCGAGGCGAAATTCCAAGAAGTCGGCCTGCTTTAAAAAATAAATATGATCGGCGCACATCATGACACTCGCTTCCCAGCCGGCTTCCCACGGAGCCGCAACGGTCACTGATCCCGTTCGCGTAATGGTCGTTGACGATTCCGTCGTCATCCGCGGTCTCATCGGGCGCTGGATCGACGCCGATCCGGCGCTTGCCGTGGTCGCGACTCATCGCAACGGCCAGCTCGCGGTCGATGACATCGAGCGCAGCAATCCCGATGTGGTGGTGCTGGATATCGAGATGCCGGTCATGGATGGCATGACGGCCCTGCCGTTGATGCTCGCCAAGAGGCGCGATCTGGTCGTGGTGATGGCGTCGACGCTGACCCGGCGCAACGCCGAGATCAGTTTGAAGGCGCTGTCGCTCGGCGCCCAGGAATACGTCCCGAAACCCGAATCCTCCGCCAACGTCACCACCTCGGTCGATTTCCGCCGGGACCTTATCGACAAGGTCAAGTCGCTGGGCATGCGCAAGCGTGACCGCGCCGCCGGCATCCGCCGGCCGATGCGCGCGGAAACCGCGGCAGGTGCAGCCGCCGCCCCGGCCGCCGCGCGCGCCGCAACGCGGCCCACTGGCCATACGGCAACGTTCACGCTGCGTCCCTACGCCTCGGTGAAGCCGCGCGTACTCGCCATTGGCAGCTCGACCGGCGGCCCGCAGGCGCTGCAGGCGCTGTTTCGCGATATCGGCTCGAGCCTGCGTGAGGTGCCGGTGCTGGTGACCCAGCATATGCCGCCCACATTCACGGCCATTCTGGCCGAACACATATCCAAGGCGGCAATGTGCCCGGCGGCGGAAGCGACCGACGGCGTGTTGCTGAAGCCCGGCCACATTTATGTGGCGCCCGGCGGCAAGCACATGGTCGTCGAGAAGACCGCGGCGGGTGTCGTGGCGCGCCTGAACGAGGATCCTCCGGTGAATTTCTGCAGGCCCGCCGTCGATCCGCTGTTTGACAGTGTGGCCAAGGCCTATGGGTCGGCGACCCTGGCGATCGTGCTGACCGGCATGGGGTCGGACGGCGCCAATGGCGCGCGCGCCATCGCCGCGAGCGGCGGCAGCATCATCGCGCAGGACGAGAAGAGCAGTGTCGTGTGGGGCATGCCGGGCGCGGCCGCGCATACCGGCCAGTGTTCCGACGTGCTTGCGCTGTCTGAAATCGGACCGAAGATCACACGCATTCTTGGAGGTCGCCGTTGACCCCCGCCGAGTTCGAGTATCTCAAAGGATTCCTGAAGACGCGCTCGGGCCTCGTGCTGAGCAGCGAGAAGCAGTATCTCGTCGAGAGCCGGCTGATGCCGATCGCGCGCAAGACCGGCCTGGAGTCGCTCAGCGTCCTGATCCAGAAGCTCAGGACCGGCACGGCGCGGGCGCTGGAGACGGATGTCGTCGAGGCGATGACGACGAACGAGTCGTTCTTCTTCCGTGACAAGACGCCCTTCGACAATTTCACGAACGTGATGCTGCCGGCGCTGATCGAAAAGCGGGCGATGAAGAAGCGCCTTCGCATCTGGTGCGCGGCCGCCTCGACGGGGCAGGAGCCCTATTCGCTGGCCATGTGCCTGAAGGAAGCCGCCGCGAAGATGCCCGGCTGGCGGTTCGAGATCATCGGCACGGACTTGTCGAACGAGGTGCTGGAGAAGGCCAAGACCGGCATCTACAGCCAGTTCGAGGTGCAGCGCGGGCTGCCGATCCAGCTGCTCTTGAAATATTTCAGCCAGACCGGCGACGTCTGGCAGGTGAACCCCGAGATCCGCGGCATGGTGCAGTGGCGCCAGCTCAACCTGCTGGAGAATTTCTCCACGCTGGGCGAGTTCGACATCATCTTCTGCCGCAACGTGCTGATCTATTTCGACCAGGCGGCGAAGTCCGACGTGTTGACGCGGGCGGCGAAGATCCTGCCCGCCGACGGCTATCTGGCCTTGGGGGCGGCGGAAACCGTGGTCGGGCTGTCGGACCAGTTCCAGCCGGTGCCGACCCTGCGCGGGCTCTACCAGCTACGCCCGGTGGCGGGGAGCGCCGCTTCCGGCGCAAGCATGCCGAAAGCCGCGGTTAGCGGCGGGCTGTCGCGCCTGGCGCGCTGAGCGATCACGGACAGACAATCGATAAAAAGGGAGCGTGGCCAGCCGTCACGCTCCCTTTTTTGTTTCGCAAGCGGTTCAAATGCAGCCCCGCGATGCCCGTTGCCGCTTACCCTGGACATCGGCTTCCCCGGCTGGTGCATGGGCGCCATGCGCGGGCGCGCGGGGATACCATTCATTGCTGTCCGCACGCGGGACGGGCGCGGCACGCCGTGCGCGCAACAGAAAGGGGCCCATGCCTGCGACGGCATGGGCCCCTTTATCCGGTATCTCGGGATTCTGAGCCGCTCCCGTGGGAAGACGCCTGGCCAATCTGGATGCGGACCGCGGGTGGGTCCGTCCGAAACAAGCCGGTCCTAGGAGGCGACCTTTTCCTCTTCCGGTTCGCGCAGCACGTAGCCGCGTCCCCAGACGGTCTCGATGTAGTTCTTGCCGGCTGTCGCGGCCGCCAGCTTCTTGCGAAGCTTGCAGATGAACACGTCGATGATCTTCAGTTCCGGCTCGTCCATGCCGCCGTAGAGATGATTGAGGAACATCTCCTTGGTGAGCGTCGTGCCCTTGCGCAGGGACAGAAGCTCCAGCATCTGGTATTCCTTGCCCGTCAGATGCACGCGCTGGCTGCTGACCTCGACCGTCTTGGTGTCGAGATTGACCGTCAGGTCGCCGGTCGTGATGACCGACTGGGCGTGGCCCTTGGAGCGGCGTACGATCGCGTGGATGCGGGCGACCAGCTCGTCCTTGTGGAACGGCTTGGTCATGTAGTCGTCCGCACCGAAACCGAGCCCGCGCACCTTGTCCTCGATGCCGGCGAGGCCGGAGAGGATCAGGATAGGCGTCTTGACCTTCGAGACCCGCAAGGTGCGCAGCACCTCGTATCCCGAGACGTCCGGCAGGTTCAGATCCAGCAGGATGATGTCATAGTCATACAACTTACCGAGGTCGATGCCTTCCTCGCCAAGGTCAGTCGTATAAACGTTAAAATTCTCGGACTTGAGCATCAATTCGATGCTCTGCGCCGTGGCGCTATCGTCCTCAATCAGCAGTACCCGCATGCCAAATTCCTCGTCTTGCCTATTCTGGGCAAATCGCACCTCAGTAAGGTCAGCGATCGCGGCGAATGACTGCTGTTAACCGCGGATCGAACTTTCGACACAATGGTTAACAAAAACTGATTCACTACCGCAAGCAATTTAAGGTCGAGTCTGTGGATTTTCGTCGAATTAGTTGAAATCCCCGATGAAAACCGCGTTCCGGTTGGTCAGAAATAACATGAGCGTTCCGACGTAAGTTGCCTTTTTGACTCGTACCTTCGATTGCATTGACCCGAAAGGCTCATGTTCCACCATAGCCTCGAGAATATGATTAACCAGATGTGTAAACGATCGGTTACCATCGGCGAAATGATTAACGGGATGGCGGAATTGCGCACCCTAATTAACGAAATCGAATCACTGGACCCGGTGGAAATCTACGGGCGGGTCGTGGGCGTGCAGGGATTGCTCGTCGAAGTCGCCGGTCCGGTGCACGAGATGAGCGTCGGCGCGCGCCTTTCCATCGAAAGCGACGGGGCGCTCGACAACGTTCTCGCCGAGGTGGTCGGCTTCCGTGACGAACGCGCGCTGTGCCTGCCGTTTTCCGGCATGGAGGGCGTGCGCATGGGCTGCCGGGCGGTGCTCGCCGAGCGCGACAGTTCCGTGCGGCCGTCGCAGGCCTGGCTCGGCCGGGTCATCAACGCCATGGGTGAACCGATCGACGGCAAGGGCGAACTTCCGCGCGGGCTGGAAGCGCGGGCGCTGCGGCGCAAGCCGCCGGCGCCGGGCGAGCGCATGCGCGTCGGCGGGCCGATCGATCTCGGGGTGCGCGCGCTCAACACCTTCGCCACCTGCTGCCAGGGGCAGCGGATGGGCATTTTCGCGGGCTCGGGCGTCGGAAAGTCGGTGCTGCTGTCGATGCTGGCGCGCAACACCTCCGCCGACGTGACGGTGATCGGACTGATCGGCGAGCGCGGCCGCGAGGTGCAGGAGTTCATTCAGGACGATCTGGGCGATGAGGGCCTTGCGCGCGCGGTGGTGATCGTCGCAACGTCGGACGAAAGCGCGCTGATGCGCCGCCAGGCCGCCTATCTGACGCTGGCGGTCTCGGAGTTCTTCCGTGATGAAGGCTCCAGCGTCTTGTGCATGATGGATTCCGTGACCCGCTTCGCCATGGCGCAGCGCGAGATCGGTCTGGCCGCCGGCGAGCCGCCGACCTCGAAGGGGTATACGCCCACGGTGTTCACGGAACTGCCGCGGCTTCTGGAGCGCGCGGGCCCCGGTCCCGCCGGAAGCGGAACGATCTCGGCGTTGTTTACGGTTCTGGTGGAAGGCGACAACCACAACGAGCCGGTGGCGGATGCGGTGCGCGGCATTCTCGACGGCCACATCGTGATGGAGCGCGCCATCGCCGAGCGCGGCCGCTTCCCGGCCATTAATGTTTTGAAATCAGTTTCGCGTACAATGCCTGGCTGTGTACCGGAACATGCCCGAGAGTTGATTCTTCAGGCGAGGCGGCTGATGTCCGCCTACGCCGATATGGAGGAATTGATCAGGCTGGGCGCGTACCGGAGCGGGTCCGATCCGCTCGTCGACGCTGCGATCGCCAAACACGATGCGCTGGAAGCCTTCCTGAATCAGGGAAAAGCCGAGGCCACCAGCATCGAAGACGGTTATTTGCAGCTTGCCAACCTTTTGGAAATGACTCTGGAGTAGCGTGTCTCAGGTCAGGGGAGTACTGCGTAATGAAGTCCCGTGAGAGCCTAATTCGCCTGAAACGGTTTCAGGTCGACGACAAACGACGCCAGTTGGCGCAGATCGAGACGATGATCGCCGAATTCGACCGCATGGCGGGCGAGCTCGATGCTCAGATCGCATCCGAGCAGGAGCGCGTCGGCATCGACGACGTGAGCCATTTCGCCTATCCAACGTTCGCCAAGGCGGCGATGCAGCGGCGCGACAACCTCAAGGCTTCGGCCGAGGAGTTGCACGGCCAGCAGGAGCGTGCCCAGGACGAACTGGCGGAAGCGGTCGAGGAGCTCAAGAAGATCGAGCTGCTCGAGGAGCGTGATCAGGAACGCGAGCGCGAAGCCGCGGATCTGGCCGAACAGGAAGAACTGGACGAGATCGCCGGCCGCAATCACGCGTACCGTTGAGGCGGGCGCGCATGCCTGCCGGCGATGAGTTCCTTTCGCATCCCTGACGCTGCTGTGGGCCGTCCGGCGGTCCGCACCCGATGGTTCACACGATCCTCACCCCGTCTGTTGTATCGTATCGCCAATTCGCGTTCCCGCATCCCGCTGTGCTTTTTCCCTCTGCTGCGCGTCCACCCGCACGCAGATGGAGTTCTTCGCTTTCCCCGGCAACGGGCCCTGGCCGGACGCCGCCTCGCGGTGCGCGCATCGAGGCCGTGACGGCGCGACATACCGATCCCGATCAGAGGCGATGTTTCGCCAGCCTTTCGTAGTGCGGGCGCGCGGCCTCGGCGATGGGTTTCAGGGCATCGTCGAGAGTCTCGAACGCGACCGGGTCGCGCGGCGGCGCGAACCCCGTCGAGGCCTCCACCGCGTGATACCAGTGCGGCGCCCAGACGCCGTCGCTGTCCCTGCGGCCCGCAGGCCACGACAGCATGGCGGGATCGAAGGCAACGCCGAGCGCCGCGCACAGCCGCGTAAGCACCCCTCGCGGATCCGCCAGCACGTCATTTGACGCCACCACAGGCGGCGCTTCACCCAAACGCTCCGCGACGCGATCGAAAATCTCCGCCTGCTGCGTGAAGCCGATGTCGTCGAGCGTGACCGCGCCGCGCTTGACCGTGTAGGAGGCCAGCACGCTCTCCGGATCGCGGATCAGAAACGCATGCCGGACCTCCGCGTGGTCCATCCAGTCGCGGCCGAAAGCGCCGACCATGTGCTGCGTCATGTGCTTCTGGTAGAACACCGGCGCGCCGCCGGGCGCGGGACCGATGGCCTGCTCCGCGACCTTGCGCCAGTCGGTCTCGTGGTGGGCGAGAATGGCGTCGCCCATCGGATGCTCGATGCGGGTCTGCCTGAGATAGGCGGCGTAGAAGGGCTCGTCCCACACGGCGGTGTCCGCGCGGTTCTCGAATGCGCGCATCATCGCGGTGGAGATGTTGCGCGGACCCGACCACATGGCGATGCGGATCGTCATTGCGCGCGCCCGTCCTTGCCCTGGGGACGTGTGACCGTGGATTTCGCGAAGTCCTTGTAGAGCGCACTCAGTTTCGCCGTGAGCGGGCCGCTGTGCCCGCCGCCGGGCGCGGGCGCCCCGATTTCGCGGCCGTCGACGGAGCGCACCGGGGTGAGCCCCGCGAAGGTGCCGGTGACGAAGGCCTCGTCGGCGCCATAGACATCAAACAGCGAGAAGCGTTTCTCGTGCACCGGAATGCCGTTGGCGCGGCAGAGCGCGATGACGTTGGAGCGGGTGATGCCGCCCAGGCAATAGGTGCCGTCCGAGGTCCAGACCTCGCCGTTGCGAATGATGAAGAAATGCGTCGAGTTGCAGGTGGCTACGCAGCCCTGCGGATCCAGCATCAGGGCCTCGTCGGCGCCGGCCTTGGTCGCCTGGATGCAGGCCTGGATGCAGTTGATCTTGGAGTGGCTGTTGAGCTTCTGGTCCTGCATGTCGGGCGCTGTGCGGCGCACGTGCACGGTGAACAGCGTGATGCCGTTTTCGATGACCTGCGGATTGGCGGTCTTGTACTCCGGGATGATGACGATGGTCGGTCCGCCGATGGTGACGCGGGGATCCTGATACGGGGTCTTCTTGACGCCCCGGGTGACCATCAGGCGAATGTGCGCGCCCTCGACCATGCCGTTCGCGGCCAGGCACTCGAAGATCCGGGCCGTGAGTTCCGTCCTGTCCAGCCCGATGTCCATGTCGAGATATTTCGCGCCGTCAAAGAGCCGGTCGAGATGCGCGTCGAGGAAGGCGATGCCGCCGTCGACCACGCGCAGGCCCTCCCAGACGCCGTCTCCGAGAATGAAACCGGAGTCGAACACCGACACCACCGCCTGCTGCCGGGGCACCAGCTCGCCATTGACGGAAATCAGGATATCCGCGTTGCGCGGGTCGTCGAAATAGTCGTGCGTGCCGGTCGTCATCGTCGGGAATTGCCTCGGGTGTGGGGACAGGGAAGGCGACTGTTCCACGCGTCTGACTGATTGGCAATCGCGATGCTGTGAGGCGTTTCTGCGGGCCGGAAGCGGCCGGCCATAAGGCCATGACCTCGAGCCGGGGATCGACTGTGAGAAGGCAGGTAGGTTGCCTGTCCGTGTAAGTATATATCCGCTGTATGGGCGGTGATTGTTTTAAATACCAAGGATAAATTTTCGGATTCTATGTGTTTTTCAGATATTAGACGTTGTTTCATATATTTGTAGTGTTCTGGAATCCAGGGATGCGAAAAATCCGGGACTTCGTGAATGATCCAAAAGGGCGTGGTTGAAATTCTCAAGGGGATCGTGCTGACGCAGGTGGCGATCTTCGCCATCGCATTTTGCGCGATCTCCGGCGCGGCGGCGTTTTCGCTGGTCCAGCAGTATCGGCTAACCAAGGAGCATGATCGGGCGCTCGTCAGCGCGCATCTCTCCGACGCGTCCGACAAGCTCAGGGGCATCGTGATTGATTTCGGTTTCTGGGACGAAGCCGTCGACATGATCGCGAGTCGCGATGTGGAGACGTTGGAACGGGAGCTGACCGGCTATCTGCTCACCGTTCACAAGCTGGATCTCGCCGTGGTGATCGACGCGGCGGGGACCCGCATGGCCCCGGTTGAAAAGGAAGATCATCACGCCGACGATTTTCGCGAGCTCTTCAAGGTGGAGATCGCGAAGCTGATCGCGCGGCGCAATGAGCGCATGGAGGGACAGCAGAACGCCGGCGGTGCGGTGGGCTGGGTGATGCTGGGCGGACTGCCGCATCTGGTGGCGCTGTCGCCTGTCTACACCTCGGAGCAATTTGAGACTCGGACCTTGCCCGCGGTGATGTCGTGGCTCGTCTTGGCGATGGCGGTTGACGGCGCGATGCTCGGCAGGATGGCAGAGCGCTATTCCCTGAAGGACGCGGCGGTGACACCCGCAGGCGCGGACGGGTTCAACAATGCCCTTCGCCTGCGCATGAACGACGGCACGGTTCCTGTGCAGATCGCCTGGAACAGCCGGCCGATCGGCGTGATGTTCGTGCTCGTCGCGGTGCCCTTCATGCTGGTCAGCACGTTGTTGCTGTTCGCGTTCAGCTTGCGCGTGATCCGGCGCACCCAGGCGGTGGGTCGTTCCCTGGATATTCTGCATCACGAGACGCAGATGGAGCGGGCGCAGCTGCGCTCGCTGTTCGACAACGCGCGCGATTCCCTTCTGGTGTATGACGCCACCCGCACGATCGTCGACTGTAACCACCAGCTCTGCGAGCGTCTGGGCTTTGCCCGCGAGTCGCTGATCGGCCGGCCGGTCGAGACGATTGTCGTCGAGTATCCGGGAGACAATCCGGTGGCCTCTGGCGCCGAGGACGAGTTTGTGAGCGCGTTGCGCACCGTATCGAACGAAATGGTTCCCGTGGAAGTCCGCCTGGGATTTTTCGGCAAGGAAGACGAGCGTCAGTATCTTATTTCCGCGCGCGACATCACCGCCCGCCTCGAGGCGGAAAAGGCGATCTGGCACAAGGCGCACTTTGACCCCCTGACCGATCTGCCAAACCGGGCCCTGTTCGGTTCCGAATTCGCTGACCATCTGGATCGCTCGGCGGAAGCCGGGAGCCGCTGCGCGCTGTTGTATGTGGACCTGGACGGTTTCAAGGCGATCAACGACACCTACGGGCATGATGCGGGCGACGCGCTGTTGCGCGCGGTGGCCAATCGGTTTCGCGGTCACATGCGCGAGAATGATCTCGTGGCGCGGCTGGGCGGCGACGAGTTCGCTGTGATCCTTCCCGGCATCGCCGCGCCTGAGGATGTGATTGGCATCGCGGAAAGCCTCGCCGGGCGGCTGGCCCAGCCCTATGATCTGGAGCAGGCTCGGGTGGAAATCTCCGCCAGCATCGGAATCGCCATTGCGCCCGAGGACGGACGCACGCCGGGCGCGCTTCTGCTTGCCGCGGACAAGGCGATGTATGAGGCCAAGTATTCCGATGGCGGATGCTATCGCCTGGCCGGCGCCGTCGTTTCATCCGGCAAGCCCGGCAGAGACGACGCCGCGCCCGGCGGGCCGGCGCGGACTGTAGCCGGCAGGCGTACACGGCGCGGGTAGGCCGGCGGCTTGCCGTGGCGCGGGCGCTGTGGGACAACGGCGGGGCCGTCGCGCGCGGCCTCCCGCACACAGCCAAGGTCGCCCATGCGCCTGTTTCTCTCCCTCTTGCTGCCGCTCGCCTCCTTCTCCTTCGCGCTGGGGCTCACGCTGCCGCTGGTGCGCTTCGAGAAGCTGTATTTTTTCGAGGAAACCCCGTCGCTCATCGAGATCGTGCTGGAGCTGACGCGCGGCGAGGACGCGGCGCTCGGTGTGCTGGTGGGCTGCTTTTCCATTGCGTTGCCGGCCGTCAAGCTGCTGCTGTTGCATGTGGTGGCCTTCGGTGGCGGACGCGGCCGCTCGCTGACGCTGCTGGGCGCTGTCGGCAAGTGGTCGATGATGGACGTGATGCTGGTGGCGCTGGTGATTTTCGCGGCCAAGACCAGCGGCTTCGCCACCGCCGTGACCCAGCCCGGCATCTGGTTCTATGCCTTCGCGACGCTCGCCAGCGCCGTGGCCGCGCTGATCTGCGGCCGCCGCTGATTTGGCTGATCTTTCTGATTAATTTTTACCTGTGCCGTCTTTTGCGGCACAATCGGCGCCGCGCGCGCAAAATTCGCGCGGCCGGGCGCGCAATTAATATTTGACTATTTGGTCAAAAAATACCGAAACTGACGATGCAGCTCCTCCGCGCAACGAGAGGAGCGCCGGAGAATGATCGCCAACACCTTTCGGAGGTTTCCATGACCGAAGCCAAGGCCGGTCCGGACATTGCGCCCGGCCGTCTGTCCGCGGACTCCTATTTGAGGAATTTCCAGGACCTGCATCCGCCGCTGCACGCGCATGAGGCCATCGTCGAGGCCGACCGCTGCTATTTCTGTTTTGACGCGCCGTGCACCATCGCGTGCCCGACGTCGATCGACATCCCGATGTTCATCCGCCAGATTTCCACCGGAAACCCGGTCGGTTCGGCCAAGACCATTTTCGAGCAGAACATTCTGGGCGGCATGTGCGCCCGCGTCTGTCCGACCGAAACCCTGTGCGAGCAGGCCTGCGTGCGCATGGAGGGTGAGGGCAAGCCGGTGAAGATCGGCCAGCTGCAGCGCTATGCGACCGATCACCTGATGGAGATCGACACGGTCGATTTCCACACCCGCGCCGCGCCCACGGGCAAGCGCGTGGCGGTCGTCGGCGGCGGCCCGGCGGGGCTGGCCTGCGCGCACCGGCTGGCTGAACTGGGCCATGATGTGACGATTTTCGAGGCGCGCGAGAAACTCGGAGGCCTCAACGAATACGGCATCGCCGCCTACAAGACGGTCGACGGCTTCGCTCAGGCCGAGGTGGACTTCGTGCTCGCCGTCGGCGGGATTTCGGTCGAGACCGGCAAGGCGCTGGGCCGCGACATTACGCTCGCGGGGCTGCGGTCCGAATATGACGCGGTGTTTCTCGGCATGGGGCTGGGCGGCGTCAACGCGCTGCGCGCCGAGGGCGAGGATCTCGACGGCGTGCTCGACGCGGTCGATTATATCGCTGAGTTGCGTCAGGCGAAGGATCTCTCGACGCTGCCGGTGGGGCGGCGCATCGTCGTCATTGGCGGCGGCATGACGGCCATCGACATCGCGGTGCAGACAAAGCTTCTGGGCGCCGAGGAGGTGACGATTGCCTACCGGCGCGGCGCGGAGCAGATGAACGCCAGTCCTTACGAACAGGAACTCGCCATGACCTCCGGCGTCACCATCCGGCACTGGATGAAGCCGGTGGCGATCGAGGGCGAGGCGGGCCATGTGACCGGCGTCGTGCTGGAGCGTACAATCCTCGATGACGCGGGCCGGTTGATCGGCACCGGCGAGGCCACGCGGATTTCCGCGGATCAGGTGTTCAAGGCCATCGGCCAGACGTTCATCGCGGATGCGGTGAGCGGCGGCGCGGACGCGCTGGAGCTCGACGGCAGCCGCATCAAGGTCGACGCCGACGGCCGCACGTCACTCGCCGATGTCTACGCGGGCGGCGACTGTGTCGCGGGCGGCGAGGACCTCACGGTCGCGGCCGTCGCCGACGGCAAGCGCGCAGCGGATGCGATCCACGCATCCTTCGGTCTTTGAAGGGAGGCACCCATGGCTGATCTGAGAACCACTTTCGCCGGCATCACCTCGCCGAACCCCTTCTGGCTGGCCTCCGCGCCGCCGACCGACAAGGAATACAACGTCGTGCGTGCCTTCCAGGCGGGCTGGGGCGGCGTGGTCTGGAAGACGCTCGGTGACGGCGATCCCGTCGTCAACGTCAACGGCCCGCGCTATGGCGCGACCCACGGCAAGGACCGGCAACTGACCGGCTTCAACAACATAGAGCTGATCACCGACCGGCCGCTGCAGCTCAACCTGCAGGAAATCAAGCGAGTCAAGAAGGACTGGCCCGACCGCGCGCTGGTGGTCTCGCTGATGGTGCCGTGCGAGGAGCAGAACTGGGCCGATATCCTCAAGCTTGTCGAGGAGACCGAGGCCGATGGCGTCGAACTCAACTTCGGCTGTCCGCACGGCATGAGCGAGCGCGGCATGGGCTCGGCCGTCGGCCAGGTACCGGAATACATCGAGATGGTCACGCGCTGGTGCAAGAAGCACACGCGCATGCCGGTGATTGTCAAGCTGACGCCCAACATCACGGACATCCGTCATCCGGCGCGTGCCGCCTTCCAGGGCGGCGCCGACGCGGTCTCGCTGATCAACACCATCAACTCGATCGTCAGCGTCGATCTCGATCTGATGGCGCCCACTCCGACGATCGACGGCAAGGGCTCGCATGGCGGCTTCTGCGGTCCGGCGGTCAAGCCCATCGCGCTGAACATGGTGGCGGAGATCGCCCGCGACGCGGAGATGCCGAAGCTTCCGATCTCCGGCATCGGCGGCATCACGACCTGGCGGGACGCCGCGGAATTCATCGCGTTGGGCTGCGGCAACGTGCAGGTGTGCACGGCGGCGATGACCTACGGCTTCAAGATCGTCGAGGAGATGAAGGAAGGCCTGTCGGACTGGATGGACGAGAAGGGCTATGCGAGCGTCGAGGAGATCGTCGGCCGCGCGGTGCCCAATGTCACCGATTGGCGCTATCTCAATCTCAACTACATCGCCAAGGCGAAGATCGACCAGGAGCTGTGCATCAAGTGCGGCCGCTGCCACATCGCCTGCGAGGACACATCGCATCAGGCGATCACCTCGTCGATCAACGGGGTGCGGGGCTTTGAGGTGATCGATGCGGAATGTGTCGGCTGCAATCTCTGCGTCAGCGTGTGTCCGGTGGAGAACTGCATCACCATGGAGGCGATGGCGCCCGGCGAGATCGACCCGCGCACCGGTGCGCCGGTGCTCGGCACCTACGCCAACTGGACGACGCACCCCAACAACCCCAGCCGGGTCGCGGCGGAGTGAGCGACGCCGTACCCGTTGCGAATGACTCGGCCCCGGCGCATCCCGCCGGGGCCGAAATCGGCTTGGCGCATGCGGCGATGCTGCTGTTCGCGTTGATCATCAGCACGTCGTTTCCGCTCGGCGCGGCGATCGCCTCCGAGCTCGATCCGGTCGTCCTCACCTTGCTGCGCTTCGTGCTGGCGACGGCGCTGTTCGGCGGGCTGGTCACGGCGCGCGGCGGCTGGTACCGGCCGGGTCTGCGGCAGGCGGGCGGCTATCTGTGGATCGGCTCGCTGCTGGCGCTCTATTTCATCTCCATGTTCGAGGCGCTGCGCTGGACGAGCGCGGTCAACACGAGCGCGCTGTTCACGCTGGTGCCCGTGGTCGCGGCGGTGGTCGCCTATTTCCTGCTGGGGCAGCGGATCTCGCGGCTGCAACGCGTCTGCCTGGGGCTTGGGGCCGCCGGCGCGCTGGTGGTGCTGTTCGGCGAGGACCTGGCGCAACTCTCCGCCTTCCGGCTGGGCCATGGCGAACTGGTGTTCATCGTCGGCTGCGTCGCCTATGGCACCTACATACCCTTCGTGCGCAAGGCGCACGGACGCGAGCCGCTGGTCTCCTTCACCTTCTGGTGCCTGGCGGCCAGCACGCTCATTCTGGCGCTGGCGTCGCTGCCCAGGCTCGGCGGCGTCGACTGGACGGGCCTGCCCTCGCACATCTATCTCGGCATCGCCTATCTGGCGGTCTTTCCCACCGCCATCACCTTCTATCTCAGCAAATACGCCGGGCTGCGGCTGCCGTCCGGCCCGCTCATGGGCTACACCTATCTGGTGCCCGGTTTCGTCGTCGTGGAGGAACTGATCCTCGGCGGACCGTGGCCGGGGCCATATGTCATCGGCGGCGTCCTGCTCACCGCCATCGTGACGGTGATCCTGCAGATCGGCGGCCGGCGCTGAGCTTTCAGACGCGAGGACGGGCGACTTGCCCCGCGCGCATGAAACACTCATGGTGCCGCCGCACCCGCTGTTGGAGACATGCCGCGTGACTGACCTGAGAACCGTCGTGAGCGAGATCGCGCAGGAGATGGCCGGGCGCTCCGAGCGTGGGACGGTGGCGCATTACATTCCCGAACTGGCCTGCGTCGATCCCGCGCGCTTCGGCATCGCGGTGATGTTGGCCGACGGTACGCAGATCGCGGCAGGCGACTGCGACGAACCGTTCTCCATCCAGAGCGTGTCCAAGGTCTTCACGCTGACGCTGGCGCTCGGCAAGGTCGGAGACGGGCTGTGGCGCAGCGTCGGGCGCGAGCCCTCGGGCAACGCGTTCAACTCCATCGTCCAGCTCGAGCAGGAGCAGGGGCGGCCGCGCAATCCGTTCATCAACGCCGGCGCGCTTGTGGTCACCGACACGATCCTGTCCGGCCACCAGCCGCGCGAGGCGCTGGGCGAGATCCTGCGGTTTTTGCATTTCATCACCGGCGACGACGGCATCGGCATCGACGAGGCCGTGGCCGCGTCGGAGAAGCAGACCGGCTACCGCAACGCTGCGCTCGCCAACTACATGAAATCCTTCGGCGTGCTGGACAATCCGGTGGCGCATGTTCTGGGCGTGTATTTTCATCATTGCGCCATCGCCATGAGCTGCCGCCAACTGGCTTCGGCCACGCGCTATCTGGCGTTTCTGGGGCGCAATCCCGACACCGGTCATTCGGTGATCTCGGTGGAGCGCGCCCGGCGCATCAACGCCCTGATGCTGACCTGCGGGCACTACGACGGCTCGGGAGAGTTCGCCTTCCGCGTCGGTCTTCCCGGCAAGAGCGGGGTGGGCGGCGGCATCATCGCGGTTGTGCCGGGAATCGCCTCGGTCGCGGTTTGGTCGCCGGGGCTCGACCCGGTCGGCAATTCGCGGCTGGGCACCGAGGCTCTGGAAATGCTCGCCCGGCGCATGCACTGGTCGGTGTTCGGCTGAGGCGTGGCGCTCAGATTTCCGATTGACGTACGGCGCTCAGGGCGTTCTCCACCAGCGTCAGGTGCTTGACGAGCCATCGGCGCGTCTCGGCGTCCGGCCGGTCGTCACCGTCCAGCGCGTGCCGGATCTTGGCGCGGGCGGCCATCAGTTCCGCGCGGCCGATGACCAGGCACTCGGCGACCTCGACCCGGACCGTATCATCGAAACCGAGGTTCTCGGGAAACGGCAGGGTGCGGAGGTCCGGCATTCCGCCGGGGCCGCATGAGGCTTCTTGCTGGCGCATGAGCAGTCTCCCGTTTCATTCCCCACTCAGGCTAGCGCTGTCATTGCATACTTGCTATACGAGTCTCGATACAATCTTCATATGTTTTGGATATGATGGACCTGCGGCAGCTGCGCTATTTCATGGCCGTTTTCGAGGAGCGCCACATCACGCGGGCGGCCGAACGCCTGTCCATGCAGCAACCGCCATTGAGCACGCAGATCAAGGCCTTGGAGACGTCGCTCGGCGTGCGCCTGTTCCATCGTGTGCCGCGCGGCGTGGAACCGACGCCGGCCGCGATTTCGCTCTACGACGACGCTTGCCGGATCGTCGACCTGATGCGCGATGCGGTTGAGAAAACCAGGAAGATCGACCGCGGCACGGCGGGGCATCTGGTGGTCGGGGTCACCGGATCGACCCTGACGCATCCGCTTGCCAAACAGGCGATCGGCCGGTTCCGCCAGGAGCGTCCCGAGGTGACCATCTCGATCCGCGGCGACGGCTCGGTCGAACTGCAGGCGGGTCTGGCGGCCAGGATGATCGATGTCGCCTTCGTCCAGCGCATGCGAAAGACCGACGCGTCGCTACGGTTCGAGGAACTGGTTGAGGAGGCGATGATCGCGGTCGTGCCGGAGACGCTCGCCGAAGCCTACGGCATTGCCGGCGACACGATCACGCTGAGCGCCCTGTCGCGCCTGCCGCTTATTCTCTACCGGCGGTCGACCGAGCCGGTTCTCTACAACGAGATCCAAAGCGCCTTCGCCAACGCCGCGCTGCCGTTTGACGTGGTGCAGGAGGCTCCGAACCTGACCGGTGCGATCGATCTCGTATCCACCGGGCTGGGCGTTTCCATCGTCCCGCGCTCCGTCCGCGGGAGCCGCATGCCCGGCGTGCGTTATGTGCGCATCGAGGGCGGCATGGGACCGGTCTCCACCGTGGTGCTCGGCACGCGGCGGCTGGAGCCGTCGGAACTGGTCAAGGCGTTCCGAGCCACCGTGCTGCGGGTGCAGGACGCCTATCGTGCGTCGGATCCATCGGGAGGCTGAGGGCGCGCCCAGCCTATCGCAGCGGATCGGCCAGAAGCCCGGTCGGACGCGCCATCAGCAGTGCAGTCATGGCGGCGAAACTGGCGACATCGCGGTACGTCGCGGAGACGAGAACCGTCCAGGCTGTTTCGAACCCCGCCAGCGCCAGCGCGCCGAGTACCGCGCCGCCGGGCGCGGCGAAGCCGCCCAGGATCACCACATAGAGCGCCTTGAGCCCGATGATCATGCCGCCGGAAAAGCTTGAATTGCCGTAGAGCACCGCCATCAGCGCGCCCGCGGAGCCGGCCAGCAGCGCCGACAGGGCCAATGTGGCCGTGATGGTGGCGCCTGTATTGATGCCAAGAAGCCGCGCCATGGCCGCGTCCTCGCTCACCGCCCGCCATGCCCTGCCGAACGCGGAGAGGCGCAGCAGTGCCAGCAGTCCGCCGGTAAGCGCGGCGCAGGCGGCCAGCACGATCAGCCGCATCGGGGTGATCAGGACCGCAAAATCCTCGCCGCCAAGCAGCAGGACCGGGTCGGCCAGCACCGGCTCCATCCACAGCTCGCGCGACAGGCTCGCCAGCCGCACCGTCTCCTCGAGCACGATGGCGACGCCGATGGTGGCGATCAGCATGGCGAGCCCGCGGCTGTTCGCCAGCGGCTTGACGACGATGGCGGCGAGGACCAGGCCCAGAAGCACGGAAGCGGCGAGCCCGTAGCCGAGCGCGAAGACGAGGGGAATCGCGGTGGCATAGGGCAGGAGGATGCCGGCCAGCCCGAACCCGGCGATGGTCATGGACCCTCCCCACATGGCCATCGCGCCAAACGCCAGGTTGATGCGCCCGGTGACGCCATGCAGCAGGATGTAGGCGACCGCCAGCAGCGCATAGAAGCCGGCCACCTGGAGGGTGTTCAGGATCTGCTGCAGGAGGTAGCCGAGGGACATGGGACACCCGGGATGGACGACGGACGTGACGGCCGGAGCCGCTTGCCACTTAGATCGCACCCGCTCATTGTGGCAAGCGGATAGCGGAAAATGGTGCGGGGCGATGACGATCCGAGTGGCGTGGGGACTGGTCCTGGCGGCGTTGGTGCTGGCGGGATGCGATTCCGGTGACACGCCTTATCTGAAGATCGCGGGCGGCGGATTCGTGTTCAACTACCGCATTGCCGAAGCCACCTGCAACGTCGTGGCGGAACCCTTGCGCGCGCTGCCCGAGGGCGCGGTTCTGGAGGGGGAATTCGAGAACCCGCAAGGCGGCGAAGCCTTGCGCGTCACCCGCACGCCGGTGGCGCCGCAGCGGCGGTACATGCTGACCTCGCCGCCCTTGCACGGCGTCCAGGCGGACCGGCCCTACGGCGTGACACTGCGTTTGCGCGATGCGGCCGGAACGCTGCTGGAGGAGCATGTCCGCGCGTTCACATCGACGGTCGACCAGAGCGTGCTGCCCAAGGTGCCGTTGACCATCGGTCCGGGATACACGCGCAATCCGGAGTCTTTCGGTGGCGTGCCGCCTGCCAGATAGGCATGCGCCTCAACGCGGCAGCAGACCTTCCAGGATCATCCGCGTAACGGTTTCCTTGGCGGTGCTCTCGAAGGCGGGATCGTCAACACCGGTGCCGGTGAGCGCGCGGATCTGGATGTCGAAATCGGCGTAATGCTGGGTCGTCGCCCAGATCATGAAAATCAGATGATGCGGATCGACGGGCCGGATGCGGCCCTGCTCGGCCCAGGCGTTGATCACCTTGGCCTTGGCGTCCATCAGATCCTTCAGCGGGCCCTTGAGGAATCCGCCGATCATCGGCGCGCCCTGCAGAATCTCGCCAGCGAACAGCCGTGAGGCCTTGGGATTGCTGGCCGAGAGTTCCAGCTTGCGCGCGATATAGGCGCTGATTTCCTCCGCCGGATCGCCGTCGACCTCCAGCGTGCGCAGCGGCGCCAGCCATTCGTCGAGAATATGTTCGAGCACGGCCGTGTAGATCAGCTTCTTGGAGCGGAAATAGTAGAGCAGGTTGGATTTTGACATGGCTGCCGCGCTTGCGATCTGCTCGATGGTCGAGCCGCGGTAGCCGTAGCTGGAAAACACCTCCAGCGCCGCCTCAAGGATTTTCTCGCGGTTCTGCGTCTGGATGCGCGTGGCC
The DNA here is from genome assembly GCF_003432385.1 of Breoghania sp. L-A4. NCBI lineage: Bacteria > Pseudomonadati > Pseudomonadota > Alphaproteobacteria > Hyphomicrobiales > Stappiaceae > Breoghania > Breoghania sp. L-A4. The sequence continues at coordinate 4,184,182 of NZ_CP031841.1, read as the reverse complement.
GGCTTCGCCCCGTTCCCGGCCGTTTTCGCTGTCCGTGGCGCGGGCGCCTTGCCCTCGCTCATGGGTGCGTGCGCCTGGCGCCGATGCCCGTCAGAATGGTCGAGATCACGGTCTGCTTGGCCTCCTCGAATTGCGCGTCGCTCAAGGGTTTGCCGCCGTTCAGCGTGTCGATCTGGTGGTTGAAGTCGGCATAGTGCTGTGTGGTGGCCCAGATCATGTACAGCAGATAGTCCGGGTTCACCGGCTGGATCCTGCCCTGATCGATCCAGCGCCTGATGATCGCCACGCGGCTCGCGGTCCATTCGCGCAGCGTGGTCTCCAGATAGTCCTGGATCACCGGCGCGCGGTGCAGGATTTCATTCGCCCAGACCTTGGAGCCCATCGGGTGCTGGCGGGAAATGTCCATCTTGATGGAAATGTAGCGCGTCAGCGCCTCGACCGGATCGTCGCAGTCGTCGAAGGTGTCGGCGGCCGCCAGCCAGACGTTGAAAATATCCTCCACAACCCGGCGATACAGCGCCTCCTTGGTGGGAAAATAATAGTGCAGATTGGCTTTCGGCAGGCCCGCGCGCCCGGCGATCATCGCGGTCGTCGCGCCCTTGTATCCGTATTCCGCGAACACCGTTTCCGCCGCTTCCAGGATGAGCCGCTCATTTTCTGCGCGCGCTGCCGATTTTTGCCGTGTTTTCTGCGCCATTCGCTGTGATCGTTTTTCCGCCTCGGTGGGCAAAAATTGGCCTTGACCGGCTGGTCGGGCATTCATATCGTGAACTTGACCATTTGGTCAGCTTTAATCGCTGATCAACTGGTAACAAGCGGCGGACGGTGAAGCAAGAACTCAGAATTCGCCGCGCGAACGACACCGTCCTTCCTATGGATACACCGGATGGGCGCGTGTGTACGATTTTGAACGGACGCGACACGGGAGCCGGCCGCGCACGGGAAATGGGAACAATCCTGCAAGCGGCCAATGGGGCTTGCATGGGAGCATGGATTTGCGACGCTTGATCCGCGATGCTCGCCAGGCGGGTGACCCATACAATGAATGAGCCGCGCGCGACGGTGATGATCGCCTCGCGCAAACGGCGGGAAAAACGACGTTCGCACCGGCAAGACGCCGTGTGCCGCGGGAGGATGCATGTCTCAGTCTGCGAAACCGGCCTCTTTGGAGACCAACAATCTCGAAGCCTTCTGGATGCCGTTCACGGCGAACCGGCAGTTCAAGCAGGACCCGCGGCTGTTCGTGGCCGCCAAGGACATGCATTACACGACGGCCGACGGACGCCAGGTGCTCGACGGCACCGCCGGGCTGTGGTGCTGCAACGCCGGCCATGGCCGCCCGAAGATCGTCGAGGCGGTTCAGAAGCAGGTGGCCGAGCTCGACTACGCGCCGGCCTTCCAGATGGGCCATCCCAAGGCCTTCGAGCTGGCGGCCCGGCTGTCGGCGATGCTGCCCTCGCCGCTCGACCATGTGTTCTTCACCAACTCCGGTTCTGAATCCGTCGAGACGGCGCTGAAGACCGCCATCGCCTATCATCGCGCCAGGGGCGACGGCGCGCGCTTTAGGCTGATCGGCCGCGAGCGCGGCTACCACGGCGTCAATTTCGGCGGCATCTCGGTGGGCGGCATTTCCGGCAACCGCAAGATGTTCGGCACCATGCTGACCGGCGTCGACCACATCCGCCATACCCACGATCTGGAGCGTAACGCCTTTACCCGCGGCGAGCCGGAGAACGGCGCGGAATACGCCGAGGACCTGATCCGGCTGGTGCAACTGCACGATCCCTCGACCATCGCCGCCGTCATCGTCGAGCCGGTGGCCGGCTCCACCGGCGTCCTGATCCCGCCCAAGGGCTATCTCAAGCGGCTGCGCGAGATCTGCGACCAGCACGGCATCCTGCTGATTTTTGATGAGGTCATCACCGGGTTCGGCCGCCTCGGCACGCCGTTCGCGGTCGATTATTTCGATGTGGTGCCGGACATGGTGACCACCGCCAAGGGCTTGACCAGCGGCGTCATCCCCATGGGCGCGGTCTTCGTCGCCAACACGATCTACGAGGCCTTCATGCAGGGGCCCGAGCACATGATCGAGTTCTTCCACGGCTACACCTATTCCGGCAATCCGGTGGCCTGCGCCGCGGCGCTGGGCACGCTGGACACCTACGAGGACGAGGGGCTTTTGACGCGCGGCGCGGATCTGGCGGACTACTGGGCCGACGCGCTGCATTCGCTCAAGGATCATCCGCATGTGATCGACGTGCGCAACATCGGGCTGATCGGCGCCGTCGAGCTGGAGCCGATTGCGGGCAGCCCGACCAAACGGGCGTTCTCGGCGTTCCTGAAAGCCTATGAGGAAGGCCTGCTGATCCGCACCACCGGCGACATCATCGCCCTGTCGCCGCCGCTGATCATCTCGAAGGCGCAGATCGACGAACTGATCGTCACGCTGGGCAAGGTGCTCAAGGCGATCGACTGAGGGTCTTTTTGGTAGACGGGGAGCGGGAGAGTTAATCGATGTCATCCCGGGCGAGCAACGCGAGACCCGGCAACTGTGTTGTTGAGTGTGTCATGCGTGGAACGGGACACCGTCTCTTAGGATGGCGTTTGCGGTGACGAGGATTTTTCTGGCCAGCGCGATCATGGTGACCTTGAAGGGTTTTCCGCGATCGACCAGGGCCCGGGCATAGGCCTTGAAACGCGAGTTGGAGCGCGCCGCGGTGACGGCGGCCATGTAGAGGGCGTCGCGCACCCGCTTGCGCCCACCCTTGATCGCGCGGTGGCCCCGGAAACGGCCGCTGTCGACATTGAAGGGCGCAAGACCCGCAAGCGCCGCGATCGCCTTGGGCGATGTGGTGCCGAGCTCACGCATCAGCGCGATCAGCGTCGTGGCGGCGACCGGGCCGATACCGGGAATGGAGCGCAGCAGCCTTTCCATCCCCGCGAACGTCGCATTGGCCCGGATGAGGGCGGCGCGCTCGGCCTCCACAGCGGCGATCTCCTCATTCAGCCAGGCAAGGTGGCGCTCCAGGCTCGACCGCTCGCACTCATGGGCCTCGGCAAGACGAAGCTTTTCCTGCTGGCGAATGGCGACCAACTGGTCGCGGCGCTTGTGTACGCCGGAGAGCCGGTCACGCGCCTCGTCGGCCGCCGGCGTGGCCTGCGGATCGAGGCACTGCCCCATGGCGGCGAGCATGCGGGCGTCGATGGCATCCGTCTTGGCGATGAGGCCGAGTGAGCGGGCAAAGTCGCGGGCACGGGAGGGATTGACCCGGGCAAAGCGCAGCGCGTGTCCGGCCAACGCCCGGGCAAGCGTGCGGTCAAAGCGGCCCGTCGCCTCGAAGACGACGAAGAGCTGACGCTCACCAAGGCCTGCGAGCCATGCCTCGATGGCCTCGGCCGTGTTGTCAACGCGCCGATGGGTGTCGTAAAGCCCATCAAAAATATCGAGATGATGCTTGGAAACATCGATTCCAATGAAGCCAGGGTGTATCCTCATGGCGCCTGTCCCTGTGCTGCGAGGTCCGGTTGCGGCGGCCTCGATCAACTGTTCAGGTTTGGATCTGTCTGCGCGGGCGGGGATCCGTGCCGGTTCTCGGTCTGCAAAACCTGGGACCCAACGATCTCCCGTCCGCACCCATTCTGACACATCGACAATACACAGGGACCCAGTAGCCGACGGCTTGTCGGCTCTTGCCGCTGGTCCGCCCCGGGCTGTGGCGATGGCTCGGGGTCATCGCAGGGTCAGGCGTTTACTGGGTCCCGGCTCTCCGCTGCGCTGCGGCCGGGATGACATATGAGGTGGGGCTGGCGAGACAGGAGACGGTATGCGCGAACAGGCGCAGATCGACGAGCTGATCGGCACGCTGGGCAAGGTGCTCAAGGCGATCGATTGAGGATGCGTTGGTGAAGGAGACCGGCGTCCCTGTGACTGCCCCTCTCCCATGGGGAGAGGGCCGGGGTGAGGGGATGCTGACTTTCGGGGATGCGGGAAATCCCGTTCCCCTCACCCGGACCTGCGGCCCGACCTCTTCCCATGGGAGAGGTGATTTCGGTGGCGGCCGCGGGCTGGCGGCAGCGGTCGCGGGGGCCGCGCCGTCGGGTTGGCGACAGGGCGTTCCTGGCCGGGGCCCCGGCTCTCCGCTGCGGCCGGGATGACATGCGGGATGAGGCTGGTTGATACAGGAGACGGCATGCGCGAACAGGCGACGGCGACGCAGATGATCGATGACGAGCGGGTGCGGGTGACGCGGTTTGATTTCGCGCCCGGCGCGGAGACGGGCTGGCACACCCACTCCATGGACTATGTCATCACGACGCTGACCGACTGCCACATGCTGCTGGAGGAGCCCGGCGGCGGCAGCCGCATGGTGACCATTCCTTCGGGCACCAGCTACCGGCGCGAAGAGGGCGTCGAGCACAATGTCGTCAATGGCGGGGGCGCGGTCATGTCCTTCGTCGAAGTTGAATTGAAGTAGGAGAGAGCCGATGCCGGCACCGGGCGAGAACCTCAAGATCAACGGCGAGCGGCTGTGGGACAGCCTGATGCAGATGGCGAAGATCGGCCCGGGCATCGCTGGCGGCAACAACCGCCAGACGCTGACCGACGAGGATGCGGAAGGCCGCAGACTGTTCCAGAAATGGTGCGAGGACGCGGGGCTCACGATGGGCGTCGACAGCATGGGCACCATGTTCATGACGCGGCCGGGAACCGAGCCGGACCTTCCCGCAGTCTACGTCGGTTCGCATCTCGACACCCAGCCCACGGGCGGCAAATACGACGGCGTGCTCGGCGTGCTTGCGGGGCTGGAAATCGTGCGCACGCTCAACGATCTCGGCATCAAGACGAAACATCCCATCGTGGTCACCAACTGGACCAACGAGGAGGGCACCCGCTACGCCCCCGCCATGCTGGCCTCGGGCGTCTTCGCCGGCGTGCACGAGGAGGACTGGGCCAACGCCCGCGAGGATGCCAAGGGGCTCAAGTTCGGCGACGAGCTTGAACGCATCGGCTGGAAGGGCGACGAGCCGGTGGGATCGCGCAAGGACAAGATGAAGGCCTTCTTCGAGCTGCACATCGAGCAGGGACCGATCCTGGAGGCCGAGGGCAAGGACATCGGCGTCGTCACCCACGGCCAGGGGCTGTCCTGGACGCAGGTGACCGTGACCGGCAAGGAAAGCCACACCGGCTCCACGCCGATGCCGATGCGCAAGAACGCCGGTCTCGGCATGGCGCGGATTCTGGAACTCGTCGATGAGATCGCCTGGGCGCACAAGCCTGACGCGGTGGGCGCCGCCGGCCACATCGACATCTACCCCAATTCGCGCAACGTGATCCCCGGTAAGGCCGTGTTCACCGTGGATTTCCGTTCGCCCGACCTCGCCACCATCAAGGCCATGGAACAGCAGCTCGATGCGGGCGCGAAGAAAATTTGCAACGACATGGGCCTGGGGCTGGAGATGGAGACGGTCGGCGGCTTCGACCCGGTCACGTTTGATGAGACCTGCGTCACCGCGATCCGCAACGCCGCCGAACGGCTGGGCTACTCGCACCGCGACATCATCTCCGGCGCCGGGCACGACGCCTGCTGGATCAACCGCGTGGCGCCGACCGCCATGGTCATGTGCCCCTGCGTCGACGGGCTGAGCCACAACGAGGCGGAAGAGATTTCCCTCGATTGGGCCCGCGCCGGCGCCGATGTGCTGTTCCACGCGGTCGTCGAGACGGCGGAGATTGTGGAGTGAGCAGGCCTTCCGTATATTCACGTTACGGAAGGATTGGGCCATGTCCGACACGGTCACCAATGAGCTCATTTACGAGACGCTCAAGCGGATGCAGGACACGCTCTCCCTGCACACGCAATTTCATATGGAGACCAAGGAACGGCTGGGGCACGTTGAAACGCAGGTCGGCGGGCTCAATGCGGCCTACGCCAGCCTCTCCACCCGCCTCGACCGGCTGGACGAGCGCGTCGGCCGCATCGAAAAGCGGCTTGACCTGCTCGACGCGTAAGCGGGTAGGGGCTTCGGTCTGTTCCGATTTCACTACACATTCCGCCGTCATCACCCGGCTTCGTCCGGGTGATCCATTCGCGCTCTCCGCGTCTGCTGCCGCCGGCATTGGATTGCCCGGACTGCGCCGGGCAATGACGGGGGCGAGGCGTGCCAGGCCCGGCGCCGACGCGCCTTTTTCACGCGATGGTCGAGACGGCGGAGATCGCGAAGCGATTGGCACACGCTTGCCGCCCGCACGGTGTCATTCCCGAGAGGGCGTAGCCCGGGTCGGGAACCCAGTACCCCGTGGCGTCGCCGGCGGTGCGAAGGTCGAAAGACTGGTGGTTACTGGATCCCCGCCTTTGCGGGGATGACACGGTGTGACGGGACGGCTCCGAGCAAGGATTACGACGCATCCGACAAGGGATGTGCCGACGCAAACAAAGGGGAACAGACATGGCAACAGTCATCAAGGGCGGCACGGTCGTCACCGCGGATCTGACCTATGAGGCGGATGTGAAGATCGAGGGCGGCAAGATCATTGAGATCGGGCCGAATCTTTCCGGCGACGAGGTGCTGGACGCCACCGGCTGCTATGTCATGCCCGGCGGCATCGATCCGCACACCCATCTGGAAATGCCCTTCATGGGCACCTATTCGTCCGACAATTTCGAAAGCGGCACCCGCGCGGCGCTGTCCGGCGGCACCACCATGGTGGTCGATTTTGCGCTGCCCGCCCCCGACCAGTCGCTGCTGGAAGCCCTGCAGATGTGGGACAACAAGTCGACGATGGCGTCATGCGACTATTCCTTCCACATGGCGATCACCTGGTGGGGCAAGCAGGTGTTCGACGAGATGGAAACGGTGGTGCGCGAGAAGGGCATCAACACCTTCAAGCACTTCATGGCCTACAAGGGCGCGCTGATGGTCGACGATGACGAGATGTACGCATCGTTCTCCCGTTGCGCGGAACTTGGCGCGCTGCCGCTGGTGCACGCGGAAAACGGCGATGTCGTCGCGCAGCTTCAGGCGAAACTCATGGCCGAGGGCAACACCGGGCCCGAGGCGCACGCCTATTCGCGGCCCGCGGAAGTGGAAGGCGAGGCGACCAACCGCGCCATCATGATCGCCGACATGGCCGGCGTGCCGGTCTATATCGTGCACACCAGTTGCGAGCAGTCGCACGAGGCGATCAGGCGCGCCAAGCAGAACGGCATCCGCTGCTACGGCGAGCCGCTGATCCAGCATCTCACACTCGATGAGAGCGAATACCAGAACGGCGACTGGGACCACGCGGCGCGGCGCGTCATGTCGCCGCCGTTCCGGGACAAGAAGCACCAGGACAGCCTGTGGGCGGGGCTTGCCGCCGGCACGCTGCAGGTGGTGGCGACCGATCACTGCGCCTTCACCACCGAGCAGAAGCGCTATGGCGTCGGCGATTTCACGAAAATCCCGAATGGCACCGGCGGGCTCGAGGACCGCATGCCGATGCTGTGGACCTACGGCGTCGCCACGGGTCGGATCACCATGAACGAGTTCGTCGCCGTCACCTCGACCAACATCGCCAAGATCCTGAACGTCTATCCGAAGAAGGGCGCGGTGCTGGTCGGCGCCGACGCCGATCTCGTCGTCTGGGACCCGGCAAAGGAAAAGACGATCACCGCCGCCTCGCAGCAGTCGGCCATCGACTACAACGTCTTCGAGGGCAAGAAGGTCAAGGGCCTGCCGCGCTACACGCTGACGCGCGGCTACGTCGCGATTGAGGACGGCGCGATCAGGACCCGCGAAGGCCACGGCGAGTTTGTTGCGAGAAAACCCTTCACCGCCGTCAACACCGCGCTGTCGCAGTGGAAGGAAATCACCGCCCCGCGCAAGGTGGAGCGCTCGGGCATTCCGGCGAGCGGCGTGTAGGGCCGCGGCGGATGGACGTGGAGCGGACCGGCAGAGTCAGGCGGCGATACGGCTTAGCGGGGCACGCAGCTCTCCAGTTCGGGCAGCAGCGTGACGCTTTCCTGCTCGTTGGGGTCGGTGCGGGCGATGATCGCGCGCACCGGCTTGTCGGACAGGTTGACCGGCAGATGCGGCACGTTCGCCGGTATGTAGACAAGATCGCCGGCTTTCGTATGCATCATGTTCTCGAGGCGTTCGCCGTGCCACATCACCGCTTCGCCTTCCAGCACGTAGATCGCGGTCTCGTGGCTGTCATGCTTGTGCGCCTTCGCCCGCCCGCCGGGCGGGATTTCCAGAAGGTGCATGCAGAGTCCGGACGAGCCGACGGTCTGTCGCGCAATGCCTTCGAAGTAGTCGAAGCCCTGCTTGCCGGCATAGGTGCCTTCCGGGCGCAGGACCCGGCATTCGGGGCGGCGAGATGTTGACATGAGGCAGGCACTCCCTTGCTATCCGATATCGGGAGAGGATCGGACATGACCGCTCTCACTCCGCAAAAACAAAGCTATAAAGCACAAAAAGGTGAGGCCGTGCCGAAGACAAAGTCAAGCGATGGGCATCCGGAGCGCTCCGTCATCGGCATCGACGATCTGTCGCTGACGTTTGAGACCGGCGACGGCCCGGTCCATGCGCTGTCGAACATCGATCTCGAGGTGGAACGCGGCGAGTTCGTCTCTTTCATCGGGCCGTCGGGCTGCGGCAAAACCACGCTGCTGCGCGTCATCGCGGATCTGGAGAAACCCACGGGCGGATCGATTTCGGTCAACGGCATGACGCCGGAAGAGGCGCGGCTGCGGCGCGCCTACGGCTATGTGTTTCAGGCGGCCGCGTTGTATCCGTGGCGGACGATCGCCGGCAACGTCGGCATGCCGCTGGAGATCATGGGGTTCTCCAAGGCGGAGCGCGCGGAGCGGATCGCCAAGAATCTCGATCTGGTGAACCTCACAGGGTTCGAGCGAAAATTCCCATGGCAGCTGTCGGGCGGCATGCAGCAGCGCGCCTCGATCGCCCGCGCCCTGTCGTTCGATCCCGATCTGCTCTTGATGGACGAGCCCTTCGGCGCGCTCGACGAGATCGTCCGCGATCATCTCAACGAACAGCTTCTGAAACTCTGGGCCAAGACCGACAAGACGGTCGTCTTCGTCACCCACTCGATCCCGGAAGCGGTTTTTCTGTCGACCAAGATCGTCGTCATGTCGCCCCGCCCGGGCCGCATCCATGACGTTATCGACAGCACGCTGCCCAGGATACGCGATCTCGACATTCGCGAGACCCCGGAATTCCTCGAAATCGCGCACCGGGTGCGCGAAGGCCTGCGTGCGGGGCACAGCTATGAGGATTGAGGAACGCAGGCCGACGATCCGTCATGCTGCGGTGTCATCCCGGGCGCGCTGCAGCACGTCAGTGATGCTGCGCAGAACCGGGACCGGGCGCGTCCAACCCTTCAATGTCATCCCGGCCTCCGAGCCGGGATCCATTGCCGTCTCTACATCCGATGACCCCACTCCGGCGCGCGGCGGCGCGCACATTCGGCCCGCAGACGCGTCGCAAGATCGGGGCCGAAGGTGCGTGTCTGCGACACGCCGGGTCATTGCCTTCCCGCGTGGAGAGCGCAATGGATCCCGGCTCGGAGGCCGGGATGACATCGAGTGGATGGTGGGGTCCGGTATCTTGCGGAGGACTCCAATCACCTCTCCCATGGGGAGAGGTCGCGCCCCTCGGGTCTGGCCTTCGGCCAGCCCAAGGACAGGCTCCGGTCCGGGTGAGGGGATACTGGGTCTCCGTATCCCCGGGACCCTTCAACCCCTCACCCCAGCCCTCTCCCCATGGGAGAGGGGGCGATCCGACGCTTGCATCGCCTCGGCACCGGATCGTCGGAGGGCAGCCACATGACCCGCCTCTTCTCCGGCAAGACCGGCCCCGTGCTGGTCGTCGTGCTCGCGATCTTCGTGATCTGGTATGGCGCGGCGATCATGCTCAACACGCCGTTTCAGCGTGACATTTATCTGCGCGGCGATCTGACCGACGTGCCGGTCACCCGGCTCGTTTCCGACACGCTGAACCAGGATCGGCCGGTGCTGCCCGCGCCGCATCAGGTGGTGACGGAAATCTATCAGACCACGGTGCTGAAGAAGATCACCTCGAAACGCAGCCTCGTCTATCACGCGGGCGTCACGCTGTCCTCGACGCTGCTCGGCTTTCTGATGGGCACGGTGCTGGGGATCTTTCTCGCCGTGCTGATCGTCCACTCGCGCGTACTCGACAAGTCGCTGATGCCCTGGGTGATCTCCTCGCAGACGATCCCGATCCTGGCGATCGCGCCGATGATCATCGTGGTGCTCAATGCGGTGGGTATCTCGGGCCTGCTGCCCAAGGCCTTCATCTCGACCTATCTGTCGTTCTTCCCCGTCACCGTCGGCATGGTGACGGGCCTCAGATCGCCGGAGGCCATTCATCTCGATCTGATGCGCACCTACAATGCGTCGAAATCCCAGACCTTCTGGAGCCTGCGGTTTCCCTACGCGGTGCCCTATCTCTTCACCTCGATGAAGGTGGCCGTGGCCGCCTCGCTGGTCGGCGCGATCATCGGCGAGCTGCCGACGGGCGCGGTCGCGGGACTGGGCGCGCGGCTGCTGGCGGGGTCTTACTATGGCCAGACGGTGCAGATCTGGTCGGCGCTGATCATGGCGGCGGTGCTGGCCGGCAGTCTCGTCGGCATCGTCGGGCTCGTAAACGCGATGGTTCTTAAGCGGATGGGGATGGCGCGATGAGCGGTCTTTTCTCCGTGCGGCGGATCCTGCTGGCTGTGGCCGCGCTCTGCGCGCTTGCCAGTCTCGTCCTGCCGTTGTTTGAAGCCGATGGTGTGATTGTCCGAATCTGGACCGCGCCGGCCCTGTTCGCGCCGGCGCTGGCGATTCTGGTGCTGATTGTCGTCGGCCAATTCACCTCTCCCCATGGGAGAGGGTGTGAGAGCGCCTGGCTCGGCGGCATGACCCTTGATCTCGCCATCGGCGTCGTGGCGCACGCGGGCGCCTTTTTGCTGATCGGCGCGCTGGAGGGCCGCGCGGGCGAGGCGGCGGGCGGCTTCTGGGCGCTGGTCGTCGCCTGCTGGCTGCTGGCCTGGGCCTTCGTGGACGCGATGGCGAACTGGCGGCTCACCGACCGCAACGCGCAGCGGGTCGTGAACATCGCCATTCCGCTGGTCTTTGGCGTCTGGCTGCTGATCCTGTGGCAGCTCATCGCCGTGGGGTTCGCGATTCCCCAGGTGCTGCTGCCGCCTCCGAGCATGATCGGCACGCGCTTCGCCGCGTCGCTGCCGACCCTGTGGGCGGATTTCCGGCAGACGTTTCTGCAGGCCGTGCTGATCGGCTATGCGCTGGGCTGCGGCTCGGGCTTCGTGGTCGCCATCCTCGTCGACCGGGTGCCGTTCCTCAAGCGCGGGCTGCTGCCGGTTGGCAATCTGGTCTCCGCGCTGCCGATCATCGGTGTGGCGCCGATCATGGTGATGTGGTTCGGTTTCGACTGGCCGTCCAAGGCCGCCGTCGTGGTCATCATGACGTTCTTTCCCATGCTGGTGAACACGGTGACGGGGCTGGCGGCGAGCGAAAGCATGCAGCGCGACCTGATGACCACCTACGCGGCCGGCTACTGGCAGACGCTTTTCAAATTGCGCTTGCCACAGGCCACGCCGTTTATCTTCAATGCGCTGAAAATCAATTCCACGCTGGCGCTGATCGGCGCGATCGTCGCCGAGTTCTTCGGCACGCCGACCGTCGGCATGGGCTTCCGCATCTCGACCGAAGTCGGACGCATGAATATCGACATGGTCTGGGCGGAAATCGCCGTGGCGGCTCTGGCCGGCTCGGTTTTCTACGGGATGGTGACACTGCTCGGCAGGGCAATTACGTTTTGGCATCCATCGGTTCGAGGATAAGGCCGGGTTTGCTGTTTCAGAGGAACTAGAAACGATCGGCGCGGATATATCGGAGCATACCCCGGACGGGCCGGTCCAACGGGAGACGAGATATGAAGAAGACAGTACTGACCGCATTGGCCGTGGCCGTCGGCCTGGGAACGGGAATGGCGCAGGCCGCCGATTCCGTGACCTTGCAGCTCAAATGGGTGACCCAGGGCCAGTTCGCGGGCTACTACGTGGCCAAGGACAAGGGCTTTTACGAAGAGGAAGGCCTCGAGGTCGAGATCAAGCCGGGCGGCCCGGACATCGCTCCGCCGCAGGTGATCGCGGGCGGCGGCGCCGACGTGATCATCGACTGGATGCCCTCCGCGCTCGCCTCGCGCGAGAAGGGTGTGCCGCTGGTCAACATCGCCCAGCCGTTCAAGAAGTCCGGCATGATGCTGACCTGCCGCAAGGAAACCGGCATCACCAAGCCGGAGGATTTCCGCGGCAAGACGCTGGGCGTGTGGTTCTTCGGCAACGAATATCCGTTCCTCTCCTGGATGAGCAAGCTCGGCATCCCGACCGACGGCGGCGAGAATGGCGTGACGGTTCTCAAGCAGGGCTTCAACGTCGATCCGCTGCTCCAGAAGCAGGCCGATTGCGTCTCGACCATGACCTACAACGAGTACTGGCAGGTGATCGACGCCGGCCTGACGCCGGACGATCTGGTGGTCTTCAAGTACGAGGAGCAGGGCGTCTCCACCATGGAAGACGGCCTCTATGTTCTCGAGGACAACCTCAAGGATGAGGCCTTCGTCGACAAGATGGCCCGCTTCGTGAAGGCGTCCATGAAGGGCTGGGAATACAGCCGCGCGCATCCCGAAGAGGCCGCCGAGATCGTGCTCGAGAACGACGCCACCGGCGCCCAGACCGAAAAGCATCAGATCCGCATGGTCGGCGAAATCAACAAGCTGACCGAAGGCTCCGATGGCACGCTGGATCCGGCCGACTACGAGCGCACCGTGCAGACGCTGCTCTCGGGCGGCTCCGATCCCGTCATCACCAAGGAGCCGGAAGGCGCCTGGACGCATGTCGTGACCGACAAGGCCATGTAAGGCGCTTGATCGAGCACGCTGAACAGCAGGCGGCGGACGGACTTGTCCGCCGCCTGCACCCCGTCACCGACCGGGTATAAACCGAGGCCTTCCAATGAGCATCGGCCTGATCCATCTGATCTACACAAGCACCGCGGTGCGCGACATGCAGGTCGACGACATCGAGTCGATCATGCGGGCATCGCTTGAGCGCAACGCGCGCCTGGATATCACCGGCCTGCTGGTCTATTTCGGCGGGACGCGGGAATTCATCCAGCTTCTCGAGGGCGAGGAAGCGGCGGTGCTCGGCCTCTATCACGATTTCATTCGCCGCGACGAACGGCATTCGCAGGTGCGCATCTATTTCGTCGAACGTGCCGCGCAACGGCTGTGCCCCGATTGGCGGATGTCATTTCGCCTTGCCGGTGATGGCGCATTGCGCGACCGGCTGCCGGTCTCTGATTTCGTCGATGGCGGTCCGCTTGACGGCGATCATCGGGCTCTGTCGCGGGCCGTGATGATCGGCTTTCGCGACGAGATCATTCGAGAGCAGGCGTAGCAGACGGGCCGTCACGCCGCGTTTTGCGGCCGTCCATCGTTGCGTGATCTATGTCATGGGAGTGCGATCCCGTCGCGCTATGGTGTTGTCATGCCGTCATTTGTCCTCATTCCCGTCTATATCGCGCTGATGATCACGCCGCTCGTACTGTCGTTCGGCCAGGATCTGCCCGCGCGCGGCCTGCGGAACGATCTCGCCAGTGGTCTCGCGCTGGTGGCCTTCACCATTCTGCTGGTCGAGTTCGTGCTTTCGGGCCGCTTTCGCGTGATCTCGCGCCGCATCGGCAGCGACGTGTCCATGCGCTGGCACCAGTTGCTGGCGCGCGGGGCGATCGTGTTGGCGGTGGCGCATCCGTTCCTCTATTCGGCTCCCTATGCTCCCGCGCGGCCCTGGGATCCGACCCGGGCGGAGACGCTGCTGATGCGCGCCGACTACCTGCTGGCTGGCACGCTGGCTTTGGCGCTGCTGGTGCCTTTTGTGCTCACGGCGATTTATCGTGATCAGCTTTCGTATCGATACGAGACGTGGCGGAGAATGCACGGCATCGGCGCCGGGCTGATCGTGGGGCTCGTCGCGGTTCATGCGCTGATAGGCGGGCGCTACAGCGCGCAAGGCCCGCTGGCCGCCTATTGGGTGGCGCTGCTGGCGATCGCCGCCGCGTCGCTGCTGTTTGTCTACGCGCTCAAGCCGTTGTCGCAACTGCGCCATCGCTATCGCGTGGCGTCGCTCGAGCGGATCGCGGAACGGACGTGGGAGGTGGTGCTCGAGCCCGACGGCGGCGAAGCGATGACCTTTCGCGCCGGCCAATTCGTTTGGCTGAACATCGGCCACAGCCCCTTCTCGCTCGATGAGAACCCCTTTTCGATCGCCACGGCGCCGGGCGACCGGCCGCGCATCGGTTTCCTGATCAAGGAGGTGGGCGATTTCACCCGCTCGCTCGGCGCGGTCGAGCCCGCGACCCATGCCTACATCGATGGGCCGCATGGTCACCTGACCATCGACGGGCGGCAGGCCGACGGCATTGCGCTGATCGCCGGCGGCGTCGGTCTGGCGCCGCTGATGAGCATCGCGCGGCAGATGCGCCATGACGGGGACTCCCGGCCCGTGGTCCTCGTGTATGGCAACCGCACCGCGGAGCAGATCGCCTATCGCGCGGAACTCGATGACATGTCGCGTGCGATGGACATGCGGGTGGAGCATGTTCTCAGTGAGCCGCCCGAGGGGTGGTCCGGCCGGACTGGCATGATCGACGAGCCTCAGTTGGCGGCGATTTTCGGCGGGCGGCCCGACCCGCGCTGGCTTTATGTCCTGTGCGGGCCGCCCGGCATGCTGAGGGCCGCTGAAAATGCGCTCCGCGGCCTCGGCGTGGCCCCGAACCGCATCCTGTCGGAACGGTTCGTTTATGACTAAGGCCCGTCCGGGCCGGACCCTTCGGAGGCGGGACTACTGTCAAAGCCCCTGTTCACGCCGCCCCAAACCGACTAGAGCGTTTCGCAACAGTCTTTCACGTCGGCATTCGTTCAAGGCGCTTCATGATCTCTCCGATGGACCTTGCCCAGTGGGCCATTGATTTCCTGGCGCAGAATCCGCTTCTGTCGATCGCCATCGTGTTTCTGATCGCCATGGGCGAGGCGCTTTTGATCGTCGGGCTGTTCGTGCCGAGCACCGTGGTGTTGGTGGGCGCGGGCACGCTGGTGGGCAGCGGAAAGCTCGATTTCTGGCCGATCTTCGTCGCCACGACCGTCGGCGCCATCCTCGGCGACGCGGCTTCCTACTGGGCGGGGCGGATCTATGGCCAGCGGCTCAAGCTGCTGTGGCCGTTGAACCACTATCCGGGCCTGGTGCAGCGGACCGAGAATTTCTTCACCGACCATGGCGGCAAGAGCATCGCCATCGGCCGCTTCGTGCCGGGCGTGAAAGCCGTGATCCCGGGCATCGCCGGAATGATGGGCATGAGCCATCCGCGCTTTGTCACCATCAATGTGATTTCCGCCGTCGCCTGGTCCATCGCGCATCTGACGCCGGGGATCCTGATGGGCAAGGGGCTGGCGCTGGCCAGCGAGGTCTCGGGCCGCTTCGCCGCCGTGCTGCTGGCGCTTTTCATCACCGTTTTCGTGACCGCCTGGCTGATGCGCATCGCGGTGATGAGCGCGATTCCGCTGCTGTTGTCGGCGCAGACGCGCTTCGTCGCCTACGCCGCGGCGCGGCCGCATCCGGTCTGGCAGTGGCTGGCGGAGACCCTGTCGCCTGACAATCCCCGCGCCATTCGCGTGGTGCTTCTGTCGGCGGTGAGCACGGCGTCGATCATCGGCTTCATCAGCCTGTTCGAGGACCTGGTCGCACGCGACACGCTGCTCAACGCGGACGTTTCCATCGGCAATCTCGTGCAGTCGTTACGCAACACGCCCGCTGACCGGGTGATGGCTGTGGTCACCATGGCGGGCGACGGCATCGTGCTCGGCGTGCTGGGCGCGGTCATCGTCGCGTGGCTGGTGTGGCGGCGCGCCTGGGCGATCGCCGGGGCGGCGAGCATCGCCATCCTGTCGTCGGCGCTGTTTGTTCCTTTCATGAAGACGGTGCTGCAGCGGCCGCGCCCCATCGACATCTATTCCGGCGCGGACGCCTACAGCTTCCCGTCCGGTCACGCGACGCTTGCGACCGTGGTCTTCGGCGTGCTGGCGGTTCTGGTGAGCCTGCGGCTGGGCCGCTGGGGCAAGGCGCTGGTGTTCGCGAGCTTTGGCGCGCTGGTGGTCGCCATCGCGTTCTCGCGCATCTATCTCGGCGCGCACTGGCCCTCTGACGTGGCGGCGGGATTCCTGTTCGGGGTCGCGATGACGGCGGCCTTCGCGCTGACGCTGGAAGCCACCCGGATCGACACGATCGCGCCGCTGGGCCTGGCGCTGGTGGCGGGGCTTGCCTACAGCAGCGTCGCGGTGGTGCATGTGGTGAGCGGCCATGCCGCTGCCCTGGAGTTCTATGGCGCGCGTCAGGCCGTGCGCGAGATCTCGATGAGCGATTGGCGCTCGGGTGGCTGGGCGGAACTGCCCGCGCGCCGTATCGAGCTGACGGGCGAGACCGAGGAGCCCTTCGTCGTGCAATGGGTCGGAACGCCCGAGAAGTTGGAAGCCGTCCTCGGCGCGCATGGCTTCAAGCGGGTGCCGAGCTGGTCATGGACCGATGTGCTGACCTACGCGGATGCGCGCAACGATATCGATGTGCTGCTGCCGCGACCGTCGCTGCACGCGGGCAAGCTCGCGCGCCTGAGCATGACCAGACCGGTGGAGGGCGACGACCAGGCCAGGCTGGTGCTGCGCGCCTGGGCTGCGGAGGTTTCGGTGTCAGGCGCGCCGGCGCTGCTCGTGGCGCTCACCGAGGAGCGCAAGAAGAAACTGCCGATTGTCGCGCTTCCCGATGACGAGCAGGCTTCGCCGGACGATGTCGCGACGATCCTGAACCTGCTGAGCGCCTCGCCGGAGGTGACCACGGTGCGGCCGCCGAGCCGAAGGGCGAAATGGCGCCGCTGCTCGCGATCGCCGAAGCGCCTTAGATGTTTAGCCTCTGCGCGGCGCGTTGTTCGATTTCTTGTCGCGCAGCGCATTGATCATCTTGTCCAGGGCGACATAGAGCTCCTGGATCAGCTCCGGGCCGATGTCGTCCGCGATGGCGTTGTAGATCCGTTCGGATTCCGGCGCGATGCGATCGAACAGGTCGCGGCCCTTGGGCGCGATGGACACGATCACGCGGCGCTGGTCGGCCTCGTTGGGGCGGCGGTTGATGATGCCGGCGGCGTCGAGCTTCGGCAGGATGCGCGACAGGCTCGCGGGATGGATGCCGCAGACCTCGCTCAGGTCGAGGATCTCGAGCGATTCCACTTCCATCAGCGCGCGGATGATGCGCCATTGCTGGTCCGTCAGTCCGTTCTCGTGCAGATGCGGCCGGAACCGCTGCATGATTTCCTCACGCGCCCACATGAGCTGCATCGGCAGCGAGCGCCCGAACGGGCGCATGCCCGTGCGGGTGCCGGCTTCGGCCGTGTCGGAAACACCGTCGCGTTGTCTTACATCCGAGGTCAATGGTCTGCCTTATGATTTGCGGTTGCGGTCATCCGGCGCTCCCTGCGGGGGCGCCATGCGAGGCAGTCTCGGGAGGTGCGGTTGTCTGCCGGACTTTTTTGTCGCCAGCTACTTTGTCAAATGTGTGGGGCGGAGCGTCCGCCGGAATTCTTGTGCCGCCTGAACGTCGCACGCCTTCATGGCCGCGCGCGTCGCCCTGTTCGTCGTTGCTCGGCCCGCGAGGACCTTATCATGTTGCATACCGGATTCTTGCCGGCTGCAGAATACTGTAATTCCGGCGATTGAAACTCCGGCGCGATCGTACCAGAGGGTTGCGCGCGTCCGGGCGGTCCGCGGCCCCAACGTCCGCAATTCCGCTCGCGCCGCCTTGGTTCGTCGTTCCGGCATCGCCGCCTGCCGCCCGCGCGCGCTTGGCGGGGATCGGCTGAAGAATCTGGAGGCCCCCGGAGGCGATCCTTCGACGTTCGTTGAGGGTCTTGTCGAAAGCAATAGCGCGCTTCGCGACGGATGGCGAGACAATGCCGCCGGGAATTCGGCGGACGTGCGGAGGCACCCGCAAACTCTCAGGCCCGGACAACCCTTGCCGGCTTTGCCCTCCTTCGCGTTGATTTAACAGGTTAGTTCACTGTCGGAGCCCAAAACAAGCCATTTCTTACGTTGCGGAACATTAGAGCGTTTCCTTGTTAAATGGAACCATTCTGCGGAGATGAATTTTGTCGAGGATCAAGAGGATTGGCGAAGGGCATATCGCGGATATGGCCGAGACGGGCCTCGCCGATAATCGGGAAAATTCATCCCGCCCAAAGGGTTGGTCGAAACCGGCCGTCCGCCGCGTCAACGGCCTCCGCCGTAGCATGGGCTACGCCGTTCGCCCGTTTCCTCGCGGATCGAACCGGTTTGGACCAACAGAATTGATTCCATTTAACAAGGAAACGCTCTAGCTGCTTATTGGACTCTTATCACTGCCTTTTTCGCCTCGATGATTGCTCCGGCATGCGGCGGCGGGGTCTCCCGCCGCCGTGTCCCGCGGGCTTACGCGGCGACGATGGGTTTGGGCGCCATGACGGGCGCGCGCACCTCGGCGCCGGGGAAGATCGAGCCTTCCTCGAACCAGCTCTTGGGCGCCGGATGGCCCCACAGGGTCTGGCGCTGCGGATCGTCGAAATTCCAGCGGATCGGCTCGAGATCCGGGTCCACCGTCATGTAGTCGCTGGTGAAGAGCTCGACCCGGTGGCCGTCGGGGTCGCGGACATAGAGGAAGAAGGCGTTGGAGATGCCGTGCCGGCCGGGACCGCGCTCCATGTTGGGAAGGAAGCCGGTGGTCGCCATCACGTCACAGATGTGCAGGATGTCCATCGGCGTCGCCGTGTAGACGCCGATGTGATGCAGCCGCGGCCCGAGCCCGTTGGTGAAGGCGATGTCGTGCACGCCGCCCTTGCGGTGCATCCAGATGGCCCAGATCTTCGGATCCACGTCTCGCGTCTCGGTGTATTCGGTCGGCCGGAATCCGAGGTCGGCATAGAATTCGTAGCTGGCCTGCACGTCCGGGCTGAAACAGTTGACGTGGTCGATGCGCTGGATGCGGGCGCCGGAATAGGCCCCGTATTTCTGCAGCATGCACTCCGCCTGGTCCATGGCGCAGTAGAACTGCAGCGGCATGCCGAAGGGATCGCGCGCGGCGAGCGTGCGGCCCTGGAAGGGGGCGGTGACGAACTCCGCGCCCAGGCCCCGCGCCGTGAACCAGGCCTGCGCCTTGTCGAGATCCTCCTCGCTGGCCACCTTGAAGCCGAGCGCCAGGGCTTGCGCCTGCGGGCTCTTGCGCAGCACCACCGAGTGGTGGTTGCGCTCCTCGAGATTGCGCAGATACAGCGTCTGCGGGTCATCGTGCGTCAGCAGGTAGCCCAGACAATCAACGTAGAAGGCGCGGCTGGCCTCAAGGTCGGTCACGGCGAATTCGACGTGGCTGACCCGCACGATGTCGAAGGGCGGCTTGCTCGTCTGCTTGCGGATAGGCATGTGTGTCTGCTCCCTGGCGATCCCGGCGCCGGTCGTCGCGCGGGTTCGGTTCTCTTATCTCGTACCCTTTGACGCGCCGTGTTTCGCGCCGGCATGTCCGGCCTCTCCGATCCCCGGCCGGTATCTGGGGCGTCTGGCAATGAAGGCGCAAATCGCGCTCGCGTCCTTGCGATCGATCAACACGCGCGTCACGCGCCGATGCGCGGGATTGTGTGACTGTCCAGCGCGATCGCGATGTTCTTGGTCTCCATGTAGAAATCGAAACTGTAGTCGCCGCCGTCACGGCCGATGCCCGACGCCTTCATGCCGCCGAACGGCGTGGGCAGGTGGCGGACGTTTTCGGAATTCACCCAGACCATGCCGGCATCGAGCGCGCGCGACACCCGGTGCGCGCGTCCGGTGTCCCGGGTCCACAGATAGCCCGCCAGGCCATAGCGCACGCCATTGGCGATCCGCACCGCCTCCGCCTCGTCCTCGAACGCGATCGCGGTCAGCACCGGCCCGAAGATTTCCTCCTGCGCAATCGTCATGTCGCTGGTTGCTCCGGTGTAGAGCGTCGGCTCGACGAAGTGGCCCATGCCGCCGCCGAAGTCCGAGCGATTGCCGCCGGCGGCCACGGTGGCGCCCTCGGCCCGCGCCTTGGCGGGATAGGACAGCACCTTGTCGAGATGACGGGCGTGAATCAGCGGCCCGAGTTCGGTTGCCGGATCGAGCGGGTCGCCGACCCTGATGCGGGCGACGCGTTCGGCCAGCCGCGTGGTGAAGTCGTCGTAGATCGACGCTTGAATGAGCACACGGCTGGACGAGGTGCAACGCTCGCCGTTGAGGCTGTAGATCATGAACAGCACCGCATCGAGCGCCCGGTCGAGATCCGCGTCGTCGAAGACAATGACCGGGTTCTTGCCGCCGAGTTCGAAGTGCACGCGCTTCAGCGTGTCCGCGCCTTGCTTCATGATGCGGCTGCCGGTGACGCTTTCGCCGACGAAGGCGATAGCCTTGATGTCGGGATGCTCGGTGAGCGCTACGCCGGCTTCCTCGCCCAGGCCATGGACGGTGTTGAGAACGCCCGCGGGCAGGCCCGCGTCGGAGCAGATTTCCGCCAGCAGGCTGGCGGTCAGCGGGCTCCATTCGGCCGGCTTGTGCACCACCGTGCAGCCGGCGGCCAGTGCGGGGGCGATCTTCCACGTCGACAGCATGAAGGGCGTGTTCCACGGTGTGATGACGCCGACCGGGCCGATGGGCTGGCGCGTGGTGTAGTTGACGTGATCGGCGGAAGGCAGGGAGAGACCGTCGTTGGCCGAGGGCGCGCGATCGGCAAAGAAGCGGAAGTTCTCCGCCGCCCGCAGCGCCGCCTTGGCCATGTAGCGGATCGGCTGGCCTGTATCCATCACCTCGATCAGGGCGATCTCGTCGGCGCGCGCGACGATGCCGTCGGCGATGGCGTGCAGGATCGCGCGGCGTTGCGCGCCGCCGGTCGCAGCCCAGCTCTCGAAGGCTTCACGCGCGGCAACGGCCGCGCGGTCGACATCGGCCGCGGTGCCGCGCGCCACGCGGGCCAGCAGCCTGCCGTCGGCGGGGCAGTGGGTGTCGAAGGTCTCGCCCGAGCCCGCATCGCTGCGTCCGGCGATGAAGTGGCCGACCGGTGAGCCGGAAAATCGGGACAGCGCCGCGGCCGCGCGGCTCGGGTTGTCGTCGGGGGTTGGCATGTGCGGTTCCTGTGCGTCGCTGTGGGCCACGGCGGTCAGCCGTTCCGGTCCTTGACTGTGTTGCGGCGGAAGGTCCGCTGGGTGATCTCGTGCAACTCGAGGGTCACCGCGAGGGGGTGAGTGTCATAAGCCCTGGCGAGGGCCGTGTTGAGGCTGGCGAACAACGCCTCGCCGAGCGCCTCGACCTGCGCCGGATCGCGGCCTTCGCGGAAGCGCGCGATCACCTGCACGAAGCCGTTGGCCGGATCGCCGTCGCCGACGCGATACTGTTCGCGTCTTGCGGCGCGGGTGCGGATGGCGCCGATATCGAACAGGCCCGATCCGGCAGCGGCCAGATGCAGCGCGTCGACGGCGCCCTGCACATCGATCGCTTCCGCCAGATTTGCGGAATATTCCAGGGTGATGTGTGGCATGAGACCTCCCTCATCGCGGTTCGTGAAACGCAGAGTTGAACTTTAACATGTTAATTTAATAGGCGCAGCAACAGATAACAACGGGACTCCGGCAAGCATGATGGGACGGGGGGCGTCGCCCCGGCGGCAACGGTGTGGTCGCCATGATGAGCCGGGTCGTCCGGATCAATCAACCCCAAAATGCGCCCCGCGCCGGACGGCGGCGCCCCGCTGTGCGCAAGCGGGGCTGCCAATGATGCGGCGGCCAGGGCTCAGCCGACGCCGAGGGCCGGCTCACCGCGGTCCAGAATCAGCGGGATGATCAGGTCTTCCTCGTCGTTGAGATGGCGCATCAGCTGGCCCAGCAGGGCGTCGCTCACATCCGCGTAGCGGTCGGCGGCAAAACGCCGCGCGTCGCCGGACTTGTGCAGCGCGCCCAGCAGCTGGTTGGCGCTGTCGGCATTGGCGGCGAGCGCCTGGTGGATGGTCTCGTGGTCGCTCTCGAGCACGTCGAACCCGCGCGCCAGCCGCTTTTCCGCCGCCTGGAACACCGGGAAATAGTGATGGTCCTCGATGTTGTGGTGTTCGTGCAACTGGCCGAGAAAGAATTGCAGCCGGGGCACGAGCCAGGCCTGGAACTGATCGGCCGAGGTTTCGCCCTCGCGAAAGGCGTGGGTGCCCTCCTTGAGCATGCCGCCGAGTTCACGGAACATGTCGTGGCGCTGCAGCCAGAAACGGGCCATGGAGCCCAGATTTCCGTGCGCCTGCCAGGTGTCGCGGGGATAGCGGTCGACCAGAAAGCGCAGGTCCTCGGGCCAGCCGGTGCGGGTGTTCAGATCGAGCGTCAAAACGATGTCCTCATTGCATGGGCGTGACGATTGTACCCCGGGCCGTCTCCAAGGCCGTCGCGCGGCGCAGTGTGCGACGGCAGCGCGTCTCAGGCAATCGGCGCGATCGGGGACAGTCTGTTGCATCCCGAGCATCGCGGCGGCCGTCGCCGCGGCCCTTGACTGTCGGGGGTGGGCTGGCACAGTTGTGGCACTGATTTGCGGCACTGATTTGCGCAACGGGATTGCGGACAATCGTTTGAGGAGGATGCGATGCGGCACGGGCGGACAGGAATGACGGCGGGGGCCCGTTTGCGGGCCGCAATCGCGGGCCTCGCGCTGGGCGCGAGCCTCGTTGCGAGCGCCGTGACCGCGCAGGCTGCTGGCTGCCGCAACACCGCGAATTTTGACCGCTGGCTGGCGGACTTCAAGGCGGAGGCGAGGGCGCAGGGCATCTCCGCGCACGCCATTTCCTCGGCGCTGGACGGCATGACCTATGCGCCCGAAATCGTGCGCAAGGACCGCGCCCAGGGCGTCTTTTCGCAAAGCTTTCTGACGTTTTCCGACCGCATGGTGGCCAAATACCGCATGCAGCACGGCGCCAAGCGGATGAAGACCTATGCCAAGATCTTCGCCGCGCTGGAGCGCGAGTACGGGGTACCGGCGCCGGTGATCACGGCGTTCTGGGGGCTGGAGACGGATTTCGGCGCCAACATCGGCGATCTGCCGGTGCTGCGGTCTCTGGCGACGCTGGCCTATGACTGCCGCCGGCCGGAGCTGTTCCGGCCGCAGTTGATGGACGCGCTGCGGCTCATCGACCACGGCGATCTGACGGCTCGGCAGATGGTCGGCGCCTGGGCCGGCGAGCTTGGCCAGCTTCAGTTCCTGCCCTCCGATTATATGCGCCTGGCGGTGGATTACGACGGCGACGGCCGCCGCGACCTGCTGCGCAGCGAGGCGGATGTGCTGGCGTCGGGCGCGCGGCTGATCAAGGATTTCGGCTGGCACGCGGGCGAGCCGTGGCTGGAGGAAGTGCGGGTGCCGCGATCGATGCCCTGGGAACAGGCCGACCTGTCGATCCGCCTGCCGCGCTCGCAATGGAAGTCCTGGGGCGTGACCCGCGCCGACGGCAGCGCACTGCCGGGCGACGGTACGCCGGTGGCGCTGTTGCTGCCCATGGGACGCAACGGTCCCGCCTTCATCGCCTACCGCAACTTCGATATCTACCTGGAGTGGAACCAGTCGTTCGTCTATGCGACGACGGCGGCGTATTTCGCCACCCGGCTTGCGGGTGCTCCGCCGCGCAGCCGCGGCAACGCGGAGGTGACCGCGTTGAGTGCGGCGGAGACGAAACAACTCCAGCAGTTGCTCGTGAGCAAGGGATATGATGTCGGTGGTGTCGATGGCACGATTGGCGCCATGACACGTGCGGCGGTGCGGTCCGTTCAGCAGCAGCTCGGCCTGCCGGCGGACGCCTATCCGACCCCGGACCTGCTGGCGCGCCTGCGATAGGCGCGGCGAGGGAGACGGTCCAATTGCGATTTCGGGGCCGCCGGGGCGGGATTCCGGCGCTCCGGTGATCCGCAAGCGACGCCGAGAGAGGAGCGGGCGGGATGTTGATGGCCCGGTGCGGGCATTTCGCGAGGGCTCGATCCCCGCGACACGGGCGGGGCGGATCGGCGTGGCTGCTGCTCGTCTTCGTCTTGACCCTTCCGCTGTCCCCGATCCTCGCCCGGGCGCAACCGGATGCCGCGCAACCGGCCGCAAGAACGCTTCATATGGTCACCGCCGTGGGACCGCCCTTCTCCCGCACCCGGGACGGCGCGCCGGGATTTCTCGACAGGCTGTTTGCCGAGGCCTTCGCCAGGCTTGGCGTCGGCATCACGATCACGCGCCTTCCGGCGGAGCGCGCGTTGATGAACACCAACGCGGGCATCGATGACGGCGATCTGTTCCGCGTGGCCGGTCTCGAGGCGCGCTATTCAGGTCTGGTGCGGGTTCCGGAGAGCTATTATCAGGCGGAGTTCGTCGTCATTGCGCGCAAGGATACGCCGCCGATCGACGGCTGGAGCGCGCTGAAGGGCCGTGCCGTCGGCTTCCTCAACGGCCTCAAGATCGCCGAACAGAGGCTCTCCGGAATCGCGACGACGGTGGAGGTCGACACGATCGGGCAATTGTTCCAGATGCTGCAGCGCGCGCGTGTGGACTACATCATCATCGAGCGTCAGGTTGGCCTGCGCAACTTGCGCCGGCGGCGCCTCGAGAAGACGCATCATGTGCAGGATCATGTGCTGATACGGCCGGATATCTACGTCTATCTGAATGTTCGGCATGCCGATCTGGCCGGCCCGCTCGCCGATGTGCTGCGCGAGATGAAGGCCAGCGGCGCCTATGACGCCATCGTGCGGGCGTCGTTTCCCGCGGCGCGCGGCGGCCGTTGACCGGGTGCTGTCTCGCGAGGCCGTCCCGGCACCCGTGTTTCTGCGACGGCATCGTGTCCGGACAACGCACTTTCCCTCGATTGCGCGTCGTCCGTACGCAATTATAGTGATTGCTTCGCGGCGCGATTGACCCAGATTGGGGACCGTTCCGCCCGGAGCTGCGCCGGGCGAAGGGATGCCGCTTCGCCTGGCAGTCATTCGGCGATGATCAGGTGATGATCAATGGGGAAGCAATACCCGAAACGGGTCGTGCGCACGATGATCTACTACATCGTCGCCTTCAGCTTGCTCATCGGCGTCCTGAGCGGCGCCGTCCAGGTCTACACCGAATACAAGGCCAGCCGCTCGGATCTCGAGGCGGCGTTTCTTGACGGCAAACGCGACGCCGAAGGGGCCATCGCGCTGGCGCTCTGGGTGCAGGACCTCGCGCAGCTCAACAATCTGGTGCGGGCGATCGCGAAGCATCAGGATTTCACCGAAGTCAGCGTTCTTGAAGGCGAAAGGGTGCTGGTGAGCGCGGGCGCGGCCGACAATCCCGACGCCACGCTCATGCGGGTTTACCCCATCGAGTACAGCTATCGCGGCGACGCGCTGCATATCGGCGACCTCGCCATCTCCGCGGATATGACCAGCGTCTATTCGCGCCTGTTTGGTCAGGCGCGGGCGATCCTGCTGTGGACGATCGTCCAGACCTTCCTGGTCGCGATCTTCATGTTCTTCATCTTTTACCAGTTGATGACCCGGCACGTGCACGGGATCGCCGGCTATCTCACGGCGCTGGATCCAGAGAACATGGGGATACCCATGCGGCTGGAACGCAAACCCAATCCGCCCGAGCATCGCGACGAACTCGACATGCTGGTCTCGGCCTTCAACGAGTTGCGTGGCCGGCTGAAGCTCTCGCAGGATGCGGTGCGGGCGAGCCGTGAGGAGGTGGAAGCCAGCGAGCGGCGCTACCGGGCGATCCTCGATGACATGGTGGACACCTACTACCGCACGGATGTGGAAGGGCGCATTGTCATGGTGTCGCCCTCCGCGGAGACGCTGCTGGGGTACACCATGCCCGAGATGATCGGCAAGCAGCTTGCCGACGTCTATGCCGACCCCGCCGGGCGCCCGCGTTTTCTCGCGGCCTTCCGTGATTCAGGTGGCCTGATACAGGGGTACGAGGAGCGGCTGCGCCGCAAGGATGGCGCCCTGGTCTGGGTGTCGACCACGGCGCGCATGATCCGCGACGAGGATGGCGTCTTCGTCGGCGTGGAGGGGATTGCCCGCGACATCACCGCGCAGCGGACCGCCGCCGAGGCGCTGCGCGAGAGCGAGCAGAACCTGCGTCTTGTCGCGGACTCGCTGCCCGCGCTGGTGCTCTACGTGGACCGCTCCATGCGGTTTCGTTTCGCCAACCGGGAGGCCACGATCTGGTATGGCCGTACACCCGAGGACGTGCTGCAGATGAATGCCGCCGAGGTTTTCGATCCGGAGGTCTCCAGCCGGCTCCAGCCGCGGCTGATCGGCGTCTTGCGCGGCGAGACGCAGGCGTTCTCGGAGGTCCTGACCTATCCGGACGGCAAGACCCGGAACGTCGAGTTGCGGTTCGTGCCGCAAAAGGGCGAGGACGGCACGGTGGAGGGATTTCTCGCTCTCGGCATCGATGTCACCGAGCGGCGGATGCTCGAGGAGCGGCTGCGCCAGTCACAGAAGATGGAAGCGCTGGGCCAGCTCACGGGCGGCGTGGCGCACGATTTCAACAATCTGCTCGGCG
This sequence comes from Breoghania sp. L-A4, assembly GCF_003432385.1. NCBI lineage: Bacteria > Pseudomonadati > Pseudomonadota > Alphaproteobacteria > Hyphomicrobiales > Stappiaceae > Breoghania > Breoghania sp. L-A4. The sequence goes on along the minus strand of NZ_CP031841.1, from coordinate 4,157,476 downwards.
TGATCCTGGGCAATGTCGAGCTGCTGCTGGAGGAGCCGGATCTGAAGGCGTCCGAGCGCGAGGAGCTGTTGCAGGCGATCGCGCGGGTGGGTGCGCGCGGCGCGGGCCTGACCCGGCAGTTGCTGGCGTTCTCGCGCCGGCAGCCGTTGAGACAGGAACCGACGCAGCTGGATACGGACCTGTCCGAGTTCGCCGTGCTGCTGCGGCGCACGCTGGGCGAGTCCATCACGCTGACGATCCGTCACGACACGGGCCTTTGGCGCTCTCTGGTGGACCGGCCGCTGCTGGAGAACGCGCTTCTCAATCTCGCGCTGAACGCCCGGGACGCCATGCCTGACGGGGGCACTTGTCGATTGTCACCACCAACGCGGATGTGAACGACCCGATTGTCGCCGGCGAACTGGAGCTGCCGCCGGGCAACTATGTCTCGATCGCCGTCACGGACAATGGCGAGGGCATGTCCAAGGACGTGGTCGCGCATGCGTTCGAACCGTTCTACACCACCAAGGACGTGGGAGCCGGCACCGGGCTTGGGCTCAGCATGGTCTACGGTTTCGCGCTGCAGTCCGGCGGCGGGGTGTCGCTGTCGAGCGTCGCGGGTGAGGGCACAACGGTGGTGCTGTATTTGCCGAAACTCGACGATGACGCTCTCATCGACAGCGATAATGTTCCGATCAGGCACGTCGCGGCCGGCGCTGAGGACATCCTGGTTGTCGAGGACGACGCGGATATGCGCCGGATCGCGGCGGAATCGCTCGAGCGCCTCGGCTACCGCGTGACCGTGGCGGCGGATGGTCCGGAGGCGATCGCCATTCTGGAGCAGGGCGCGGAGTTCGACCTCCTGCTGACCGACATCCGTCTGCCCAACGGCATGCCGGGCGCCGATGTGGCGCGGCGCGCGCGGACGCTGTCTCCGACGCTGTCGGTGGTCTTCATGACCGGTTACGCGGAGACGGCGCGCGTCGGCGCCGCGGAGCTCGGCGAGGACGCCATCCTGCTGCGCAAGCCGTTCCGGCGGATCGAGCTGGCGCGGGCGTTGAACCGTGCGCTGCTGCGCGATGCGGAGGCGCGCGACGGAGTCTGAACGCCCGGCAATGAAAGAGCGCCATGAAATGAAAAAGAGCAGGCCGTTTCGGGCCTGCTCCTTTGATCTTGTGGCGCCGGACCTTTAGCGGCTTGCGGCGTAATAGGCCACCCGGCGTTCCAGGTAGGCGAGAAACTCCGAGACGGTGAAGGCAAGCGCGAAGAGCACCAGCAGCACCGCCCAGAAGTGGGCCATCAGGAAGTTGTTGGCGTAGAGCTCGAACAGCGCGCCGAACCCCACGATGGAGATCAGCAACTGGCCGATGATCACGCCCTTCACCGCCCGGATGACGCCGATGCGGACGCCGCCAAGGATTTCCGGCAGGGCCGCCCAGAAGTAGATCTTGAAGAACGCATCCAGCGGGCTTGCGCCGTAGCTGCGTGCCATCTCGACCAGCGAGCGGTTGATCTGCATGACGCCGGCCCGCGAATTCAGGATGATGATCCAGATCGCGAACAGCGACGTCGTGATGATGATCGACTTCATGCCGAAGCCGAAGAGCACCATCAGCACCGGAACAAGCGCCGTCAGCGGCGCGCTGAGGAAGATGTTGACCCAGGGCAGGAGCAGTTCGTCCAGCAGGCGGTTCTTGCCCATCAGGATGCCGATCGGGATTCCGATCACGATCGAGAACATCACGCCGGCGCTGAACGCGTATGCCGTCTCCGACAGAGCCTTCAGGAAGGGCTTGGTTCCAATGATCGAAAGCAGGGTCGTGAACACTTCGGACAAGGGCGGGATGAAGAAGGTCAGATCTGCCTGACCGACGATCTCCCACAGCAGTCCCCACAGGATCAGCGACGACATTGCCGGAAGTTTGTATCCATATACGGTCATGTCACCCCCTATTCCACGTAGCTGCGCAGGGACGCCCAGATCTTGTCGACGATATCCAGGTATTCGGGATCGCGGCGGATGCCGTCGATTCCCTTCTGGCGGAAGCCGCCAGGCCGGATGATTTCCGAAACCCGGCTGGGACGCGGCAGCAGGATGGCGATCTGATCCGACACGTAGACGGCTTCTTCGATCGAGTGGGTTACGAAGATGAACGTCTTGTTCTCGTGCTGAACCAGGTTGAGCAGATCCTCCTGGAACTTGCGCCGGGTCTGTTCGTCTACCGCGGAGAAGGGCTCGTCCATGAGCAGGACCTGCGCGTCGACGGAGAGCGCGCGGGCCAGGCCGACACGCTGGCGCATGCCGCCGGAAAGCTCGTGCGGATAGCTCTTCTCGAAGCCGGCCAGGCCGACGTCCTTGATGTATTTCTCCGCGATGGCCTCGCGCTCGGACTTGGGCGTGCCGCGCAGCTCCAGCCCGAAGGCCACGTTGCGGATCACGCTCGCCCAGGGAAGCAGCGCGAAATCCTGGAAGACGAAGGCGCGATCGGGTCCCGGTCCATCGACCGGCTGCCCGTTCACCTCGATCTCTCCCGACGTCGGCTCCAGCAGCCCGGCGATGATCTTCAGCAACGTCGTCTTGCCGCAGCCCGAGGGGCCGAGCAGGGACGTCAGCTGGCCACGCGGAAACTCCAAGGAGAGATCCTTGAGCGCCTCGGTCTTGCCGTAGGTCTTGGAAACGTTCCGCGCGACCACGGCATTGTCCGGCTTCGGCACGTCAAGCTCGCCGGTGACTTCTTTAATCTGAGGCATAACCACGGACATTTCCTTCAAACAAAAACACTTCAAGACGCTCGAGCAGGTTCAGGAACAGGATCGCGAGCAGGATGATCGAGAAGATCGCCGCGTACATGCTTGGGTAATCGGCAATCGAACGGCTGTAGGTGATGATGTCGCCGACGCCGGTCGGCGTGATTTTCAGTTCCGCCAGGATCGCGCCGATGAAGCCCGCCGACATGCCCAGACGCAGGCCCGAGAAGATCAGCGGCGAGGCGGCGGGGACGATGATCTTCAGGACGATGTCGAACCGGGATCCGAGAAACGCGCGGCCCATTTCCTTGAACGAGGCGGGCGTATTGCGAACCGCGCCGCTGGTGTTCAGGACGATGACGGGCATCGCCATGATGCAGACGACAAAGACCTTTGACGTCAGTCCGATGCCGTAGGCCATCACCAGAAGCGGGATCAGGGCCGCGAGAGGTGCGGCCTGCATGACCACAAAGATCGGTGAGAACAGCCAGTCGAACTTGCTCGACAGGCCGATCCAGAGACCGAGGCCGATTCCGAGAAACGCGGAAATTCCGACACCGACTACAAGCGGCTGCAGCGTCTCGATATAGGCGACCCACAAGGTGCCGTCGATCGCCATTCTGACGAGCGCGACCATGGAGTCACTGAAGGTTGGAAAGGCATAGCTGACCGGAATCCGGCCTGCGATTTCCCATGCGCCAAAGACAAGCACAGCCGACAGGAATTTCAGGAGGAGCGAACGGCTCGGCATCAATTTATTCCTCGATTTGAGCGAGTGCGGCCGCCGGAACTGGTGCCCGGCGGCCGCGCGACCGGCTTACTTGGTCGCTGCGTCGAGAGGAGCGAGGTACCAGAAGTCCTCGATGTTCAGCGTCTCCGGATCACCTTCCAACTGACCGGCGGCGGTGTACCACTCCATGTCCGCCTTGGCGGCCTTGCGGCCACCGCCGTTGGGGTCGTAGAGACCGCCCTCGACGGCGTTGGTGTAGAACTCGTCGAGGCTGCCGAGGATTTCCGGCGGAAGCTGGCCGATCGGGCCTTCCGGATTGGTTTCGCGGCTGATGATCGTCGGATCCTTCGCCATGTCCTGCCAGGTGCTGACCAGCGCCTTCACGAAGATGTCCACGTCCTTCTCGTTGGCCTTGATCCAGTCGAGATTGGCGAACAGCGCCTCGTCGCTCGCGTCGACCTCGAACATCGGCAGGACGTTGAACTTGTCGCCGGCGAGCTTCATCACCTTGTTCTTGTTGGACAAGTCGACGATGGTCGCGTCCGTCTGACCGGCCATCAGGGCGGCGACGCGGTTGGACGAGCCGGGCACGTAGGAGCGGTCGCCGAACTTGATGCCCACCTTCTCCTCGATGACGTTGGCAATGGAGTCCGTGCCGCCGCCGCGCGAATGCAGCATGATCGGCTCGCCGTTCAGATCTTCCAGCTTGGAGTACTTCTTCGACGTGACGGGGAAGAACTTCAGCTTGGAGAGCTGGAACACGATGCGCAGCGGCGCCTTGGAGCGCTGCATGGCCGCGTATGGTGTGCCGAAGCCGATGTCCATCTGGCCGCTGAGCACCGCCTGGATCGCCAGTTCCTCATCGGAGAAGGCGGTCCATTCGTAGTCCAGCCCGGCGGCCTTGGCGCGGTCGAGCGCGACAAAGAAGGCGGCAAGTTCGTCCGAGGGCGTTTCCGCCAGTGCGATCTTGATCGTGTCGGCCTGGGCCGCGGAGGCCATCAGCCCGATGGCGAGCGGGACCGCCGCCAGCGTTGCACCGAATTTGCGTAGTAAGGTCTTCATGGTTTTCCTCCCAAAGAACGGACATGTGTCCGGTGAATTGCAAAAGGCCGCGGCGTGTAGCTCTGTCTGACCTTCTGAATAGAAATCCCTGCGTCACACCTCCCCGAAAAGGCGTGCCGAGACAGAGCCGATGTGCCGGCGCATGGCGTCATAGGCGGCCTTGGAATCACGGTCCGTGATCGCGGCCACGATGCGTTCATGCTCCAGAAAACTTGAGTGCCCCTCGGGCGGGCGGTCCGTGTTGCGGATGACCGTGCTCACCGCGACGGCACGGCGCACGCGATTGAGCTGCTCGAAGAGCGAGATCAGCAGGATGTTGTCCGACGCCTCCGCGACCGAGCGGTGAAACAGGTCGTCCTGGGTCTCGTAGTCTGCCCAGCTTTGCGCGCGCCGGGCGCGGTCCATGGCCAGCTTCACGCGGGTGACGGCCTCCTTGGAGGCGTTGACCGCGGCCTCGCCGGCGATCGCCGGCTCGATGCACAGCCGCGCGCGCATCATGCGCACCGGGGTGAGCTGCTGGGCAATGCCCGCGAGGCTGCCGATCGTGCCCAGCCCATTGTCCTGGCTGTGGCCGGAAACAAACGTCCCCTTGCCGACGTGCCGCCAGATGACGCCCTCGCGCTCCAGCGCATCCAGCGCCTTGCGCAGTGTGGTGCGGCTGATCTGCAGGTGCCCGATCAGCTCGCGCTCCGCCGGCAGCCGGTCGCCGGGGCCATAGGCGCTCGATTCGATGAACGCGCGCATGGCGGCGATGGCATTTTCCCGCTCGGATGATTCCGGTCTCGTCAGCACGCGCAACCTCTATATTGGTTGACCAATTCAGGCTCAATTGCCCATATCATCGCAAACCATTTGATTATTGCAAGGGGGAATCTAAAAATAAGAAATTGGTTGCGATTGGTCGAAAATTGTTTAGGGTTTTCGCGAGTGTTCAACGCCCATAGAAAACAGAGGTTTTGCATGTCTGAGTTCGTGATCACACCGCCGGCCACGGTGGCAATCCCGGTCAAGGGAACCAGCCAGGAGTTTCCTGTGCGCCGGGTGTATTGCATCGGCCGCAATTACGCGGCGCACGCCATCGAGATGGGTCACGATCCCGACCGCGAGGATCCGTTCTTCTTCCAGAAGAATCCGGACAACATCGATCTGTCCGGCGAGTTCCCCTATCCGGCGCAGACGTCCGATGTGCATCATGAGGTCGAGTTGATCGTGGCGCTGAAGAGCGGCGGCACGAACATCCCGGTCGAGAAGGCGCTCGACCATGTCTACGGCTATGCGGTCGGTCTCGACATGACCCGCCGCGACCTGCAGGGCGTGGCCAAGAAGCTCGGCCGTCCGTGGGAAATCGGCAAGGCGTTCGAGCGCTCCGCGCCGATGGGCCCGATCGTGCCGGCCTCCGAGATCGGCCATCCGGACAGCGGCCTGATCGAACTGAAGGTCAACGGCGCGGTGCGTCAGACGGGTGACCTCAACCAGTTGATCTGGAAGGTGCCGGAAATGATTTCCTATCTGTCGGACTATTTCGAGCTGGCGGCGGGCGATGTGATCATGTCGGGCACGCCTTCGGGCGTCGCCGCCGTCGTCAAGGGCGACGTCATGGAATGTCATGTCGATGGCGTGGGCGATCTGACCGTCACCGTGGTCTAGAGCAGATCCGATTCTCACAGAATCGGATCGTTGCTCTAAGTCCTTGTTTTGGCGCAAATCCGGACGGATAACCGGTATCCACTTATCCTGGATTTGCTCCAGGACCGCTTCGATTCCATACGATGAAGTGCGCCCTGTCCGGATCCTCCGGGCAGGGCGTTTTCGTGTCCTCGGCCTGTGCGGTGCGGACCCCGAACATTCGCGATGGCCCGCAGGAACAGGTGTCCCGTATTACGCGGCGCTCTCCCCGAGCGTCTTCGCCACATAGGCGGCGGCGCCGTCGAGCGTCGTCAGTTTGGGGTAGTCGAGCTCCGGAATGTCGATCCCGAGACGCTGGTGCAGGGCGGTGATGAAATTGAGGAAGTCCATGGAGTCGATATCCAGTTCCTCGCGCAGGTCGCTCGTTGGATCCACCGCGCCGAAATCGATGTCCGGCGCGATGCGCTCCAGTTCCTCGCTGATCGCCTGACGAATGTCCTGATCGGTCATAGGGCCTCCGGGTCTTGCATCAAGCTGCCGATTTTTGAGAGAAACAGCGCGCCGCGATGGCCGTCGCTGACGCGGTGGTCTGCGGCGAGCGTCGCGGTGACGAGCGCGCGCGGCACGACGACGCCGTCCACGACCCAGGGCCGCTCCGCCGCCTTGCCGAAGCCGACGATGGCCACCTGCGGCGGATAGATCACCCCATAGAGCGCCTCCACGCCCCGGTCACCGAGACTGGAGACGGTGATGGTCGGGTCGGCGATCTCGGAACTCCTGAAGCGTCCGGCCCGCACGCGGGCCACCAGATCGCGCAGGGCGGTCATGACCTCGTCGAGCGACAGGTGAGCTGTGTCGTGGATCGCGGGAGCGACGAGACCGCCGCCGCGAATCGCGATCGCCACGCCGACATGGGTGGAGGGCGCCGGCGTGAAGCCGTCTTCGCCATGGCTGCCGCTGAATTCCGGATACTTGAGCGTAGCGATCGCCACGGCCTTCACGAAGAGAGCGGCCAGAAGCAGCCGTTCCGCCGGGGGCGCTCGGCATTGGCGTCCGCCAGCCAGGCCTGCGCGTTCGTCACGTCGACGGTGTCGCGCAGATAGTAGTGCGGGATTTCGCGTTTGGAGCGCGCCATGGCGGCGGCGATGGCCGTGCGCATGGCCTCAAGGTTGACGCTGCCGGCCGGCTGCGCCTTCTCCGGCGGCTTCGCGGCAAGCCGTCCGGCCGCCGCGCGCTCGACGTCATTGAGAACGATGGCCCCGTCCGGCCCGGAGCCGGCGAGGGCGGCGGTGTCGATTTTCTCGCGGGCGGCGAGGCGTCGCGCCGCGGGGGAAATGCGTTGCCGGCCCGCGCCACCCTGCTCGGCGTGCGGCCTCTCCGCAATCACCGGTCGTTCGGGCACGACAGGCGTTTCTGGTGTGGGGACAATGGGTGGCGCGGCGGCGGGCGCCTTGCTCGGTTCCGCCCCCGCGCCGTTGATGATCGCCAGCGGCGTGCCGACCGGAACCGTGTCGCCAATCTCCACGAGAGACGTCTCGAAGACGCCGTCCTCGAAGACCTCGATCTCGATGGCGCCTTTCTGGGTCTCGACGACGGCGATGATGTCGCCATGCTTCACGGTGTCGCCGGGTTTGACGAGCCATTCGACCAGCGTGCCGGCCTCCATGTCGGCGCCAAGCGAGGGCATTCTGAATTCGCCCATGACCCGTCACCCCCGGCCGAGAACGGTTTTGGCGGCCGCAACGATGGTCTCCGCCTGCGGGATGGCGGCGTCTTCCAGGTGTTTGGGATAGGGGATCGGCACTTCCGCGCTGCAGACCCGGCCGACCGGCGCGTCGAGATCCCAGAACGCCTGCTCGGTGATGCGCGCGGAAATTTCCGCCGCCAGACTGCCCGAGCGCCAGCCCTCGTCAATGATCACCGCGCGATGGGTCTTCGCCAGCGAGGCCATGATGGTGGCGTCGTCCAGCGGCCGCAGGCTGCGCAGATCGATGACCTCCGCCTCGATGCCGTCGGAGGCCAGCGAATCCGCCGCCTCCAGCGTCTTGAACAGCGAGCCGCCGTAGGTGATCAGCGTCAGCGCATCGCCCTCGCGGCGCATAACGGCGCGGTCGATGTCCACAGGCCCGGCGTTGGCCGCGAGCGTGCCGGCGCGGTTGTAGAGCATGACGTTTTCAAAGATCAGCACCGGATCGGGATCCTGCAGGGCGGTCCACAGCATGCCGCGTGCGTCTTCGAGCGTGGCCGGCGCCAGCACCCGCAGGCCGGGAATATGCGCGTACCAGCCCTCGAGCGAATGCGAATGCTGGGCGGCGAGCTGGCGGCCGGCGCCCGTCGCCATGCGGATCACCAGCGGCACGCCGAACTGGTTGCCCGACATGTGGCGGATGGTGGCGGCCGTGTTGAGGATCTGGTCCAGCGCCAGCAGGCTGAAATTCACCGTCATCAACTCGACGATCGGCCGCATGCCGGCGAGCGCCGCGCCGATGCCCGCTCCGGTGAACCCGGATTCCGACAGCGGCGTGTCGCGGATGCGGTCGGGGCCGAATTCGCCGATCAGCCCCTTTGTGACCGCATAGCAGCCCCCATAGCGGCCGACGTCCTCGCCCATCAGAAAGACGCGCTCGTCGCGGCTCATCGCGTCGATGATCGCCTCGCGCACGGCTTCGCGGTACGTCGTCTGGATCGTCTTTCCCGCGGGCCGGGGCGCCGCGGGCGGTGCCGGTCGGTCCTCGGCGGTGACGAACCGCGCCAGATCCGCAAGCGGTTCCCACTCGGCCGCTTCGGCGAAGGCCACCGCCGCGTCGATTTCCGCCGCAACCTCACGCTCGATCGTCTCGATATCCGCCTCATGCGCCAGGCCGGTCTGTTGCAGCCAGCCGCGGAAGCGGACGATGGGTCCCTTCTTGCGCCACTCGTCGATTTCGGCCTTCTCGCGGTAGAGCTGGGCGTCGAACATCGAATGCGGCCGGAAGCGATAGGTGCGGCATTCCAGAAAATACGGTTTGCCGCTGGTGTTGATCATCTCCTGGGCGCGCCGCGCCGCCGCCTCCACGGCGACCACGTCCATGCCGTCGACGGCCTCGGATGCGATCTCGTAGCTGGCCGCCTTGGCGTGGATGTCGGTCTCGCTTTCGGAATACTCCAGCGCCGTTCCCATCGCGTAGCGGTTGTTCTCGCACACGAAAAGCACCGGCAGGTTCCACAGGGTCGCCAGGTTCATTGCCTCGTGGAACTCGCCTTCGGCCACCGCGCCCTCGCCGAAGAAGCAGGCGGAAATGCGGGTCTCGCCGCGCATCTTGTCCGCCAGCGCCAGGCCCACGGCCAGCGGCAGCCCGCCGCCGACGATGGCGTTGCCGCCGCAGAAATTTCTCGCGGCGTCGAAGAGATGCATCGAGCCGCCGCGCCCGCCGGAACACCCCGATTTCTTGCCGTACATCTCCGCCATCACGGCGTTCATCGGGATGCCGCGCGCCAGCGCATGGCCGTGCTCGCGGTAGGTGGCGACGATGCGGTCGTTCGGGCCCAGCACCGGGATGATGCCCGCGGCGATCGCCTCCTCGCCGTCATAAAGATGCAGGAAGCCGCGGATCTTCTCCCGGGTGTAGAGCTCGGCGCATTTGTCCTCGAACATCCGCACGCGGATCATCGCCCTGAGCAGATCGAGCGCATGGCCGCGCGTCAGATGCGGCTTTGATGTCGTTGCGGTCATCGTTCCTCGCTTTCCAGCGTCGAGGTGTCGCCCTCGGGCAAGCCGAGCTCGCGCGCCTTCAGCAGGCGCCGCATGATCTTGCCGCTGCGGGTCTTGGGCAGGTTTGTCCGGAAGGCGATCTGCTTGGGCGCCACGGCGGGACCAAGCTGCACCCGGGCATGTCCCAGCAGTTCCTTGGCCAGGTCGTCGCTCGGCGTGTAGCCGGGCTTCAGTCCGACGAAGGCCTTCACCACCTCGCCGGCGACGGGATCGGGGATGCCGATGACACCGACCTCCGCGACCGCCTCATGCTCCATCAGGGCGCTTTCCACCTCGAACGGTCCGATCAGGTGGCCCGCGCTCTTGATCACGTCGTCGGCGCGGCCGACGAACCAGAAGTATCCGTCCTTGTCGCGCATCGCGAGATCGCCTGACAGATACCAGCCGTCGTCGAAGCACTTGCGGTAGCGCGCGTCCTCATGGAGATACGCCCGCATCATCGACGGCCAGCCGGGCCTGAGCGCCAGTTCGCCGACCGTGTTGGGCTTGGTGATTTCGCGCAGGCCCTCGTCGGTGCGTTCGACGACGCTGGCCGCGATTCCCGGCAGCGGTTTGCCCATCGAGCCGGGCCACACGTCCATGGCCGCGTAGTTGGCGATCATGATGCCGCCGGTCTCCGTCTGCCACCAATTGTCGTGGAAGGGGCGGCCAAAGACCTCGTTCGACCACGTGACGGCCTCGGGATTGAGCGGCTCGCCGACGCTCGCCATGAAGCGCAGGTGCGACAGGTCGTATTGCCCGATGATGTCGCCGCCGATCTTCATCAGCATGCGGATGGCGGTCGGCGCAGTGTACCAGACCGTGACCTTCTGATCCTGCAGGATGCGGTACCAGCGTTCCGCATCGAATTCCGCCTGGTCGACGATCATCGTGCAGCCGATGGCGAGCGGCGAGATGATGCCGTAGGAGGTGCCGGTGACCCAGCCGGGATCGGCGGTGCACCAGAAGATGTCGTCTTCATGCAGGTCGAGCGCGTAGCGGCCGGTGACAGTGTGCGCGACCACGGCTTCATGCACGTGCACGGCGCCTTTCGGCTTGCCGGTGGTGCCGCTGGTGAAATGCAGCAGCGCCATGTCCTCGGGCCCCGTGGGCTCGATGTCGAAGTGGCTGGAGGTGTTGCGCATCAGGTCCGCGAGATCCAGCGTGCCTTGCGGCGGCGCGCCGTGCGCGTCGATCACCAGCACATGGCGCAGGCTCGGAACCTTGTCGCGGATCGGCGCGATCTTGCGCTTGTACAGCGCGGCGGTCGTGACCACCACGGTGGCCTCGCCGATGGACATGCGCGCGAGGATCGGCTCCGGCCCGAAGGCCGAAAACAGGGGCGAGAAGACGCAGCCGCACTTCAGCCCGCCCAGCACCGCCACGTAGAGTTCGGGAACACGGCCGAGCAGCGAATAGACGCGGTCGCCCTTACCGATACCGAGGCCGCGCAGGACGTTGGCGAACTTGTTGGTTTCCAGCCGCAACCGGTCGTAGGTGTAGTCGTCCACCCGGTCGTCGCGGCCGATCCAGCGCAGCGCGAGCTTGTCGCCCGCGCCGTGCACGACGTGCCGGTCGACGGCTTCGTAGGCGATGTTCAGTCTGCCGTCCGGCAGTCCGTCCAGCAGAAGGCGCGCTTTTTCCCAGGAAAACGACAAGACCGTGGCATCGTAATCGCGCAGGTTCGCGCGCGATGCATCCTTGGCCGTCTTTCTGATGGGCTCCCACTCCATCGAATCCTCCCGGCTTGGTTTCTCGGAACCATGGGCTGTTCGGGAGAGATTGAAGGAACGCGGCGGCGGCAACCATGACGCAAATCAAGAGCGGTGCGCGAAACGCCCGTCAGCTTGGGCGGCGGCAAGCGGCCGGGGCCGCTTGCCGTGATTGCGTCGACCGCTCAGTCCTTGGAGATCGCGCCTGCGAGTTTCTCCGACACGATGCCGAAGATCGCGCCAATCGCCATGGAAATCACGATGCAGATCAGCGGGTTGGCGAGATCGATCACCAGAATGCTGGCGCCGGACAAAAGCGCGTAACCGGCGGTGGCCGCATAGCCGTAGACGCCGGCGGGAATCGCCGCGAATGCCTCTATCTTGGCGCCGAGCACCAGGATGAAGACGGTGACGGCGACCACGATGGCCGGCCACAGCGGGCCGGGCAGGCCCGGATTGACCTGAGTGATCAGGAACAGGGCCACCGTGGCCATGATCGCGCCCCAGATGTTGGCGAGCAGGCTCTTGCGCAACCCGTCGGACCCGCCGCCGCAGTGGTAGAAGCTGCCCCATCCGATGAACGCCGCCCAGATCTGAATGGTGCCGATGGTCAGGAAAAGATAAGTGGCGACGCCGCCCAGAAGGCCGATCGACACCGCAAGCGCTGTAATAAGATCCATAGCAGAATTCCCCCAATGCATGTGATGCGCCGCGCATAGGCGGGTCGCATTGCATCGCGCCGCTGTGCCCGGAAGGGGCAGGCGCCGCCCGTGCGCCCGCGCGGCATCACGGGTCAGAGACGCGTGCCGACGGACGGCGCAACGGTAGGTTTCTGTATTCAGTCCCGGCAATAGTACTTAGGTGCCGCTGCGATTAAGTAATTTGAATATATCCGTAAATGTTCCCTGCCTGAAAATTGTGCAATGCGGCATTGGACTTCCCGGAAGTCGCCGTTTTGAGAGAATCAGTCCAGTTGTGCGGAGTGGCTTGGCTTTCAAAAGACGGCGCCGCGGCGCGTTCGCCGGGGCGGAGTCTCGAAAGTCTTCGGTCGCTGCTTGGCGACAACACGGGCTCCGGCGCGGAAATTCGCGCGCCGTTCAGCGTCCCTGAGCTCAAGTCCATCATGGCTCGTGCTCCATGGCGACGTCCGACGCATGCGCTGCCTAGGGAATATCCCTGAAACGGGAAGATTGACGCAGTTCGACGGACAGGGGTCTTATCAATTCCAGGTCGTCATGGCTGTTTGCGAGCCTCATGGTCGGCTTGCCGTTTTTCACTTTCCGAGAACCGTTGTTCGTCCTCTTAAGCTTCTTTCCGTGCCTTCTAGTATCGAGTCGATTCTATCTTGCGCCGAAATCAGATAATCAGTCATCTATTGAACCTCGAAGCTTATGTCGAATGCTCACCAGCATCTCACGTCTAAATTTGCACTATAGGGGCCGCTTGTAATAATAAATAAATAATATACACCCACCTTATACATTTCTCTCTTCGGAGAAGAGCCACCTTCATGAACAGGAGAAAAATGATATTTTTCAAAATTTGTTGCGATATTCGGAAAATACTTATCCGGCGTCGACGCAAATATGACAGCAGCAGCCCTATAGCCACACATCTCCCCATTTCCGCCGACGTAAATACTCGAATCTCCCGTTATAATTTCATAGTGCTCAATATTTTTCGAAAGAAATATGTCTAACTGGCGGCTAAAAACATGAAGCAACCAATTATTCAAGGCTATTTGGATAGCAAAAGGCAGTGAGATTATAATAACCACTACAAAAAAATTATAGTTAATTTCTTTCTCATCTTCCAATGCCTTTAGAATGGTAGCAATACTTTATATGCCGTGTTTGTTCTCAAAATAGGCAGTGCTGAAAATCTCACATTTCCCAGCGCATCTACAACTCATGAGAACGATGCACATTAAGAGAATTTGAATCTCCATTACACCAATTTGATCGTTCTTTCTAAATTCCAACACCTATGCCCCGAGATTGACCTGAGCCCCAACTTCCCTCCGGTATTTCGGAGAGTCCTTGGGTTGATTTCTGGTCTTAAGCGGCTCGTTTTTCCGCAATTTTCTCTGCAATCGCTGCAAGGGAACGGGCGACGGGTGGAGTTCTCTACATGCGTGTCGCGGGGTGCTTGCACTTGTCAGTTTCTCCGATAAGGTTTTGTTAAGGGTCATCAGGTGGCCAGGTGGGCCTCGCGAAGCAGGCACATGAACCAATGTGAAGGCATAGGTCTCCGACATGGTGATGGGTGAAAGCAAAGAGGGCGGTTGACGCCGGAACGCGGGTATTAATCGAGATTCAAGATCTACAATGTTTTTGAGTTGTTCGAAAATTGCGATGCGTCACAATATGGGTATGAGAATTATGTATCTCCGGAACGGTTATGCTAGAATCAATAAATAATATAAATAGTTTTTGCGAATATAGAAAGCGTGCAGAGCGTTTGCTGCCATACACTTCCGGAAATGTGTATGATAATTATGATTTTTATGTTTGGTGGAATTTGAGATTTGCTATTCTGGCGATTGTAAGTTCTATAGTTTTTTTTGTTGCCAGTATGATCATTCCACCGTTAATAAATAGCGAAGCTTTCTTTAGTGAAGTTATTTTCAGAACGCCACTATTGAAAGTTTTTTCTGATCGCTATGCTGATTTGTATAAATATAGTTTGTATAGCTCCCAAAGATATATAATTGCACTTGTTCTGACGTTTGTATTTTCATTTATTAATGCGTTTATATTTGTATATGGCTATATAAAACATTGGAGGGGTTCTATTGACGCTGAAAAGGTTGGGTTTAGGGCGTTTTTTGGAAGTATAGGATTCGTTATTATTGCATGTATTTTGTTCTATTATATTTACGTTTATAATTTTAAATTTTCCGAAGAAAAGTATTTGGGGATGGGGTATTTCTTGGTTGGCGTTTTGTTTCCTGTAATGGGCTCGCTATACGCTGCGTTGAACGCGTTATTTCTTTCACAGATTGTAATTTTTTTCATAAAACTGACGGCTCAGGGGCGGGAGTAAATGGCTGGATACACCTTGAGCGGCGGATATGACCTGGATTCAAAAGATTTGGCGATGGCCGGAATTACAGGTGTGCGTCAGGGGTCATTGGATTTTTCAGCCCATGTTGGCTGCATTTCAGGGAAAGTCGCAGGAAGAATTGATGAGCCGGCGTCCTAGCGCGTCGGGTCCGCGCCCACCTGCACGAGCTGCTTGCCGAAATTGCCGCCCTTGAGCATGGCGAGAAAGGTCTCGGGTGCATTCTCAAGCCCCTGCGCGATGCTCTCGCGGTATTTCAGGCGGCCGTCTCGGATGTGGCCGGAGACCTCCTCGACGAAGGCGGGGAAGCGGTCGTAGTGATCGAAGATGATGAAGCCGCGCACGGTCAGCCGCTGCACCAGAATGGTGCGCCACATCTTCGGCAGCCGGTCGGCGCCCTCGAGCCGGCCCGCGCCCAGACCGCCGAGATCGTACCAGGCGATCATGCCGCACAGCGGGATCCGGCCCCAGACGTTCATCAGGGGCATCACCGCCTCGAGCGTCGCGCCGCCGACGTTCTCGTAGTAGATGTCGACGCCCTCGGGACAGGCGTCCTTGAGAAGAGTTGCGAGATCCGGATCGCGGTGATCGATGCAGGCATCGAATCCCAGTTCCTCCACCGCATAGGCGCATTTCTCCGCGCCGCCCGCGACGCCGACAACCCGCAGCCCGTAGATCTTGCCGAGCTGGCCGACGACGGAGCCGACCGCGCCCGTGGCCGCGCCCACCACCAGCGTCTCGCCCGCTTTCGGGCGGCCGTGGTCATTGAGGCCGACGAAGGCGGTCAGCCCGGGCATGCCGAGCACGCCCACGGCGGTGGAGATCGGCGCCTGCGCCGGGTCCAGCTTGCGCACCATCGTGCCATCGGAGACCGCGTGGCTGGCCCAGCCGAACATGCCGTTGACGAAATCGCCGGCCTGGAACTTCGGATGGTTCGAGGCGATCACCTCGCCCACCGCGCCGCCTTCCATGGTCGCGCCCACCTCGACCGCCTTGGCGTAGGATTTCGACGCATCCATGCGTCCGCGCATGTAGGGATCGAGCGACAGGTAGATCACCCGCACCAGGAACTCGCCGTCGCCGGGCTCGGGCAGGGCGGCCTCCTCGAGGCGGAAATTCTGCGGTCCCGGTGTGCCGTCCGGGCGGCTCGCCAGAACGATGCGCTTGAACCCGTCTGTCATGGGTGATGTTTCCTTCAATGAGGTCTTCTGGTTCTCTGATTTGCCGCTATCTTGCACGCAAACGCTTTGATGAAACAGGCTTGGTTGCAACGCGCCAGGGTTGTTTTCGGCGGCTGTGAGACAGCGTTTGGCCGCGCACGTGCCGTGCCGGCTGGTTGAGAGGTGAGCGGATGACGCAGCGACCCGGCGTGAGCGCTGTCGATTACATGGCGCAAGTCGGCAAGGACATCGGCGTCTCCGGCTGGATCGAGGTGACCCAGGCGATGATCGACAGTTTCGCGAAGACGACCTTCGACGAGCAGTTCATCCATGTCGATCCGGCGCGCGCGAAAGCCGATAGCCCCTTCGGCGGCACCATCGCGCACGGGTTTCTGACGCTGGCGCTGCTCAGCCGCATGGCGGTGGAGGCGCTGCCGCGGATCGACGGGCTGACGATGAGCGTCAACTACGGCTTCGACAAGGTGCGCTTTCTCTCGCCGGTGCCTTCGGGCGCGCGCATCCGCGGCCGTTTCCGGCTGATGGAGGCGGAGGAACGCACCTCCGGCGAGGTGACGC
The DNA here is from genome assembly GCF_003432385.1 of Breoghania sp. L-A4. Taxonomy (NCBI): domain Bacteria; kingdom Pseudomonadati; phylum Pseudomonadota; class Alphaproteobacteria; order Hyphomicrobiales; family Stappiaceae; genus Breoghania; species Breoghania sp. L-A4. The sequence continues at coordinate 4,141,090 of NZ_CP031841.1, read as the reverse complement.
TGCACCATCAGGTCAGCGTGGAGATCGAGGGCGCGGACCGTCCGGCGCTGGCGGCCCTGTGGCTGACGCGCATCTATTTCGACTGACAACATCAAGGGAGCATTCATGAGCATTCGATTTGACGGGCGGGTCGCGATCGTGACCGGCGCGGGCACCGGTCTGGGCCGGGCGCATGCGCTCGGGCTGGCGGAGCGCGGCGCGAAGGTGGTGGTCAACGATCTCGGCGTCAGCCGCGAGGGCACGGGCAGCTCCTCGGAGGCCGCCGAGGCGGTGATCGCGGAGATCAAGGCCGCCGGCGGCGAGGCCATGGCCAATGGCGCCAATGTCGCCGATGCCGCGCAGGTCGCGGCGATGGTGGAGGAGACCATGGCGGCCTGGGGACGGGTCGATATCCTGGTCAACAACGCCGGCATCCTGCGCGACAAGACATTCGCCAAGATGGCGCTTGAGGATTTCCGCGCGGTCGTCGAGGTGCACCTGATGGGCTCGGTGAATTGCACCAAAGCGGTGTGGGAGATCATGCGCGCCCGGAACTATGGCCGGGTGGTCTTCACCTCGTCGTCGTCCGGGCTCTACGGCAATTTCGGCCAGTCGAACTACGCCGCCGCCAAGGCCGCGATGATGGGGCTCATGAACACGCTGCATCTGGAGGGCGCGAAGAACAATATCCGCGTCAATGCGCTGGCGCCGACCGCCGCCACGCGGATGACCGAGGACCTGATGCCCGAGGAGATGCTGGCGCTGCTCAAGCCTGAATCCATCACGCCGGGCGTTCTCTATCTGGTGTCCGAGGACGCGCCCTCGCGGGTGATCCTGTGCGCGGGCGCGGGCTGCTTCGCGCGCACGCTGGTCACCGAGACCGACGGCATCTGGCTGCCGGAAGACGAGCGCACGCCCGAAGCCGTGGCCGCGCAATTCGGCGCGATTTCCGATCCTGCCGGCGAGCAGACCCTGCAGTCGGCCTTCGAGCAGACGGGCAAGTTCGTGAAGCGCGCCGCGCGGGAACTGGGGCTGGAGCTGCCCGAGCGCGCGTAGTGTCCATACGGACCGCGCAGCGACGGCGGATCAATCCGGCAGGGGCGCGATGCAGCCGCCGTCGATCAGCGCGTCCATTGCCTTGCGGGCAGCCGTAATCGCGGTGACCGCCTGGTTGAAGAGATTGTCCGCGTCGAGCACGATGCGGGCGGCGCCCTCGCGGCACGCGGCCACACCGGTCGCGGCGGCGACGCTTGCCGCGACATCGATCTCGTCGGCGCGCGGAAGCAGCGCGGTTTCCGACAGGCCGGCGCGCCGTCCGCACTGCATCAGCGCATGCGCCGCGGCCCGCGCCATGCCGTCGCTGATCCTGCGCGCACGGACATCCAGAACGCCGCGAAACACGCCGGGAAAGGCGAGGCAGTTGTTGACCTGGTTGGGGAAATCGCTGCGGCCGGTGGCGATGATCGCGACCCCCGCCGCTTTCGCCGCCTCGGGCAGGATTTCCGGCACCGGGTTGGCGCAGGCAAAGACGATGGCCCGCGCCGCCATTCCCGATACGGCCTGGGCCGGGATCGTTTCCGGCCCGGGTTGGGAGAACGCGATGCAGACGTCCGCCCCGCGCAGCGCCTCGGCGATTCCGCCGGTGATGGTCTCGGGGTTGGTCTCCTCGCAGACCTGCCATTTCTCCTGAAAGGTGTCGCGCGCGTGGCTGATATCGGCGCGGCCGCGATGCAGGATGCCCCGGCTGTCGCAGGCGATGAACTGTTCGCCCGAAAGGCCCTCGGCGCGCAACAGCCTGTAGACCGCCATGTTGGCCGCGCCGATGCCGATCAGCGCGATGCGCACGCTGTCCATCCGCTTGCCGGTCACCTCCAGCGCGTTGAGCAGGGCCGCCAGCACCACGGTCGCCGTGCCCTGCTGGTCGTCGTGCCAGACGGGCACCTCGCAGTTGCCGCGCAGATCGTCGAGCAGGCGGAAACACTTCGGGGCGGAGATGTCCTCGAGATTGATTGCGCCGACGCTGGGCGCGATGGCCCGGGCGAAGGCGGCAATTTCCTGCGGCGCTTGCGGGCGGATGCACAGGGGCACCGCGTCGATGCCGCCAAAATGCTTGAACAGCAGCGCCTTGCCTTCCATCACCGGCAGGCCCGCTTCCGGTCCGATGTCTCCGAGCCCGAGCACACGGCTGCCGTCGGAGATAATCGCGATCGTATTGGCGCGATTGGTCAGCTCATAAACGTCGTCGGGATTGCGGGCGATCGCGCGCGACGCGTCCGCCACGCCGGGCGTGTACCACAGCGCCAGATCGCCGTAGGAGCGCAACGGCGCCTTGGCCATCATCTGGATCTTGCCGCGATAGGCGCGGTGCAGGGTCAGGGCGCGCGGGGGTGCCGCAGCGGCTGCTTCCGCCTTGTTCGACGCCATCGGTCCGTTCCTTCCGCTCATTGGTTCCGCCGGCTCGATTGTGGCGCAAAGGACGGGAAGAACCTTGATACAGGTCAGGCGACGGGGCGTGTCTCCGCTGGCGCGAAGGACGCCGGCGCGGAAATGCCCGCGCCGTGCAGGGCTTGCGCGAAGGTGACGGCGGCGGCGACGCCGTCGATCACCGGCAGGCGGAATTCATCGCTCAGGGAGCGCGCCAGATCGGCCATGCCGGCGCAGCCCAGAATGATCGCCTGTGGGGCATCCTCCGTGATCGCGGCGGCGATTTCCCGCGCGATGCGGCCGCGCGCGCCGCTGCGCGGGTCTTCCAGATCCAGCACCGGCACGTCGGAGGCGCGCACCCGGGCGCAGCGCGCGGCAAAGCCCGCGTCCGCGATATTCGCCTCGATGACCGGCAGCGAGGCGGCCAGCGTCGTCACCACCGAGAAGCGCTGTGCCACCAGCATCGCGGCGTGGTAGCCGGCCTCGCCGATGCCCAGCACCGGCACAGGAGAGCGCGCCTTCAGCGGCCAAAGCCCGGTGTCGTCGAAACAGGCGATGATCACCGCGTCATAAGTCTCGTCCGAGGCCATGGCCGCGTCGAAGAGCGCGAAGAGTCCGGGAAGCGCCGCCGCCCCGTCTTCCGCGCCCTGGATCGCGGCGGGACCGGTGTCCGGATTGACCGCGGTGATCCGCGTGTCCTGGCCCGCGACCGCCTGCGCCGCTGCGCCGATCTTGTCCGTCATGGAGGCGGTGGTGTTCGGGTTGACCACCAGGATGTGCATCACACGAGCCCCTTGCCGGCGTCCGAGCCCAGTCTGGTGCGGCGGCGGCGCAGGACGACGCCGATCGTCAGGAACGAGCCGATGATCACCAGGGAAAACAGCGTCGTCAGCGTGCCCAGCGCGTAGAGCACCGGCGAGGTGACGTTGGTGGTCATGCCGAAGATTTCCAGCGGCAGCGTGTTGTAGGACCCCGCCGTCAGCAACGTGCGGGCGAATTCGTCGTAGCTCAGCGTGAAGCCGAAGAGCGCGATGCCGATCAGGCTCGGGCCGATGATCGGCAGCACCACGTGGCGCAGCGTCTGCCAGGCGTTCGCGCCGAGATCGCGGGCGGCCTCCTCATAGGAGCGGTCGAAGCGGTTGAAGACGGCGAACATGATCAAGAGGCCAAACGGCAGCGTCCAGGTGAGCTGTGCGCCGAAGCCCGAGGTCGCCCAGTGCACGTCGAGATCGAGAATGTTGAAGATCAGCCCGACGCCCAGGGAGACCAGGATCGAGGGAATGATCAGGCTGGCGATGATGACGTAAAACAGCACGGTGGAGCCGCGGAAGCGGTTGCGGAAGGCCAGCCCGCCCATCACCGAGAACACCACGGTGACGATCATCACCATCAGCCCGAGCGCGAAGGAGCGGCGAAACGACCCCCAGATGTCGCCCACCGCCTGCTGTTCGAACAGATCGGCGAACCAGTGCAGCGACACGCCGTTCATCGGGAACGTCAGCCCGCCCTGCGGGCCCTGGAACGATAGCACGCCGATGGTCAGGATCGGGCCGTAGAGAAAGATCACGAACAGCGCGAAGAAGGCTGCCAGAAGATAGAAGGAGCGCGGACGCGGTTCCATGGGTTCACAGCTCCTTGCGGATGTCGACGAAGCGCATCATCACCGCGATCATGATCAGCACGGTGCACAGCAGCACAACGGAGCTGGCGGCGGCGGAGGGGTATTGCAGCAGCGCGATCTCGTTGGAGATGAGGCGGCCGACCGAGGCGCTCTGGCCGCCGGACATGTGGCGCACGGTGATGAAGTCGCCCATCACCACGGTGACCACGAAGATCGAGCCGATCATGATGCCGGGTTTGGTCAGCGGGATGATCACGTTGGTGAGGATTTGCAGGCTTGAGGCGCCGGCGTCGCGCGCCGCCTCGATCAGCGATTTGTCGATGCGCATCATGGTGTTGAAGATCGGCACCACCATGAAAAGCGCGTAGAGATGCACAAACGCCAGCACCACCGCGAAATCCGAATACAGCAGCCATTCCAGCGGTTCGTCGATCACGCCCATGCCGATGAGCGCGGAATTGGCGATGCCGTTGCGCCCCAGGAACGGGATCCAGGAGATCATGCGGATGATGTTCGACGTCCAGAAGGGGATGGTGCAGACGAGAAACAGCGCGATCTGCACCGACAGCGAGCGCACGTGGAAGGCGAGGAAATAGGCCACCGTGAAGCCGATCGCGGTGCAGAAGATCCACGTCAGCGCCATGAACTTCAGCGTCTTCAGGTACGTCGCCCATGTCACGTGCGACGTCAGGTGGAAGGCGTAGTTGTCCAGGATGAAGTCGGGAAAGAACGACCACTCGTTGTAGTTCCAGAAGCTGACCACGGTGATCGTGGCGATCGGCAGCAGCAGGAAGAAGGCCAGCACGCAGGCCAGCGGCGTGACCAGCAGCCAGCTGACTTTTTCCGCGCGGGAGATCGGATCGGTTGTCTTCATCGCCTGGATTTCGCTTCCTGGATGCGGTGAACGGTGAGGCGCTTCGGCGGGCGGGCCGAAGGGCCTGCCCGGACGGGAGGCCGGGCAGGCGGGGCGGAAACGTGTTCAGGCGGTTACGCCGCGATGAACTCGTTCCATTTGCGGACCATGTACTGGTTCTCGTCCATCACCGCGTTCCAGCAGGCGACCGAGCCCATGCGGTCGTAGAAGGAGCCGCCGTCGCGCACGGCGCCGGCCTTCTCCATGACGTCGCCGAAGGGATTCTTGATCTCGCCTTGGGCCGGCTTGCCCTCGAACCAGAAGCCCCACTCGTCCTCGCTCATGTAGTTCTTGGAGGTCTCCGGCACGGCGGAATAGTAGCCCTGGCGCATCAGGAAGCCGCCGACCCAGCCGTCGAGGTACCAGTTGATGTACTCGTAGGCCGCTTCCAGCTCGAGGCCGGAGAGGTTCTTCGACAGGCCGAGACCGCCGCCCCAGGAGCGGTAGCCTTCCTTCAGCGGCTGGTAGACGCAGGGAATGCCCTTCGAGCGCACGGCGGTGATCGCCGGCGACCACATGGACTGGATCACCACCTCGCCCGAGGCCATCAGGTTGACGCTCTCGTCGAACGACTTCCAGAAGGCGCGGAACTGGCCGTTCTTCTTGGCTTCGGTGAAGATGCCGAGCGTCTTGTCGATCTCTTCGCGGGTCATGTTGCCCTTGTCGGGATACTTGTATTCGCCCATCGCCTCGACAACCATCGCCATGTCCATGATGCCGATCGACGAGATGTCGAGGATCGACGCCTTGCCCTTGAACTCCGGGTTCAGAAGCTCGGCCCATGTGTCGATCGGACGGCCGATGAGGTCGGGGCGGATGCCCAGCGTATCGGCGTTGTAGATGGTCGGGATCAGCGTCATCCAGCCGGATTCCTCGGCGACGAAATCCTTGCCGTCCGGACCCGACGTGAAGCCGACCGTGTGCGGCGCGGTGCCCTGGGCGATCACGCTTTCGGGGGTCAGCTTGCCGCTCTTGAACGTGCCGACGATCTTGTCGTAGTTCTTGATCTTGGAGGTGTCCATCGCCTGCAGGTTGCCCGCGCCCCAGACCTTCTTGCAGATCCAGTACTCGATGTCGGCGATGTCGAAGCTCTTGGGCTGGGTGGCGGCGCGCTGGGTCACGCTGTCGGAATCGAGCGCCGTCATCTCCAGCGTGAAGCCGAGGTCTTCCTTCACCTTCTGCGCCACTTCATTGAGGTTCGACACGCCGGTGCCGAACTGGCGCAGCGTGACGTCCTTGATGTTCTGCGCCCAGATGGTCGGGAAGCCGGTCACGGCGCCGGAGCCGATGGCGGCGCCCGTGATGGCGGCGCCGCCCTTCAGCATGGTGCGGCGGCTGAACGTTGTCTTGTCGTTCCCTGTCGTCATGGCTCTTGCTCCTGTTTTCTGCGGTTCGGCCCGTGATGCCTTGGGGCCTGGGATGATCTGGTGTCGGTGAAGGGTCCCGGTGCGGGATGGCCCCCGGCCGCGCGCGGCCGGAGGATTTTGCGGTCAGGCCGCAAGCGGGTGGGCGTCTTCCGGTTTCCAGCTGACGAAGACGGAAGCGCCCGGTTCCATGGGGTTCTTGAAGAACGCGTCGTCGGGCAGCGTGGCGGTGAGGTCGCCCGCCGCGCCCGCGTCGACGGAGAGATTGACCGTCGTGCCCAGATACTCGATGCCGCGCACGGTGGCCGCGAGCGCGTCGCCCGCCCTGGTCTGGGCGACGGTGAGCCGGTCGGCGCGGATCGCCTTGGGTCCGGAGGCGTCGTGCAGGATGTTGTGGCCGCCGATGAAGCGGGCCACGAATTCGGTGCGCGGGGCGTTGAAGACCTCGTGCGGGGAGCCCGCCTGCTCGATGCGTCCCGCGTTCATGACGATGATGCTGTCGGCCAGCGCCAGCGCCTCGTCCTGCGAATGCGTCACGTGCACAAACGAGATGCCGAGTTCGCGCTGCAGCCGCTTGAGCTCCACGCGCATGCGGATGCGCAGGAACGGATCGAGCGCGGACAGCGGCTCGTCGAGCAGCAGGGCGGAGGGCTCGGTGATCAGTGCGCGGGCCAGAGCGATGCGCTGCTGCTGGCCGCCGGAGAGCTGGTTGGGAAAGCGCGCGCCAAACTCCTGCATGTCGACGAGTTCGAGAAGCTCGTGCGCGCGGGCCAGCCGCGTCGCCTTGGGCGTGCCCTTCATCTTCAGGCTGAAGGCCACGTTGTCGGCGATCGAGAGATGCGGGAACAGGGCGTAATTCTGGAACATCATCGCGGTGCCGCGCGCGGCCGGCGGCAGATTGGTGATGTTCTTGCCGCCCAGCAGGATGTCGCCGGAGCTGACATGCTCGTGGCCGGCGATCATTCGCAGCGTCGAGGACTTGCCGCAGCCCGACGGCCCCAGAAGACAGGAGTAGGTGTTGGCCTTGAAGCGGTGGCCGATCGCCTCGACCGCCAGCGTGTCGCCGTAGCGCTTGGTGGTGGCGACGAGCTCCAGTTCCATGTTCTGCCCCGAACTTTGCATCGTGGATGTGGTCATTGGCACGCGCACGCCCCTCTGGTGACTGACAGGGCGAGGGGTTTGCAACCGCCATGCCAGAATGAGCGGGCCTGTAAGATTTTGTATTTGTTGAATTTTATTTTCCAGGGCAGCAATTGCCCGCATGCGTGCACAATTTTTGCTCATATCGAATACGAAATGCACAAATTTTGTATACGATTTAGATTGTGCGGCGCGGAGGAGGTGCTATATCGAATTCAGGCAAGAGTGAAAGCGAGACCATCATGTCCCTGGAGGCGGTACGGGAGGCTGCGGCGCTGGTGACGGCGCATGGCTTCGAGGAGGCGTTTTCGCTGCCCCCCGGACGGGCGCTGGACATCTGCCTCAACCTGCAGCGCGCCATTCTGGAGCACCGGCTCGGCCCGGGCACCAAACTCTCCGAAGATGAAGTGGGCGAGATTTACGGCGCCTCGCGCACCGTGGTGCGCGCAGCCCTTCAGGCGCTGGCGCATTCCGGCCTTGTCGCGATCGAGCGTAACCGCGGCGCCTTTGTCTCGAGGCCGACGATCCGCGAGGCGCACGAGGTGTTCGAGGCCCGCGCGTTGATCGAGCCGCGCGTGGCGCGCACGGCGGCGCAGCTGATGACCGACGACGACGTCGCGCGTCTGAAGGCCCATATCGATGCCGAGCATGTGGCGCTGCACGCCGGCGACATGGGCAAGGCGCTGTCGCTGTCGGGGCTGTTTCACATCGCCATCGCGGATATCGCGCAGCAGCAGATCTTCGCGCGCATGGTGCGCTCGCTGATCTCGCGCTCGTCGCTGATCATCGGGCTCTACTGGAAGCGGGCGGACACCGCCTGCGAGAGCCATTCGCATCATGCGCTGATCCAGGCCTTCGCGGATCGCGACGCGACCCAGGCGGACGAGCTGATGAAGAGCCACATCGTCGATCTGCACTCGGGCCTGGATCTCGTCGAGAAACCCAGCCAGGCGCTGCCGCTGGCGCAGGTGCTCGGACCCCGGTGACAGCGCGCCGATGCGCGCCGGCCCGCCCGCGCGTCAGTCGCTCGTGTCGGTCAGCCGGTGGGCGGCGGTTGAATCGAGATCGAGATCGTAGATCGCCTTGAGCTGGGTGATGCGCTTCACCGCGCCTTCGTCAAAGGCGCAGTCGCCTTCAAACGAGTGCAGCACGATGCCCTCGATCAACTCGCCGACGGAAATGTCGTAATATTCGGCGATCGCCTTCAGCACCTTCAGAATGCGCTTTTCGATCCGCACGCCGGTCTGCACCCGGTCAACCGTGATCTTCCCCGTTGATGCGCTCGCCGGTTTGCGTGCGGGCTTTTTCGTCTCGGTCATCGCGTGCCATGCCTTGCTTGCTGTCGGCGTTCCGTCCGGTTGGCGTGCCGCCGGCTGGAAAATGTGAAATCCAAATCAGAAGTCACAACAGACTGCTGACAACGTCTCGGGTTCTCCCGCTCGTCATACGCGGGTTTGTCCCGAGTATCCATAAGCCGTTGAAAACATGGATCCTCGGCACAAGGCCGAGGACGACGATCGACGGACCTCGGTTTTATCAGCAGCCTCAAAATTCAGCCTGTCGTTTCAACCGTCTGTAACACAGATCGCGGCGATCGTCAGGCACCGGGCTTGTTCGCCGGCCGGCGGGCGCGCGTTCCGGGGGCCGGCGCGCCGTGATTGACCGGAATCGAATATACTGTTACTTATGTACCAAGGTAATGCCGATGGTGTCGGCGTGCCTGCTTCGGGGACGTCGCGTCTGCGGAGCCTGCCGGCAGGGCCGTTCCGGCGCGGACCGGCGGGCATCGGGCGGGTTTCCCGCGGCCCTTGTTGCTATTCCCCTATTTCTGCACGGAGGACGTGTTATGGCGAAAATTTCCGATCTTCATCAGTCGACCCACGATGCTCTTCTGAGCACGCTGGAATCCTATCACGAGGAACTCGCGCGCATCAGCGCGGCCGAGGAACGTCTCCAGCTTCAGCGCGGCATCGTGAAGGCGACGGCCGCGGCCGAGCTTCAGGGCATGTCCGACAAGCTGCGCGTTTCCAACGAGCATGTCGGCGCGCTCGTGGCGGCCTGCTGGTAACGTGATCAGGGCCTCCCGGGGCAACCGGGAGGCCCCGTTACGGACCGGGCGGGTCGGTATGGCCCGCCCGTTTTGTCATCGTCGCGCATTACCCCGCGTCATGCGCCGTCCTCGACGACGAAGACGAGGTTTTCGCGGATCCAGCAGTACCCGGCTTCGGCGTCCTCGGGCGCGGGGCCGCCGACCACCGCCAGGCCGCACAGGTCCTTGAAGGTTTCCAGCTTGCGCACCGGCTGGCCCGGCGCCACGTCCAGCGCCAGCCAGACCAGATCCTCGCGCTGTTTGAGCGCCTCCAGCCCTTTGATTTCCTTGAGCGTCCCGCTCTCAGTGGCGTAGAGCGCCAGCAGCGCGTGCCAGGCCTCGGGCGGGCGCCTGCGGGTGCTGACGAACCGGCCCATCGCCAGATCGATGTTGATGGTCATCAGATCGATGCCATAGGTGCGCTCGATGATCTCGACCGAATGCTGCCCCGGCGTGCGCGCCGCGCATTCGATGATGAAGGGCTGGCCGTCGCGCAGGTGCACTTCCGCGTGGAAGATGGTGTTCTGGACGCCAAGCGCCGCGACGCATTGCCGGGCGATGCCGGCGAGCGCGTCGCTTTCCGCCTTGGTGACGCGGGCGGGGATATAGTGGCCGATGACGAGAAAATTCTCGTTGGTGATCTTCTCGCAGAAGTTGAGCACCTCGACGCGGCCGTCCTGCACATAACCCTCGACGGTCAGTTCCCGCCCGCCGATGAACTCCTCCACGATCACCTTCTGCGCCAGATCGAAGGCGACCTGCAGCCCGCGCCGGTTCTCGACGATCGTGTACCAGGCGTTCTCCAGCTCCTCACGGCTGCGCACGCGGAAGACGTTGAAGCTCGAGGCGTAGTCGACCATCTTGACCATGCAGTCGCCGCCGAACGCCTCCCAGGTTGCGAGCGCGTCGGGGAGGCTTTCGGCCGTGCGGTAGCGCGCGGTGGGAACGCCGCGCTCGATCAGCCGGCGCTTCATCGCGGATTTGTCGCGCTGGCAGTCCGCGTCCTCGGGCGTGGCGTAGTTGAAGCCGAGCGCGCGGCCGAGCCTTGCTGCGGCCGGGACGGGGAATTCGTCGCCCGCGATTACCCCGGCGATGCGCCCGCGATAGGGCTCCAGAAGACGCGTCAGCGTGTCCGGATCGGGCGAGTCGTAGGGCACGAAGACATCGGTCCAGGCCTCGTCGTATTCCGGAACCCGCTGCTTGTAGAGCGCTTGCTCCGCCCGATAGGCGTCCGGATCGGCGCTCATCACGATGGTCTTGTACCCCATCTCGCGCGCGCTGCGCAGGTAGCGGAAGTGCGCGGTGCCGGGATCCAGTATGGCGATGAAGCTGTCGGGCCGTTGGGCCGCGTCGGGTGTCGTCATGGCGTCTGACCTCTTTGGACGTGGCGCACCTGGGCGCGCATCTTCTGGCTGAGGAAATACAGATCCATCGCGTCGGTCATGGCGAAGAACTGCATGGAGACGACGTCGTCGGGAAAGCCCTCGGGGAAGTGGAAGGTGGCGGTGCGCTCGATCTCCTCGCCCGGCGCCAGCGTCGCCTCGCCGATGTTGCCGTCCGCCTTGATGCCGAGCTGTCCCCAGGCGTTGAAATGCAGGCAATAGCCGATGCCCAGCGGGTCCTGCGTGCAATTGGCGATGGTGAAGGTCTGCCGTTGGGTGGGCGCGGGCAGGGCCGCGACGGTGGCGAGCGCGATGGTGGCGGTGGGCTCGGCCGGAACGTCGGCGATGATGCCGCATTGGTTGCACACCCACAGCCTGCGCGGCGGGAAATGCAGGCAGGTGTCTTCGTAGCGCCAGCAGGTGGTGTGCTCTGCGCAATGCGGACAGACGCCGTCGGCCCGCGGGCCCGCGCGCGCGATGTGCGGATAGGCATGGGCGTAGCGCTGGCTGATCCAGACCCGCTTGTGTTCCAGTTCCTCGAGCATGGCGCGCAGGGAGGCGCGGCGCAGGCTCTTGAAATCGGCAGCCACGAGCGCATCGATGTTGCGCACCATCGACTGGCCCATGGCCAGTTCGACCGGGCGGGGAAAGCCGGCGGCTGCGCGCAGGAACGACAGGATGCTGGCTTTCGCGCACCTTGCCGCGCGGTTGTCCAGCCCGATCTCGGAGATCAGCGACAGGCGGTTCAGCCGGCCCAGGATGTCGTCATGGTCGACCGGCCCCAGGCGCGCGGCCTGCTCGACGCGAAACAGCAGCGGGCCCTTGGGGAGCCGGTCGCGGGCGAACAGCGTGATTGTCAGCGCGCGGGCGGCGGGGCGCGGGGTCAGCGTGTAGAAGATGTCGGGATCGCGCAGCGTCTCGCCGAGCGGCTCCAGCGCTAGCGGCGGCAAGGGTCCGTCTGTATCGTCGGGATCATACGCGATGGTGGTTTCGAGCGCCGGCGCGCCGTTCGAGCGCAGCTCCAGGACAAGCCCGCCCGGCTCGGGCGCGACCCGCGCCGCAACGATGGGGTCTTGCGCGGCCATGGTCAGTTCCGGATCGCCGAGCACCAGATAGGCGGGATCGGGCAGCGTGCCGTTGCGCGCCCTCTCGTTCAGCCGCCGGGCGATGCCGCCGAGCGAAAATCCGCCCTTGAGCAGCGCGCCGGCCAGCAGAATGAGGCCTTCGTTGAACTGGACGTGCTTGAAGGGCGCGAGCACGCTCGCGGCCATGCCGTCGAGAAGGCTCATAAGCAGATTGACGCCGGGCGGCGCCAGGCCATCGGCCAGGGTGAAGGCGTCGCAGCTGAGCAACAGTAATGCGTGGGCGGGGATCTCGCGGGCCGCGAAGCGGTTGTCATAGGGGCAGTTGCGCGTGCAATCGAAGCCGGAGGGATCGGGCGCGGCGTTGGCGCCGCACAGCACCTCGTCGTCCATGTGATCGAGATGCATTTCGTTGCCGTGCGCGCCGATGACGTAATATTCCATCGGCGTCATTGCCGCGGCCGGGATCGGTTCGAGATCCGGCGGCCGCATCAGGCTCTGGCCGCCGGCATGAAAATCGCGATGCATCAGCAGCCGCGCGACGATGCCCGACGCCTGCTTCGCCGAGCGTCCGGACAGAATTCCGAAATCGGCCGGCCCGTCCGCGCCCTGGCTCCATGCCAGCAGCGCCTGCAGGCGGCTCTTGGTGAAATCGTGGCGGTCAGACGCCAGCATGACCGACGCCGGGCGCTGTCCGGACAGTTGCGGTTCCAGGTCCTCCAGCGTCTCCAGCGTGATCAGCCGCCTGCCGGTGGCGTCGGCATAGAGGGCGGCGGGCAGCGACAGGGCGCTGTTGCGGTTCACGATCATGAGCCTGGCGCCGTCGATGCTGGGCGACGGCGCGGGCGGCCTCTTGGCGCCCGTCGCCGCCGCGTCGAAGACGATCGGGCGGCCGGTCTCGAGCGAGCGCATGAGCGCGTCCAGCAGAGCGGACGGCGGGGCGTCGGGGGCAAGGCTGATCGGGGTGGCATCGCTCCATTCGAGCTGCGCGGCCAGAAACCGGCCGCGGTCCGCCGGATCCGCGCCGCGCACAATCTCGGAAAAGGCGGTCAGAGCACTCCCGTAGGGACGCAAGGCGGCCTGCAGCCGGGCGGCCCCGGAGGCTGAACTCAACAGCGGATAGCAGGCGGCGGCGTCGCAAAACGCACCCAGCCTGCGATGGGCGCTCGCGGCCAGCGCGTAGTCGGACAGCGTGTCGGCCCAGATGATCCGGTTCATTGCGCGACTGCCTTCTGCCGAGGCCTGACGTGATGCGATCTCTCTTGAAGCCGGCGCCGGCATGGGGCGCGGCGGCTGATCGCGGCCGGAGCGCCTTTCGGGCGGCGCGGCAAAGCGCCAAGGACATGTCAAATGGCGAGGCGATCATGGCAAGCTTAGCGCATGGTTTAAATCGCGTCCATTTGCAGTGGCCTGTATGTCTTGTCGAGGAAACGGATAATTTCTTCTCATCGATAGTTGTTATGAGAATTTTCTCAGCAGTCCCGGGTGTCTGTCTCGTGAATTCTCGAAAACACAACATTTCCGAGAATCCGTGATTTTGTCAACCCATGGTTGTCGCCTGACGGGAAACCGTCGCGCACGGGTGGCCGAACGCGGGCCGGACGTCTCGCGCGCGCACCGCGGGTGCCGCCTTGCCGGGGCCTTCATCGCGTACTGCAACCGCCCGCCGCCGCGGCCGCCCGAACACGCTCCAGATGCGGTCGCACGTGCCGCGCCCGGGCGCGGCTCCAGCGGGGAGGTTTCTCTAAAAGCTTATCTATTTCATATAGATGAAACGCTGGCAGAAGCGTCACCGCCAATTTTAACCGTGCCAGATTGACAGAAGCAATTTTAAGCTGCATCATCAGTATAACCTAACTTAAGGTTGTAAATATATAAATTAGTTTTTCAAACGCGCCCCTTTGCAGCGCGTCTGCTCGCTCGGTCGAACACCTGAAAAGTGTGAGGCACGCCATGGGCATTGAGCCCCGAAATTTTGAGATCGTCACTGTCGATCCGGAAACCGGCGGCACCGTTTTACTGGACAGTGAGTCCCATCGTCTTTTCACGATCTCGAACGCCCTGCGCGACCAGTTGACCCGCGACAACCCGGTCTGGCCGGAAGAGGCCGAGGCGGAACTCGAGAGCCTGCGGGCCTCCGGGGTGCTGGCGCCCTACAACGCCCGCGCGCTGTCGAAGGCGGATCCGCTGGCCGGCGCCAATCTGGCGCTGAACATCAATCTCACCGCCTTCTGCAACCTGGGCTGCACCTACTGTTTCGCCGAAGGCGGCGACTACGGCCGGCTCAAGGGCAAGCTGTCGAAGGACGTGGACGTCGACGCCATTGTCGCCTTCATCGAGGAGAAGACACGCCCGGGCGAGACCGTGCGGTTCGAGTTTTTCGGCGGCGAGCCCTTGATGAATTTTCCGGTCATCGAGGAGCTGTGCGCGCGCTCGCTGGAGATGCGCGCGCGGCTGGGCATCGAGTTCATCTACCGGGTCTCCACCAACCTGACGACGAAGCTGACCGGGCGCGAGCTGTCGCTGTTTCACCGGTTCCGGTTCATCGTGTCCGTGTCCATCGACGGCGGCGCGAAGACGCACGACCGCAACCGGCCGCGCAAGTCGGGGCGCGGTTCGCAGGAGGCGATCGCGCGCAACTGCGAGCAGGTGCGCGCGGCGTCCGAGGACATCACGCTGGTGGCGCGGATGACCTACGTGCCCTATCCCGACTCCTCGCTGGTCGAGGACATGCGGCATCTCTACGACATGAACATTTTCGACTGGTTCCAGATTCTCCCGGCCGCGGTGGCGGAGGAAAACCACGCCGCCGTCTATGGCGACGCGGCCTTCGACACCGCGGATCTGGAGGACCGGCAGGCACCTTACAACGCCAAGATCGAGGCCGAGTTCGAAGCGCTGCACGACCGGTATCTCGATCTGTTCACGCCCGCAAACCGCTTCAAGGGGATCCTCGAGGTGGAAACGGTGATGCGGATGATCCTGGACGGCGAGTTCGCCAACGGCTTCTGTTCCGGCGGGCGCAACTATTTCACCTTCTCGCCCGACAAGTCGATCATGCCGTGCCACCGGCTGGTGGGCGACGAGGGCTTCCAGGTCGGCGACTTTCACGCGGGCGTTGATGACGCCAAAGTGGCGGCCTGGCGGACGGGCGTCAACGCGCAGCCGGTGTGCTCGCGCTGCTCCATCCGCTACATCTGCGGTGGCGGCTGCAAGCAGGAAAACACCATCGCCACCGGCGACATCAACGCGCCGGATCCGGCCAAATGCGCCTTCCAGTTCGCGCTCGTGCGCAGCGCGGTCCGGATCATCGCGCGTGGCGGCGAGGCCCTGCGCGCACGCGACCGGGGCCGCCTGAGCGCGCTCTTCGTCTCCTGCGGCCGCCCGATGATGCCCAACAATCGCAAGCATGCCGGCAGCCCGGACACGTCGTTCGAGCATTTGCGTCTGCTTGCCTGAAACCGTTTCGAATTCAGCTCTTGAGCGGAGGTGTGATCCATGTCCGATGCATCAGAGAAATATATCAGACGTAACATTCATACGTATCCGTTCAAATATACCTACAGCGAGTTCAACGATTTCTTCAAGATGCAGGACGCATCGATCTATATCCATATCCCGTTCTGCTCGACCAAGTGCCATTTCTGCGACTACACCGTCTACGTGAACACAAAGCTCGACCTGCGCGAGCAATACGTGCAGGCGCTGTGCGTCGAGATCGAGCGGTTTCCGGACAATCCGGTGTTTCCGCGCTTCGAGATCAAGGCGATCTATTTCGGCGGCGGCACGCCCGGGCTGTTGTCGTCGGAGCAGCTGATCCGCATCCTGGAGGCCGTGCGCGGCACGTTCGATGTGGCGGCGGACGCGGAAATCGCCATCGAGTTCGACCCCAGGAGCGTCGAGCAGGAGAAGGTCGACGCGCTGTTTGACGCCGGCTTCAACCGCTTTTCCATCGGCATCCAGAGCTTTGATGAGAAGATCCTCAAGGATACCAACCGGCCGCATGGCCGGGAGGATATCGACAAGGCCGTCGACATCATCCGCAACTCCGGCTTCACCCATGTGAATGTGGATCTGATCTATCCGCTCATCGGGCTGACCAGCGAGATCTGGGAGGATTCGGTCAGGCGCGCCATCGATCTCGAGTTTTCCTGCATCACCGCCTATCCGCTCGAGGTCTGGACCAACACCGCCTACCACAAGTGGATCGTGGCGCGCGGCATGAAGCTGCCGAAGATCGCCGAGGAAAAGGCCATGGCGCTGACCGCCTTCAACCTGCTGGAGGCGGCCGGCTATGTGACGGGCAGCACCTCGGGCTACTACCATCCCGACCGGTGCAGGATCTATTGCCGCTTCCTCGACTACTACTGGCGCACGTGGCCGATGATCGGTTTCGGCGTGTCGTCCAAGTCGGCGATCCAAGAGTTCATGTACACCAACATCACCGACATCAAGGACTACATCGCGCGCATCAATCGCGGCGAGCCGGTGCTGGATTTCTCCACCTATCTGTCCAAGGACCAGGAAATGCGCCGGGTGATGATCCGGGGGCTGAAGGTCGGCAACGTCTACAAGGACGATTTCCAGGCGCGCTTCGGCGTGCCGATGAAGCTGGTCTACGGCGAGATCATCGATGAACTGGCGGCCGAGGACTATCTGGTCGACGGCGAGTACGACGTGCATCTGACGCGCAAGGGCCAGCTTTACTCCAACGCGGTGTGGGAGCGCTTTTATACCGAGGACGACCTGCGCCCGCCTAGGGAGGGCGAGGTCAACTTCGGACTGTCCGAACTGATACTCGATTAGGCAAGCCTGCCCCGGAATTGACCGGGCGGAAACGGGTTGCCCGACGGGATCCATCGCAAGGGACGTCATCACGCCGCACCCGGGCTGGGAGCGGCGGCGGGTCCCCTTGTCCCAGGTGTGGCGTGAGGGAGTGTGACCATGAATATCATCCCGGAGGTCCAATGGACGCGCGAACACGCGCCGGCCGATTTCTGGCAAAGGGCCGAGGGCACCGCGGACGGCGTGGTGTGCAAGCTCAGCCCGCGCAATTGCCGGATCGCGCCGGGCAAGATGGGCAAATGTGGCGTGCGCGGCAACGTCGGCGGGGAGCTGCGCACCTTCAACTACGGCAAGTCGGTCGAGGCGACGATGGAGTTCATCGAGACCGAGGCCGTCTACCACTACCGCCCCGGCGCGCGCATCCTCAGCCTGGGCAACATCGGCTGCATGATGTCCTGCGACTTCTGCCAGAACTGGAAGACCTCGCAGGTTCGCCATCTCAACCCGCACGACGTGAAGCACTACAGCCCTGAGCAGATCGTCGAGACCTGCCTTGCCACCGGCATCGGCGTGATTTCCTGGACCTACAACGATCCCGTCGTCTGGCACGAATTCGTGGTCGAGACCTCGAGGCTGGCGCAGGCAGCCGGTATCCGCACGCTTTACAAGTCCGCCTTCTACATCGAGGAGGCGCCGGTCGACGAATTGATCGGCTGCATCGACATCTTCTCCATCTCGCTGAAGTCGATGGACGACCGCTTCTACCGCAAGTTCACCGGCGGCACGCGGCTGCAGCCGGTGCTCGACCGCATCAAGCAGGTGCACGCCTCCGGCCGGCATCTGGAAATCAGCCAGCTCATCATCACCGGCCGCAACGACAACGCGGAGGAGATCGGCCGCACCAACGACTGGGTGCTGGAGAACCTCGGCGACCGGGTGCCGCTGCACTACGTCGGCTTCCACCCCGCCTATCTCTATGTGAACACCACCCGGACCGATCCGGAAATCCTGCTGATGGCGCAGCACATGGCGCGTCAGGCGGGCATTCGCTTCTGCTACGTCGGCAACACCTTCAAGGATGGCGTGTCGGACACGCGCTGCGCCTCGTGTGGCGGAACGCTCGTGCGGCGCTACGGGCTGGATGCGGAGGTGGTCGGCATCGCGCGGGACAACACCTGCATGTATTGCGGCGCACCGACCCCGATCACCGAGCCGCATGACGACACGGGCCTCGCCGCCGCAGCTCCGCTTTCTCTTGATAACGCGGGCGCCACGCGGACGGATTTTACCTGGGTGGCGGAATCCCAGTCGGCGCATATCGAGGCGCGCCAGGCGACGAATGGCGCCTCGCCGCCGTGTGCGATCAGCGTGACGCGGCTCGGCGCGGAAGCATTGCCGCCGCAGACCTACACGCTGGGCGGCGCGCTCAAGCGGATCATCGTGTCCAAGCAGCACGATCAGGAGACGGGTATCGCGGTGCAGGCGCCGCCGGGCGTCGAGATCGTCATCTTCCCCGTGCTCGACCGGGCGCATTTCCCCACATCGACGGAGTTGAGCGGCGAGTTGCGCGGCTACCGCGACGCGCGCGCGGCGCCGGCCGCCGGGGAGAGGGTCTGAAGCGCCGCGTCTGTCCGGGAGAACGACGATGCTGATGTACAGTTGGATGGTCTGGGTCGAATACGCGCCCGAGCGTTACGACTGGTCGGTCAAGCTTCTGACCGGCGGCAAGATCGACCGCATCAAGACCGAGATCGCGAACCGCGTCCGCCCCGGCGACCGGGTGCTGGACATCGGCTGCGGCACCGGCTCGCTGGGCGTCAAATGCGTGAACAAGGGCGCCACCGTCACCGGCATGGACATCTCCGAGAGCATGCTCAAGGAGTGCCGCAAGACGATCGCGAAGAACGACTGCGCCGACCGCTTCACCATCATCAAGGACAGCGTCACCGACCTGCCCAAATATTTCGAGCCCGAAAGCCTCGACGCGATCGTCTCCACCATGGTGGTGGGCGAGCTGTCACGCGAATACCTCGACTACATCTTCCGCGATTGCCGCACGATCCTGAAAGACGGCGGGCGCATCATGATCGCCGACGAGGTGTGGCCGGAGAACAGGGCGCTGCGGGCGCTCTACCGGGTGGTCATGGCGATCATGTGGGTGCCGCAGTTCGCCATCCTGCGCCGGGCCTGCTTCCCCATCAAGGACCTGCGCGGCGTCATCGAGGCGGCGGGCTTTTCCATCGAGGAGACGAAGAGACTGCCGATGTCCTCCTTCCAGCTCATCGTGGGGAGGAAGTGACATGGCGGGCCGGATCTGGGGCATGATCAAGCTCAGGTTCTACGAGATCTTCCACGTGCTGTTCCGGCATTTCAATTTCCCCTGCGAGCTGGGCCTGCGCGAGATCGGCCGCCCCGACGAGCATTCGCCGGTCTTCTTGAGCGGCAACTACACGCTCACCGTGCACCGGCTGCTCAAGCGCCTCTCCGGCATCGACTGCTACCTGATCGTCGCCAACTCCAAGGGCTCCAACGTCTGGTGCGCGGCCGGCATGAACGAGTTCAACGAATTCGACATCATCGACGCCATCAACGTCTCCGGCATCAAGGACAAGGTGCTGGCGCGGCGGATCATCGCGCCGCCCTATGCCGCGCCCGGCGTCAACGCCAAGGAGGTGCAGGCGCGCACCGGCTTCAAGCTCGTGTGGGGGCCGACCCATTTCGATGATCTGCCCGCCTATATCGCCGGCAACTACCGCCGCACCTCGGAGATGACCCGCGCCCAGTTCGGCTTTTGGGACCGCATGGAGCAGGCGGTCTCCACGGCGCTGGTCTACGCCATGACGATCTTCTTTCTGATCTTCTTCTTCCCCGCCTACACGCTGATCACCATGGGGCTGATCCTGCTGTTCCATCTCACCTGGTTCGCCCTGTGGGACGTGCTGCCCGAGGAGCGACTGTGGCTGAAGACGCTGAGCCACTTCGGCGTCGGCGTCGCCGGTCTGGCGCTGGTCGGCCTGTTCCACGACTTCACCTTGAGCGAATTCGCCATCTGGACGGCGACGATTGGCGGCGTGGTGCTGCTGATTTCGCTCGACGGCTGCGGCAGCTCGACGATCTACAAGACCACGCCGCGCCACTGGATCACGAGGGGCGATTACCGCAGCCACTTCGAGCCGATCATCGATCCGGTCAAATGCACCAGCTGCTACGACTGCGTCTACGTCTGTCCCAAGGGGGTGCTGGCGCGGCTGCCCAAGGGCCCCGCCGTCTCGGTCCGCCCCGACGATTGCATCGAGTGCCTGGCCTGCGTGAAGAGCTGCCACGACGACGCCTTCTACAACCGCTCGCAGCAGTGGAAGGGCGACGTGAAGAGCATCGACGATTTGCAAACCATCATGACGCGCGACTGGCATCATCTCGAGGACGAGATGAAGTGGATCAACGCGCCGACGAAGTACGACAAGGTCATGCTGGTGGTGGACACCGACGCCATGGAGGCGGGGAAACGCACGCCGCCCGAGGCCTACATTCGGGAGCCGGCCGATGCGGTGGCGTGAGGCACAACCGGACGCGCGCCCCACGACGGATGGCGGCACCCCCTCTCCCATGGGGAGAGTGTGGGGTGAGGCGTTGTCGGGGAGGCGGTCCCTCGCTGTCCTTGGAGCAGGGTCACCGCAAGTGGCTTCGCGGCGAACGGCTCGCCCCCTCTCCCATGGGGAGAGGGTTGGGGTGAGGGGATCAGCGCTCTCCTGGATACGTCGAGTTTTTCACCCCTCACCCGGCGCATGCGCGCCGACCTCTCCCCATGGGAGAGGTTTGTCGGGCGCTGACCTCCGGGCGAGCGAACACCACCCTGCGCAGTCATCCCGCGATGTCCAGGCTTCGCCCCGATTGTCATCCCGGGCGAGCGAAGGCGAGACCCGGGACCCAGTAACCGACAGCCCGCGCGATGACCCGTCGCCACAACGAGGCCGAGAACCAACGGCAAGAGCCGAGGGGCCGGCGGCTACTGGGTCCCGGCTCGGAGGCCGGGATGACAGCGCGGTTGGAGCGGCGGTTTCGGCGATCCGACATGCGCGAGGCGCGCCCCGGACCACAGGCGATGAGGTTTCCGATTTCCACCCCACCTTTGAGGCCGCCCGCGCGGCGTTCCTGGATCTTTGCCGCGATCTGGATCTGCGCGTTGATCACCTGCCCATCGGCGGCGCCGATGACGTCATCGACGTGGCGCACGCGGGCGATCTGACGTCGCCGCGCAAGCTGGTCGTCACCAGCGGGCTGCACGGCATCGAGGGCTATTGCGGCAGCGCCGCGCAGATCGCGTTTCTGCGCGCGCGGGCGTGGAGCCTCGAAACCGTCCACGTGCTCGTGGTGCACGTCATCAATCCCGCGGGCATGAAGGCGCGCCGCCGGGTGAACGGCGCCAATGTCGATCTCAACCGCAATGTCCTCGACCATTCAGCGGTTGACCGGACGGTGGACGCCCGCGCCGCCGCCATCGATGACTGGGTCAACAGCGTGGGAAAATTCCGCGCGCTCGGCGCGTTCTGGATGCCGGTCTTTTTTCTCAGGCTGATGGGCCTGGGCGGCATATCCGCGCTGAAGGAGGCGCTGGCGGGCGGTCAGTTCGTCAACCCAGACGGGCTGTTTTACGGCGGTGACGCGGTGCAGCCCGAGATCCGCGCGCTTGCGGATTATCTCTCGGGCATGCTTGGCGAAGGCGCGCTGGACAAGGCGATTTTCGTTGACCTGCATTCCGGCATCGGGAGCTACGGTCAATGCCAGTTGCTCGCCACCGCGGCCGATGTCGCAGGCGCCGAGGCGATCTTCCGGACGCCGATCACCATGAGCCACGCGGGCGACGACGCGCTCTACAGCGTGCGTGGCGATCTGCTCACCGGTCTGATGCGCGGGATCTCATGCCGCGATCTCTGCGGCGTTACCTTCGAGTGCGGCACGGGGCCTGCGCTGCGCACCTTCCTGGCGCTGCGGCTGGACACCATCGCCCACCGGCATTTCGCGCATGACCCGGCGTTGCTCGCCAGGGCGCGGGCGCGGATGACGCGGGCTTTCTGCCCCGACGATCCGCGCTGGCGGCAAGCCTATGTGGCCGGCGCGGCCCGCTGTCTGGACGATGCGGTGCGCCATCTGAGCGGAGAGGCGTGATGTTTACGGGCGCGGAAAGGATCCCGTTTCGCCGCTACGAGCTGGTGATCCTGCGCGACGCCAAGGCGTATCGCAATGAGCTGCGTGCGCTCGAGGACGAGATCCTGACCATCGCCACGCTGTCGCGCGGCTGGGACGGGAGCCACGTCGCGCGCATGCGCGCCATCTTCAAGATCTCACCGCTGTATCTCGCAACCGCGCTGGCGCTTGTCTTCGAGGACGGCGTCTTCAAGGGCATCGCCGGCTGCGACACGGACTTCGACTGCGGGCCGGGCAGCGGCATAAACGGCACCATCGTGCATCTGTGTTCGATGAACTTCTCGCGCGACATCCAGGGCACGGGGCTTCTGTCGTTCCTGTTTCTCGCCCTTCTCGAACAGATCTCCGGTCTCGTCGCGCGGCACGGCGACACGGTCTATGTCACCTCGATTTCGCAAAGCCCGCTGGTCTACTCCATGCTGGGGAAGCTCGCGCATGTCTATCCCAACGCGCGGGACATCCCGCCGCCGGACGTGATCCGCGTGGCCCGCGCGGTGGTCGACAAATACGACCCGGATGTGACCTTCGAGCCCGAAAACCTGATCCTGCGCAACGAGTGCGACTTCTTCTACAACCCCTTGCCGCAAGCGCCCGATCGCCGGATCAACGATTTTGTCCGCTCGAAACTGGACATTGCGGCGGGCGACGTCTTCGTGCCTGTCGGCAGGAGCTCGGCGGCGCGTCTGAACGCCTATGGCGCGCGGTTCCGCGCGCGCTTCGCGTCGCGCCAGCAAGAGCGGCGCGCGGTTGCCGCGGGAGGGTTATGATGGCGCTGAGCGAGACGTACCGGGAATCCTTTTCGCGCAACATCGGCATCCTGCGCGAGGCCGAGCAGGAGCGGCTCGCGCGCGCCACCGTCGCCGTCGTCGGCACCGGCGGCATCGGCTCCAACTGTCTTGTGACGCTGGCGCGCATGGGCGTGGGCAACTTCAATATCGTTGATCCCGACACCTTCGAGCTCGCCAACATCAACCGCCAGGCGGGCGCCGACAGCACCACCGTGGGCGCGCGCAAGGTCGATGTGGTGGAGCGTGAGATCCTGGCCATCAATCCCGACGCCAGCGTGCGGACGTTCGCGGAGAAATTCTGCGACGCCAACGCCGATGCCGTTCTGGGCGATGCCGACATCTGCATCGACGCCATCGATTTCTACGCCATCGAGGATCACCTGAGGCTGCATCGCGCGGCGCGCGCCCGCGGGCTCTACATCCTCATGGGCTCGCCCGTCGGCTTCAGCGCCTCCATGCAGGTGTTCGATCCCGACGGCATGGACATGGAGACCTTCTGCGGCATCACGGACGACATGCCGCCAATGGAAAAGCAGTTGCGCTACGCCTGTTCCGTCGTGCCGAAGCTGGCGCACATCAGCTACTTCGATGTGTCAAAGGGCGACTCCAACACCGACTTTCTCCGCGGCACCGGCCCATCCATCGCCTCCGCCTGCCTGATGGCGGCCTCGCTGGTGGCGAGCGAGGTCGTGCTGATCCTGCTTGAGCGCCGCAAGCCGCGCGCCATTCCCTACATCTTCCAGTTCGATCCCTACACCCACCGCTACGAGAACGACTATCTCGATGGCGGCATGACGCACTACGATCCCAGCGAGGTGCTCGAGAGCATCCCCGACCGCGGCTCGCTTGTCGCCAACATCTTCGATCATTTCTACCGCAAGGTGCATGCCGAGCGGCTGCCGCTCAGCCACGGCGGCTCGCTGTGCTACCGCACCGAAGGCGAGGGCCCGCCGGTGCTGTTCCTCTGTCCGGTGGGCACGGACACCAGCTTCTGGTCGCGCCAGTGCGGCACCCTCAACGACGCCTTCCGGCTGATCACCGTCGACAACCGTGGCGCGGGGCGCAGTTCCGCGCTGCCCGACAGCGCGAACACGCGGGACATGGCCGGCGATGTCATCGCGCTGCTTGATCATCTCGGCGAGCGTGGCGTCAGCATCGTCGGGCTGGCGCTGGGCGGGCTGATCGCCCAGCAGGTGGCGTTGCTGCGCCCGGATCTCGCCGGCAGGCTGGTGCTGGTCTCGGCTTACGAGACGGCCGACGATCTGATCCTGAGAACCACGGCTGCGTGGCGGGAGAAGGCTGCGCGCGAGGGCATGCAGGCGCTGTTCGACGAGACGATCCCCTGGGTGTTCTCCGAGGACTATCGGGGCGAGAGGGCCGACGAGCTCTACAAGCTGAAGACGTTTTACCGGGTCAACCGCCAGGACGCGGCGTCGTTTTCCGCCCAGACGCTGGCGGGGAACACGCACCGGCCCGCACACCCGCTGTCGGAGATCGCTTGCGAGACGCTGATCATCCATGGTGAGCAGGACCGGCTGGTGCGGCTGCATCACGCAGACGCGCTGCAGCGCGCCATTGCGGGCAGCGAGTTGGCGCTGATGCGCGGCGGCGCGCATTTCATGAACTGGGAGATGCACGAGGCCTTCAACGATGTGCTGCGCGGCTTTCTCAGGCGCGAAGGCGTCGCCGCGCCGCAGGCGGCGCAAAGGGGGTAATGATGTTCCTGCCGCGCAATCTTTCCGGATCGCGGGTCGCCAAGACCGATCTCCACGCGGGGGGATTCCGCGACGAGATGTACCCTCATGCCCAGACCGTGAGCCTGGACGGCTTCGAGATCTGCTATCGCGAGGCCGGTGAGGGCGAGACGATCCTCCTGCTGCACGGCATCCCGCTGTGCATGACCACCTGGCAGGCGGTCTTCGCGCCGCTGTCGCAAAGCCATCGGGTGGTGGCTGTCGACATGCCCGGTTACGGCCGCTCGTCGAAAACCGGCGAGGACTATTCGCTCGACGCCATCGCCGGCAGGATCATCGCGCTGTGCGCCGCGTTGCGGATCGCGCGGGTCCACGTGGCGGGCAGTTCCTTCGGCGCGGCGGTGGCGATCACCATGGCCCTGCGCGCGCCGGATCTCGTCGGCCGGCTGATCATCGTCAACAGCGTCGGGATCGCCGGCGGCGCCCATTCAATCGAGAAGCTGGTGCGCAGCGGGCTGATCCGCTGGGCGGTCGCGGGGCTGTTGCGCCGGCACGGCACCGGCAAGGCGATCTTCCGCTCCAAATTGAGAAAATCCTACGCCGCCACTGTGCCCGACGCGGCGCTGGTCGATCACTGCTACGGCCTGCTGCTGCGCGATCATGGCGAGCGCGCCTTTCTCAAGACCCTGCGCCAGTTCTCCGAAGGCGCCCTGCAGAAGCGCCTGCCGGAATTGCGGCACACGGTGCTGTCGGTCTGGGGATCGCGCGACGGCGTGCTGCCGGTGAAGAACTCGGTCAACATCCAGATGCGGCTGGCCGATTGCTGGTCGGTGATCCTGCCCGACGCCGGTCACCTGCCGCACGAGGAGCGACCCGAGGCCTTCGTCGCGCTGGTGCGCCGCTTTCTGGCGATGCCGTGAGTCGCGGGGAAATATTATTCGTTGAAAAAACCAAGAAACTGGCCGCATCCGCCCCCTCTCCCATGGGGAGAGGGTTGGGGTGAGGGATGTCCGTGGGCGCCGCCGATCCTTCGAGACGCCGTCTGCGACGGCTCCTCAGGATGACGTTATCGTGTTGATATATTTACAATATTTCCACCTCATCGACGTCATCCTGAGGAGGCCCGAAGGGCCGTCTCGAAGGATCGGCGCAACATTCACGCGCCTCCGCTCGTTCAAAGCCGCCCCGTCTCGAATTCCTCGCAGGAATGGCCCAGCTCGCCCAGGCCGTTCTCGAGATAATCGGGCAGCAGCGGAATGCCGAGCAGATACTGCGCGGTGCGGTCGTTGTGACCGCCTGCGGCTTCCTCGCGCAATTCGTCCCAATCGGCCAACGTCCCGTCGCCGCGGCCCAGCCGGGCGATGGTTACCAGATCGATCTGTTCGTCCTCGTTCATCGCGTCGATGAACGAGATGATCTCCTCCTCCACCGGGTCGTCGCCGCCCTCGTCCAGCACGTCGATCATCCTGTCGTCGGCGGCGTTGGAACCGGAGTCGATATCCGTTTCCCCCTCCTTGGCGTCGTATTCGCGCGCCTTGACGATCAGGAAGCAGACCTGCTCGGGCGAGATCGACAGCACGGGCCCGTCGTCCGCGTCCGGTTCCTGGCTCTGGGTATTTTCTGGATGCTCGCTCATGCTGCGTGTCCGTCGCTGGTTGGAGTGTAACGAACAGTCTCGGCCGAAGCCGCGCCGCCCGCGTTGAGCCAAATCAACGGCGGGGAGGGGACTTGGTTCCTCAACGAATGGCGGCATGACGCGGTCGCGGGCGGGGCGGCTGGGCCCCGGGCCGGATCCCGCCCGAAAAAACTTGCCCCCGGGCGCAAAAAAATCTTGCATTCGGAACAAAAGGGCGCGATGCAATGCGTGCCCAAATTCGCACGTGCCCGTGGTCGTCCATCGAATAAGTGGCAGTCGCCTTACCCGGATCCTCAAGGGTCCCAAGGCGGCAAAACCGGACGGCTTAAAGCAACGACGTAAGAGGGCTTTTTTGGTCTCAGTCGGGGTCTCCAACCCCCGGTGTCACTGAAGAGGCACTTACCTCCTTGCCAGCCGTGCGGAAACGGGGATTCCCGTTCCAATCCAAGGCATCACACGCGGGACAGCAGTCGGCTCTTGCCGTTCGCTCGACCGTTCGCGCGATGTATCGCCGCGCGTCCTTGCGTTTCCATCGCGCAGGGGCGGGCGCGATCGCATCCGCCCCTGCGACGTGATTACATATTGGGAACGGATCCATGACCGACCGCATTCGCGATTTCCTCCGCAGCCGACGTGACGACGGCCCCTGCGTCGTTGTCGATCTCGACATCGTGCGCGACAACTACGAAGCCTTCGCCCATTCGCTGCCCGACACCTCCGTCTACTACGCGGTGAAGGCCAACCCGGCGCCGGAAATCCTCAACCTGCTGGCCCGCCTGGGCTCGTCGTTCGACTGCGCCTCCGTGGGCGAGATCGAAATGGTTCTGGCCACCGGCGCGGGCGCCGGCCGCATCTCGTTCGGCAACACCATCAAGAAGGAGCGCGACATCCTGCGCGCCTTTGAAATGGGCGTGCGCCTGTTCGCGGTCGATTGCGAGGCGGAAGTCGAGAAGATCGCCCGCGTCGCTCCGGGCTCCAAGGTGTTCTGCCGCATCCTGTGCGATGGCGCGGGCGCCGAATGGCCGCTGTCGCGCAAGTTCGGCTGCGCGCCGGAAATGGCGCCCCGTGTTCTGGAATCCGCCCACCGCTCGGGCCTCACCGCCTATGGCGTGTCCTTCCACGTCGGCTCGCAGCAGGGCAACGTGGACGCGTGGGACCAGGCGCTGGCCTCCGCCGCCGCGATCTTCCGCGAGATGGCCGAGCGCGGTATCCAGCTTTCCATGGTCAACATGGGCGGCGGTTTTCCGACCGACTATCTCAAGAAGATGCCGGGCGTCGCGTCCTATGGCGAGGCGATCTTCCGCGCCCTGTCGCGCCACTTCGGCAACCGTCTGCCCAGGACCATCATCGAACCGGGCCGCGGCATGGTCGGCAACGCCGGCATGATCGAGGCCGAGGTCGTCCTGATCTCCAACAAGTCCGATGACGATCCGATCCGCTGGGTCTATCTCGACATCGGCAAGTTCAACGGCCTGGCCGAGACCATGGACGAGGCGATCCGCTATCCGATCCGCACCGAGCGCGACGGCGACGCGAAGACCCCCTGCGTGCTGGCCGGTCCGACCTGCGACAGCGTCGACGTGCTCTACGAGAAGGCGCCCTATGAGCTGCCCGTGTCGCTGTCCATCGGCGACAAGGTGCTGATCGAGGCCTGCGGCGCCTACACCACCACTTATTCCACGACCGGCTTCAACGGCTTCGCGCCGCTGGCATCCTACGTGATCTGAGGCGGGCTTCGATGATCGACATTGCCGACGAGGTGTCTTGGCATCACGGCGCGCGCGAGAGCCTGCTCGATGCCGCCTTCGGGGCCGAGCGGTTCACCAAGACCTGCGAGCGGCTGCGCGAAGGCCGCCTGCCGGCGATCGCGCTGAGCGCGACCGACAGCGACAGTGGCGCGCTGATCGGCACCGTGCGGCTGTGGCATGTCACCGTGAACGGCTGCCGGGCCCTGCTGCTCGGCCCGCTCGCGGTGTCGCATCTGCATCAGGGCTGCGGGCTGGGCGCCAAGCTCATGCGCGCGGGCCTCAACCGTGCCGCCATGGCCGGTCATCAGGCCGTCATTCTGGTGGGCGATGCCGAATACTACAGCCGTTTCGGCTTTTCCGCCGGGCTGGCGCAAGGGCTCGACTTGCCAGGTCCGGTGGATCGGGCGAGGCTGCTGGCAACCGAACTGGTCGCCGGTGCGTTGGTCCATGCTCATGGGATGGTGCTCGCCGACGGCGCTGCCGACCCGATGTGCGGCGAAAACAAGCGCGGCCCCTGGGGCCATCCGAAACTGCGTCTCGATGCGTGACGCGACAGTTGCACCCGCGCGGCACGCCCGCCGCGCGGGCATCTTATCTTGAAAGGACAGGCCACACGCCGTTGTGACAAGGCGGGCCACCGAAAGGAATTGATCGCGATGACGACCTCCCGCAAGCCGGCAGCCAAGACCAAGCCGAAATCCTCCGCCAAATCCGCCTATCCCAAGCCCGCTTCCAAGGCCGCCGCCTCCAGGCCCACGGCCTCGCGGCCCGCCGCCAAGGCGCCGGGCAAGCCGTGGCCGGTGCATGGCGCCATCACGGGTCCCGTGGTGATGATCGGCTTCGGCTCGATCGGCAAGGGAACGCTGCCGTTGATCGAACGTCACCTGAGCTTCGACAAGGCGCGGCTGACGGTCATCGATCCGCTGGAGGAGGAAGGCAAGGCGGTGGTCGAGCGCGGCTACGCGTTCAACAACATCGCGCTGACGCCGGAAAACTATCGTGAGGTCCTCACGCCGCTGCTCACCGAAGGCGAGGGCCAGGGTTTTTGCGTCAACCTCTCCGTCGACACCTCCTCGCTGGATATCATGAAGCTCTGCCGCGAGCTCGGCGTGCTCTATATCGACACCGTCGTGGAGCCGTGGCCCGGCTTCTATTTCGACAAGGACGCCGGCATCGAGGCGCGCACCAACTATGCGCTGCGCGAGACCGTGCGCCGGGAGAAGAAGAAGCATCCCGGCGGCACCACCGCGGTCTCCTGCTGCGGCGCCAACCCGGGCATGGTCTCGTGGTTCGTCAAGCAGGCGCTGCTGGACATCGCCCGCGACACCGGCGTCGATACGCCCGAGCCCAGGACACGCAAGGGCTGGGCGAAGCTGATGCAGAAGCTCGGGGTCAAGGGCGTGCACATCGCCGAGCGCGACACGCAGATCTCCGACAAGCCCAAGCCGCTCGACGTCTTCTGGAACACCTGGTCCGTCGAGGGGTTCCTCTCGGAAGGCTTCCAGCCCGCCGAACTGGGCTGGGGCACGCATGAGACGTGGATGCCCAAGAATGCGCGCAAGCACAAGAAGGGCAACAAGGCGGGGATCTATCTCGAGCAGCCCGGCGCCAACACGCGCGTGCGCACCTGGTGCCCCACGCCGGGCGCGCAATACGGCTTTCTGGTCACCCACAACGAGGCGATCTCGATCGCCGACTATTACACGGTGAAGAAGGATGGCAAGGCGGTTTACCGGCCGACCTGCCACTACGCCTATCACCCGTGCAACGGCGCGGTGCTCTCGCTGCACGAGCTGTTCGGCAGTGCGGGCAAGATCCAGCCGCAATTCCATCTGCTGGAGGAGAGCGAGATCATCGACGGCATCGATGAGCTCGGCGTGCTGCTCTACGGCCACAAGAAGAACGCCTACTGGTACGGCTCGCAGCTCTCCATCCAGGAAGCCCGCGAACTGGCGCCCGATCAGAACGCCACCGGCCTGCAGGTGACCTCCGCCGTTCTCGCCGGCATGGTGTGGGCGCTGGAGAATCCGGACGCCGGCATCGTGGAGACCGACGAGATGGATTTCCGCCGCTGCCTGGAAATCCAGACGCCGTATCTGGGCCCGGTGAAGGGATATTACACCGACTGGACCCCGCTCGACGACCGCCCCGGCTTCTTCCCCGAGGATATCGACGAGACCGACCCCTGGCAGTTCCGCAACATCCTGGTGCGGTGAGGGGGGCAGAGTCAGACCGGGGACGGTTGGCTTCTGTCGCACGCCCGCCAAACCCGCCGCCGTCGTCACCCGGCCCGCCGCATCCGCCCCCCCTCATCCGGCGCGTGCGCGCCACCTTCTCCCCGGCGGGGAGAAGGAAGGACCGTGCCGCTCCGTTCCGCCGTATCCGCCCCCTCTCCCTTCAGGGAGAGGGCTGGGGTGAGGGGCTGCACTCACAAGGAACGCGCCCCCCTCAATGCCTGTCCGACACCGCGATGCGAACGTCAAGCACGGCCTGGCGGCGTTCCACGCGGATGACTGTCAGCGCGCGGGCGAGTGCTGCGGGCAGATCCGCGCCGTTTTCGACACGCTCCACATGCGCGCGGCTGGCTGACGCCACTTTCAGATAGTCCGGCGCCGGCTCGAGCGAGGTCAGCGGCATGGTGTTGGCGCGCACCGCCTCGCCTTGCGGATAGCTGTTGAGCACCGAGCGGCGGACCGCGTTCCACATCCCGTTGTTCTTGATGATCGTGAGGATCGGCAGCTCCAGCGCCTCGGCGATCTGGTGGCAGGCCACAGGATTGGCGAAGATGTAGGAACCGTCGCCGATACAGGCGACGCACAGACGGCTGCGGTCGGCCAGTTGCGCGCCAAGGGCTGCGGGCAGCGCCCAGCCCAGCCCGCCGGAGTGCGGGTTGTTGAAGATCCGGTTGGGGCCGGCGGGGGTCATCGCGCCGGGCACCACGCCGAGCTCGCCGAACACCATCGCCTGATCGCCGATGGCCTCGCTCAGACACTGGCTCATCCACTCCGCGCTCATCGGGCTTCCGCTGCCTTCCGCCGCCGTCCGCGCCACGGCCGCGCGGCGTTCATGAGAGGCATGTTCGATGCGTCCGCGCCGCGTGGTCACCGCGAGATCGGGTTCTGGCAGCGCCGCGGCCAGCGCCTTCAGCGTGGCCGCCGGATCGGCGGTGATGGCGAGATCGGTCTGGTAGCCGCGCACTGGCATGCGCTGGAACAGCGGATCCGCGCCCACATGGATGATGCGCTTGCCGGGCGCGGGCGCGTGCAAGGCCTCGATCCACGGAATGTCGCAATCGAGCACCAGCACCACATCGGCCCGTTCCAGCGGACCCTTCACATCGTTGCCGAGGAACATCGGATGCGCGCCGGGCATCACGTTGCGCACCGTGAACGGCTCGGCGACGGCGATGCCGAACCGCTGCGAGAAGGCGGCGAGCTCCGCGGCGGTGGCCCCAATCGGGTCGCTGCGCTGGATCAGGATCAGCGGCTCTTTTGACTCGCTCAGCCACAGCGCCGCGGTGGCGATGGCAGCGGGGTCGGGCTGCGCCGGTGTCGCGGGCGTTTGCGCCGGGGAGGGGTCGCGCAGGTGCTCCGGGATCTCCTCCATCAGCGGCTCGCGCGGCAGGCTGAGATAGACGGGTCCGCGCGGCTCGCTCATCGCAAGCGCATACGCCCGCGCCGTCAGGCTGTCGCCCTGCTCGGGATAGCGCATTTCGTAGTGGTACTTGGTCACGTTGCTGACCAGCGAAGACTGGTCGTACATCTCCTGGCCGTACTGGATCGGGGTCGCGCGGGCGCCCGGACGGCCGCGCTCGGTGATCGGCGTCCGCCCCGACATGACGATCACCGGCACATTGTCCGACGCCGCGTTGATCACGCCCATCGCCGCGTTGGCGAGCCCGACGTTGACATGCACCATCACCGCCTGCGCACGGCCCGTGGCCAGGTAATAGCCATGCGCCATGGCGACGCTGGCGGTCTCGTGCGGTACCGTCACGGGCTGCGGTATGGCGCCGGGATCCAGCGATGCGATCGCCTCGATCACCGGCGGAAAATCGGTGCCGGCGTTGGCGAACAGATAGTCCACCCCGGCGCGCTTGAGACCGAGAAGCATCGCCTCGGCGCCGTTTTTTGGCCGAGCCTTGGTCGTGTCCGCCGTCATTGCATCCCCTCCGAATGGCCTTCCTTGCGCGTGCCTTGGTACGGTCGCGTCATTTGCGCGCAGTTTCCTCTTGTCAGCCGCCGCCGCGCAAGTGCATTCTGCTCAAAATCTCAATATAAGAGTTTTGTGTACGCTTCGGAGCAACCGGGCGGCATTCTGAGGGAGGGAAACACATGCGTCAGATCATCACCTCGGCGGCCTTCGCCGCCGCCATGGCCGTCGCCGCGACGCTGGGAAGCGCCGCATCGGCGCAGACCGTCGGAATCGCGACATCCAATCCGGGGTCGCTGTTCCACAACATCGGCAGCGCGGTCGCCAATGCGGCCAACCAGGCCGGGCTGAACACCACCATCCAGCCCGCGACCAGCCCCAACCAGTTCATTCCGTTCATCAATTCCGGCGGTATCGAGTTCGGCGTGGCGAATCTGCAGGAAGTCAACTATGCGGTCACGGGCGAGGCCTGGTGGAACGGCGTCAAGAACCCCAACCTTCGCGTCGTGGCGATGCTGATGCCGCTCGTTGAGGCGATCTTCGTGCGCGCGGACAGCGACATCATGTCGATCGCCGACCTGAAGGGCCGGCCGATGGTCGATGGCTACACGGCGCAAAACACGATTCTGCCGCAGCTCGACGCCTTCTATTCCACGGCGGGAATGACCCGCGCCGACATGAAGCCGGTCAACGTGCCGAGCGTCGTCGCGGGCGCCAATGCCTTCATCGCCGGTGAAGCGGACGGCTTCATCTTCGCCCACGGCGCGGGCAAGGTGCGGGAGGCGGATGCGGCGGTCGGCGGCTTGCGGGCGCTTCCCGTGGCGGACGCGAGCGATGCGGCGCTTGCCGCGGCGCGCAAGCATTGGCCGACGGCGTTTTTCAAGAAGCTGCCCAAGGGCGCCATGCCGGGCGTGCTGGAGGACAATATCTACATCGCCTTCCCGCAAGTGATCTTCACCCACGCCAACGTGCCCGACGACGTGGTCTACGCCATGGCCAAGGCGATGCATGAGAACGCCAAGGTCATGGCCGACACGTTCAAGCCGTTCGCGGCCTTCAAGCCCAGCGAGATGAAGGGCGACCCCGGCGTTGCGGAGTTCCATCCCGGTGCGCTGCGGTTCTTCAAAGACGCAGGCCTTGAGTAGGATCCCCGATGAGCGACTCCAGTGAGGGAGAGGCCGGCTCCGGCCTCTCCTTGCGTGTCTTGCGGCCCGTCATCGACGGGCTCGCCATGCTGCTGACGCTGACGGCGATCTGCTGGGCCTTCTCGGTTCCGCGCTATCTCGGCCTCGGCTTTTATCCGCAGCAGTTCTTCGCGGCCATTCTGGCCTGCGCGCTGACGCTCGCCTATCTGACCCTGCCGGCGCGGCGCGCAACGACGCGCAGGCGCGTGCCCTGGACGGATCTCGCGCTCGCGCTCGCCAGCTTCGTGAGTGTCGGCTATATCGCCTATGGCTATCCGGAGCTGGTGCTCTTGATCTTCTCGCGCCCGCCCGCCGTCTGGGTGCCGGGGCTCATCGTCACCCTGCTCGTGCTCGAGGCGCTGCGGCGCGCCACCGGAATGGCCCTGGTGGTCATCATCGCCGTCTTTCTGCTCTATGCGCTCTTCGGCGACGCGATCCCCGGGCGGCTGTCCGGACGGCCGCAGAACTGGCAGATGCTCGCCGGTTACATGGCCTATGATTCCAACGGAATTCTCGGGCTGCCGCTGTCGGTGGCCTCCACCGTCGTGGTCACCTTCATTCTGTTCGGCGGGCTGCTGTCGATCACCGGCGGTTCCCGCTTCTTCACCGACGCCGCCATGCTCTGCATGGGCGGATTCCGCGGCGGTTCGATGAAAATCGCCGTGCTGGCCTCGGGTCTGTTCGGCTCGATCTCGGGCTCGGCGGTGGCCAATGTCGTGGGCACCGGCGTCATCACCATTCCGATGATCAAGCGCAACGGCTATCCGGCGCACAAGGCGGCGGCGATCGAGGCGGTGGCGTCGACCGGCGGGCAGCTGATGCCGCCGGTGATGGGCGCCTCGGCCTTCCTGATGTCGGAATTCCTCGCCGTTCCCTATTCCACCATCGTGATGGCGGCGCTGGTGCCGGCGATTCTCTATTACGTCGCGCTGTTCATCCAGGCGGATCTGGAAGCCGCGCGCATGAACATCGCGCCGGTGCCGAAGTCGGAAATTCCGTCGGCGGCCAGCGTGCTGCGCGGATTGCACTTCGTGCTCTCCTTCGCGGTGCTGATCTACGCGCTCTTCGTGCTGCGCTGGCAGCCTGAACGCGCGGCGCTGCTGGCGGCGGTGGCCCTCATCATCACCTCTCTGGCGCTGGGGTATCAGGGCGTGCGGCCGTCGCTTGCCGACATCTTCCGCGGGCTGTCGCGCACCGGCCACGCGGTTGTCGAGATCATCCTGATTTCGGCCGCCTCGGGCCTGGTCATCGGCGTGCTCAACGTCACCGGGCTGAGCTTCAATCTCACCTATGCGCTGGTGCAGGTGGGCGGCGGCAACGCCACGGTGCTGCTGGCCCTGTCCGCTGTGGTCTGCATCATTCTGGGCATGGGCCTGCCAACGCTCGGCGTCTATGTGCTGCTGGCGGCCCTGGTAGCACCCGCGCTCATCCAGGTGGGCATCGAGCCGATCGCGGCGCATCTCTATGTGCTGTATTTCGGCATGATGTCGATGATCACCCCGCCGATCGCGCTGGCGGCGTTTGCCGCGGCCAGCATCGCCCAGGCGCCAGCCATGGCCACTGGGCTCGCCGCGATGCGCTTTGGCTGGTCGGCCTATGTGATTCCGGTGCTGTTCGTCTTCTCGCCGACGCTGATCCTGATCGGCGAGCCTCTCGACATCGGCGTCGCGATCGTCACCGCAGGCATCGGCGTGTGGCTGATCTCGGCAAGCCTTGCGGGTTATTTCTCCGCGCGGCTCTCGATGCCCATGCGCCTCGCCTTCGCCGTCTGCGGTCTCGCGGCCCTGGTGCCCGGGACGGCGTTCGAAGGCGCGGTCATCAGCGACATCCTGGGTGTCGGCGGCGGTCTGCTGCTGATGGCATCGGAGGTCCGGCGCAAACGCCAGCGCCTTGCGGAGAGTGTTGTCTGACATGGCCACGCAAACGAGCCTCGAACGCGTTCTCGCCGTTCTCGAACTGTTTTCCGAAGACCGGCTCGAATGGACCCCGGAAGAGCTGATGGAGACGCTCGGCTACAGCCGGCCGACGCTCTACCGCTATCTCAAGACGCTGAAGGAGGCGGGGCTGCTCACCTCGCTGCCCAACGCCGGGTTCACGCTCGGGCCCAAGGTGGTCGAGATGGACTATCTTATGCGCAAGTCGGACGCGCTGGTGCTCAACGGCGAAACCTCGCTCAAGGCGCTGAGCGACCGCTATCCGTGCTCGGCGCTGCTGGTGCGCTGGTACGGCGACAAGATCCTGTGCGTGGCCTCCACCTGCTCGACGCCCGATCCGCTTTCCAGCTATCCGCGCGGACGGCCGATGCCGCTGGCGCGCGGCGCGATCTCGCGCGCCATCATGGCGTTCATGCCGCGCCGCCAGCTGTTGCCGATGATCGAGCGTAATTTCGAGGAGCTGCAGGACATCGGTCTGGGCGACACCATCGACGCCATCCGCGCCCGCATCCGCCAGGTGAAGAAGGCCGGCTACGCGGTTGCCTATGGCGAGGTGACGCCGGGCGTGGTGGGTGTCGCCGCGCCCGTGTTCGACGCGGCGAAGATCCCCATCGCCGCCGTCTGCGTCACCATCGCCGCGGAGACATTCGCGGATCTCGATCTCAAGGACGTCGGCGCGCAGGTGAAGGCGGCGGCGAGCGCCATCAGCGCGCAGCTGTTCTGCGAGCGCAGCGAGTCCCCGGGCCATTCCGCCGGCGCGGATCCGCTCGGGCTGGAGGCGGGCGGACCCGGATCGCGGCCTTGACTGGCGGCGTCCACGACTCCCGATCGCGGCCGGCGCGGCTGTTCCCGCATACGGCGGGTTGATCGAGGGATCTCCGGCCCGATGCCGCCGGTTTGAGAGGGTGCGACGCCGGATCCATTCGCGTTTCTCCCGGCGTACCGGCACTTAGAGACGAACAACCCTGGAGCAATCTGTGAACGTGCAAGTCAAATCCCACGACGTGGTGATCGTCGGCGGCGGCCCGGTCGGCATGGGCCTGGCGATCGAGCTGGGCCAGCGCGGCATCTCCGTCGCCGTGGTCGAGCGCCACCCGGAGCCGCAGCCGATCCCCAAGGGGCAGAACCTCACGCAGCGGACGGCGGAACACTTCCATTTCTGGGGTTGCGAGCCGGAGCTGCGCGCCGCGCGCACGGTGCCGGGCGATTACGGCATCGGCGGCATGACCGCCTATGGAACGCTGCTGTCGGGCTATTACAACGACTGGCTGCCGCGCGAGCTGGTGCGCCCGTTCTACTTCACCGACAACGAGCGTTTGCCGCAATACGCCACCGAGAAGGTGCTGCGCGATCGTGCCGCGGTGCTGCCCTCGGTCGAGCTTGTCTACGGCTGGCGCGCGGTCGATGTGACGCAGGACGCGGATGGCGCGATTGTTGACATTGAAGAGCGGAAGGGATTGGGCAAGCGACGGTTGCGCGGCCGTTTCGTGGTGGGCTGCGACGGTGCGAATTCCGTGGTGCGCGAGAGCACCGGCATGACCCAGACCCGCACCGACCACGACAAGCTGATGGTGCTGCTGGTGTTCAGGTCGACCGGCTTGCACGAGCTGCTGAAACGGTTCCCCGGGAAATCCTTCTACAACGTGCTGCACCCGGATCTGAAGGGCTACTGGCGCTTCTTCGGCCGCGTCGATCTCGGCGAGACCTGGTTCTTCCACGCGCCGGTGCCGGCCGGCACCACGAAGGAGAATTTCGATTTCAACGGGCTTCTGTATGACTCCGTGGGCGCGGAATTCGACGTCGCCTACGATCACATCGGCTTTTGGGATCTGCGCATCGCCATCGCCGACACCTACCGCAACGGTTCGGTGTTCATTGCGGGCGATGCGGCGCACAGCCATCCGCCCTACGGCGGCTACGGCATCAACACGGGCTTTGAGGACGCGCGCAATCTGGGCTGGAAGCTCGCGGCGGTGCTTGAGGGGTGGGGCGGCGACGCTCTGCTCGACAGCTACGACGCCGAGCGCCGTCCCGTTTTCGCATCGACGGCGCGCGATTTCATCGAATCGGCGATCATCGACGACCGCGATTTTCTCGAGGCGTACTACCCGCCCAAGGATGCCGGATCGTTTCAGGCGGCGCTCGATGCCCGCGCCGCGGGCTCCAAGTCCGAGGTGCTGGCGTTCGAGCCGAATTACGCCGGATCGCCGGTGGTTTTCGGGCCGGAGACTGCGGTGTGCAGCGCCAAGGGGCAGCACTGCTATGAGGCTCGCCCAGGTCACCATCTGGCGCCGCGGGCGCTGTCCTCGGGCGGCAACGTCTTCGAGGCGCTGGGCCGCGGGTTCAGCTTGCTCGCTTTCGGCGCGCCGGCACAGGCGGTCGCCGCGTTCGAGCTGGCGGCCCACGCCATGGACGTGCCGCTGACCGTGATCGCGGACACGGCGGCGGACGGCCGCGAGGACTATGCGGCGGCGCTGGTGCTGGTGCGGCCGGACCAGTTCGTCGCCTGGGCCGGGGAGGCGGCGTCTCTGGATGCGGCTGCCGTCCTGAAACGCGCGCTCGCGCGCTGAGCGTCATCGCTGGCGTGGCGCTCAAGGCGCTATCCGCGCATCCGGACCGCTGACAAAGCCGGGGAAACTCTCTGTCGTCATGGTCGGGCTTGTCCCGACCATCCATAAGCCGTTGAAAACATGGATCCTCGGCACAGGGCCGAGGATGACGATTGAGGGGCATGAGCTTCCTCATCAAGTTCAAGGCGCTATCCGCGCGCATGGTTTTGCGCTAGATCGGCTGCCAGGCGACGCCGGGGTGCGGGCGCCGCTTCGCATGGCTGGGGACTTCGTGAATGATGGATTTTCTGGTGCTGCCCGAGGGCGTGGCCGTCTGGGCGGCTTACGTGATGATTCTGGCCAGCCTGGCAACCTCCTTCATCACGGCGGCCTTCGGCATCGGCGGCGGCATGGTGATGATCGCCGTGCTGGCGGTGCTGCTACCGCCCGTGGCGCTGATCCCCGTGCATGGCGCGGTGCAGTTCGGCTCCAACGCCGGGCGCACCGCCTTGATGCTGGGCCATGTCGACCGCTCGACGCTGCTGCCCTTCACGCTGGGCAGCCTGCTCGGCGTGGCGCTCGGGGGGCTGCTGTTCGTTCAGTTCCCGCCCTGGGCGGTGCAGCTCGGCCTGGCGCTGTTCATCATGTGGTCGGTCTTCGGCCGGTTTCCGCGCATCAGCGGACGGCACCTGTTCGCCGGCGGCATCTTCTCCAGCTTCCTGACCATGCTGTTCGGCGCGACGGGGAGCTTCATCGCGGCGATGGTCAAGACCATGCGTCTCGATCCGCTGGACCACGTGGCGACCCATTCGGCGCTGATGACCCTGCAGCATCTGCTGAAGGTCATCGCCTTCGGGCTGCTCGGCTTCGCCTTCTCCGCCTATCTGCCGCTGGTGCTGGCGATGATCGTCAGCGGCTTTGTCGGCACCTATCTCGGCAAGCAGATCCTGGTGCGCATGGGCGCCGCCTACTTCAAGCCGATCCTCAACGCGATCCTGCTGCTTGCCGCCGCCCGGCTGCTGTGGAGCGCCGCCGAGGCGCTGATGCGTAGCCCCGGCACCGGGGGCTGACGCGCGAGGCCGTGATGGCGGGCCGCCGGATTTCCAATTCCGTCCATGCTGGATACCCGTTACATTGCCCATGGTTGTCGCGTGTGGCGCGTGACGGGGACACGTGAGGCTCGGCGGATGGCTGGCCGGTTGCATCATTGGATCGGAGTTGGCGTGGGCATGGCCGTGTCCGCGGTCTCGCCCTGCCGGGCGGAGAACGCGCTGCCGCCACCGGCGTTCATTCCCGCCGCCCTTGCAGACGCCGCCAGCGCAGATGCCGTCGCCGAGGCGCCGCGCGGCCCGTTGTATGTGGTCACCGACGAGGCGGCCTTCGTCAAAAATGTCTGTGAACGGATCGAACGCGAGGCGAATGCGCACGGTCTGCCGCCGGGCTTTCTGGCGCGGCTGATCTGGACCGAAAGCCGGTTCGATCCCAACGCCATCAGCCCCATGGGCGCGGAGGGCATCGCTCAGTTCATGCCGGCCACCGCCCGGGTCTGGGGGCTTGCGAACGCGTTCGAGCCGATGGCGGCGATCTCCGCGTCGGCGACGCTGTTGGGCTCGTTGAACCGGGGCTACGGCAACCTCGGGCTCGCGGCTGCAGCCTATAACGCCGGTGAGAACCGGGTGGACGCGTGGCGGGCGGGCCACGGCCGGCTGCCGCTGGAAACCCGCAACTACGTGCACGCGATTACCGGGCACAGCGCGGGTGCGTGGAACGGCAAGGATCTGCCGGACGTCCGCTTCATGCTGGACGAGACGCAAGGTTTTCAGGAATCCTGCACGGAAATGCCGCTGCTGCGCGCCCCAATGCAGCGCCGCTTCGCCAACACCTATTTCAATCGCGGACTGGCGCTGGCGAATGCGAAGAAGTTCCGCGAGGCGATCGTTCGCTATTCCGTCGCCATCCGGCTCAAGCCCGGGTTCCCGCACGCCTACAACAACCGCGGCATCGCCTATCGCCGTCTGGGGGATCTCGAGCGGGCGATCGCCAACTACGATGCGGCGATCCGCCTGAAGCCCGACTATGCGGCCGCCTACAACAACCGCGGCTACGCCCGCCGCAAGCTCGGCCAGTTCGAGGAGGCGGTGGCCGATTATGACCAGGCGCTTCGATTGAAGCCCGACTACGACGCGGCGCGCTTCAACCGCGGGTTTGCGCATTCGCAGCTCAGGCGGTTCGACGCCGCGATCGCGGATTATTCCATCGTGCTCAAGCGGCAGCCCAAGCATGCGCTGGCGCTCTACAACCGCGCGCTCGCCCGGATCGAGACCGGCGAGACGGAGGCCGCGCTCACGGATTTCGACCGGGTCATCGCCGCGCGGCCCGGTTTCGCCCGCGCCTATTTCCGCCGCGCCGAATTGCTCCAGCAGCTTGGCCATTCCGAACGCGCGCGGAAAGACTATGCCAGGTCCGTGGCGCTCAACGCCGGCTTCGCCGACGAACGCTATCGCGTGATGTTCGACTGAGCCAAGGCCCCGCCGCCCGCACACCCCATCACTTCGGCAGCCTGGTTCCCGACATCGGCCGGTCGAGGTCGGTGGTGTGATAGCTGTGGCACAGGGTGCAGCTCTCGCCCGCCTTGCTTTCCGTATGACACGTTGCGCACAGCGCCTTGTCCGGGTTCTTGAAATTCGGCACGAATGCCGCCGGATCACCGCCGAGATAGGTCTTCAGGAACGCATTGCCCTGGCTCGCCGGTGCGGTTTCAGTCAACGCATGGCAGGCGATGCAGCCTTGCGGTCCGACGGCGCTGACATGCGGTTCGTGCGAGAAGCGGGTGAAGCGGCCGGAGACCCGGCCGGTGCTGAAGCCGCGCCACTTCACATGCTTGCGGCCGTCCTCGTCGTCGACGCTGTGGCACTTGGTGCAGCGCCCCACGGCGCTTTCGGGCGCGAGCTGCTCGAACACCGGCGCAAACGCCGGCTGCATCGGCGTGCCGAAGGCGGCGCCGGAATAGTCGAGCCAGGCGCGCAGGAAGCGGTCGGCGTGGCCGGACGGCCGGTAGCGGATGGTGAAGTCCTGCCGGTACCAGCCGCCGAACTCCGCCCAGGATTCCGGATCGAAGGGCTCCGCGGCTGTGTCCACTTGCTGGTCCCGTGCAGGTTCGAGGTCGGGATCCGGCGTGTCGCCGCCCAGCAGCGCGTCGAGCCCGCCGTCGGCGGCCTGCGCGTCTGCGGAGAGAATATCGTCGCCACCAAGAATATCACCGCCAGCATCATCACCGCCGCCCAAAATGCTGTCGTTCCCCCGAGGATGTCGTCGGCGGACGCAGGCGTCTCGGCCGGCACATCGGCGCCCGCGGGAAGACCGAGCAGATCCAGACCGGCGTCCGCCGGCTCTCCCGGGCTCGATGTGTCTCCGCCGAGAATGGCGTCATCCGCGCCGCCGAGAATGTCGTCGCCGGTGGCGGATGCGTCGTTGCCCAGAATGTCGTCCGATGGCGCCTCGTTGGCCGGAACGTTATTCGCCGCGTCACCGGTTCCCGCAACCGGCGTTGCTGCCGGTTCGAGCGCCGCCCGTGCATCCTCGAAGGCCTGTGTCGGCGCGCCGCCGGCGTGCCGCTGGAGTTCTTCCCCAAGCCCCGGGAACCAGTCGCGGTTGGCCGCGCGGATCACGTCGTGCGGCAGCAGGCCGGTCATCCAGGCCATCTGCATGCGGTCCATGTCCGTGCCCATGGCGTCGCCCGGAAGCGTGATCACCTCGGACAGCGGCGTGGTCTCCAGGCGGTTGAACAGCCGCTTGACGGACCATGCGAGCTCCGCGATGCGGGCAAGATCCGCGTCGCTGGCCTCGCGCAGGTCGAGCAGGTCGAGCGAGTCCGCGGCGGCGATCGCCTCCCGGATGTCCCCGGAACCGTCATGCGCCCCGCCGCCCAGAAGCAGCGTCTTCAGGAACGCGGTCATCCCGGCTTCGGCGGCGTCCGGCCAGACGCCGATATCGACGCCGCGTGCGGTGAGCGTGGCCACGTCGAGGCCCGGCACGCCGAGGAAGTCGATCCCCTTGGGGCCCATGGCCCGGGTGGTGCCCAGAATGTCGCCGTTGTGGCAACTGGTGCACATGCTCTCAAAGGAGCCGATCTCCATGTACCGGCGGCCTGGTCCCGGCTCGTG
Source organism: Breoghania sp. L-A4 (assembly GCF_003432385.1). NCBI lineage: Bacteria > Pseudomonadati > Pseudomonadota > Alphaproteobacteria > Hyphomicrobiales > Stappiaceae > Breoghania > Breoghania sp. L-A4. The sequence continues at coordinate 4,099,258 of NZ_CP031841.1, read as the reverse complement.
GCAGTCGGTGCACACGCCCGGCACCGTCTGGCCCGGCGCGGGCGCCTCGGCGGTCTTGGGGAAGTGGATGCCGAAATGCGACTTGTGGTCGAAGATGATGCGGGTGCGGCGGTTGAACGGATATTCCGTGAATTGCGGATGCGAGGTGGCGAAGGCGCCGAATTTGGACACATGGCAGGTCTGGCAGCGGTCGTTGCCGACCGCCGTCAGGTTCGCGATGCCCTGGTGTTCCTCGTGACAGGTGGCGCAGAAGATCTGCGCATCGCCCGACGCGGAGGTGTTCTGCGGCGCGGGGAAGCTGATGCGGTGCGGCCAGCTCTCATCCTTCGGGCCGCGGGCCTGCAGCGCTTGCGTCATCGCGCGCAGCTCCTCCACCGGATGCGTGTGCGGTGTGAACGGCGTGTCTCCGACACCGTGACACGTGATGCAGAGTTTGGCGTTGTCTTCGGGCGCGGCCGCGGTGACGGCCCGGTGCAGCCAGCCGAGATTGTCGGGGCGACGCCCGCGTGGCAACTCGAGCACTCGCTCTGGCTGGCGTGATGCGCCGACAGAGGCCCCGGCATCAGGAACCGGCTGGCCTGGCTGCCGCTCAGCCCCACGACCGCGAGCCCCACGACCAGGCACGCCGCCCACAACGAGACGCGCCGCCGCGTGGCTCTCAGGCTCGGCTGGGGCACGCAGCGCTCGAGCTGGATGCAGCAGCGTCCGCCGGGCAGGGGACCGGCGTCGCAGGGGCCGCCGTCCTGCTGCGAGCGGCGGCATTCCCAGCGGTCGCCGTCGCGATGCGGCTGGCAGGCGGCGGTGACGCGGCACTGGCCCTTGGCGCCGGGGCCGAGCGAACACGGCTTTCCTTCCGCCAGCCGGCCGCAGACCCAGCGGTCCTGGGGCCGCTCGTAGGCGCTGTCGCGGAAGCCGAATTTCTGCAGGATTCTCATCAGGCGATCCCTGTCGAGAAGGCATAGCCGGCCAGCACGTGCACGACGATGGCAATGATCAGCGCGTAGGTGGGCGGAATGTGGAAGAACAGCCACAGTTTCAGCAGCCCGCCGTTGGCGTGGTGAAAATCGAGATTGTTCTTGGCCACCACCAGATCGCGCATGGTCGCCAGGCGATGCTTTTCGGTTTCGTCGAGGTAGCGCTCGATGGAATCCAGCTCGCCCAGGATGCGCGTCAGCGGCACGGTGGAACCCTGCAGATGCGCCAGGATGTTGCGCGGCCGGGCGAAATACTCCGCCAGACTGCGCTTGTAGAGCTGGGTCAGGCTGACCGCGTCACCCGCCTTCACCGAGGTCAGCGCCAGGGCTTCCGCCTCGTCGGCCAATTGCGCGCGAAACACGGGGATGCGTTCAAACAGAATGCGCTCGCCGCGCGCCTCGAGCTGCGGCGGAATGCGCTTGGACAGCAGCCCGCCGATCACCCCGCTCACCGCGACACCCACGAACAGTCCCCACAGCAGCCACTCCGGCGGGCTGTCGGGCAGCCGGTAGCGCGTGTGCACCAGAAATACGCCGATGGTGGCGAAGCCGAGATAATAGTGAAGCTGCAGCCAGCGGCGCACGCGCCCCAGCGGCAGGATCACCAGCCGTTTGCGGATCGTCAGCAGCAGCATGACGAAGATGCAGCCCGCCAATACCCAGCCGTTGAAATACTGCACGTCGCGCAGCGACACCGCGTAGCCGCGGTTGGTCACCGCGAAGAGTGCGAAGGCGGCCGCCGAAAACCCCAGGTTGAGCGCGACGCCGCGGGTCAGCCAAGCCATTTGAGCAACTTCTCGGTATCGCGGATGTTGACGCGGGCCAGCGCGTCGTGCGGGCAGGCCTGGGCGCAGGCGGGTCCGGTGAGCTGGCCCGCGCACAGGTCGCATTTGGTGGCGCGCGCGATCGGCCGGCCCTCGCGGTCGCGCATGATGGCGCCGGTCTCGTCGCGGATGTCGACCATGCGGATGTTGTTGTAGGGGCAGGAGTTGGCGCAGGTGGAGCAGCCGATGCAGATGCTGTCATCGATGATCACCGTGCCGGTTTCCGCCGTGCGGTGGATCGCGCCGGTCGGGCAGCCGATCAGGCAAACGGGATCGCTGCAATGCATGCAGGCGTTGACGATCATGGCGTTTTCGAACGCATGGCCGTGGCGGACGAAGCGCGGATTGTTGTCATGCGCGGTGGCGCAGGCGCGCACGCAGTCGTCGCAGCCCACGCAGCGGTCGAGATTGATCACCATGGCGTTTTCGCCATTAATGAAGCGGTGATCGACGACGAAATCCATCATGCCCTGGCGCATCGGCTCGGCGGTCTCGGCCTGCCCGGACTGATCGCCGGATGACGCTTTGAGGAAGTGCGCGGGCAGGCCGGGCAGCACGTGTTCGCGGATCAGGCTCGTGGGGATGCGGATCACGTCGACATAGCCGATCGCCCGCAGGCTTGCCGACAGCGTCACGCCGTGTTCGCCGCGTTCCATGGCGGCGATCTCGCTCAGACCGAACGTGTCGTCGTGCGACAGGTGGCCGATGGTGCGTTCGCCGTGATCCACGCGCTCGGACACGCGGGCAAACCCGTTGTTGATCAGGAGCAGCCCGTCCACATGGTTGCCCTCCTGGCAGATCAGCGGTTCCTGCTCGATGATGTGGCCGGTGCCGCGCCGGCGGCCGATCTCGCTCTTGAAGCGCTGCGTCCAGTCGAAATTGCCGTAGGTCTCGAACAGCGAGTGCTGCGCGATCTCGTCCAGCGCCGCGTCGCCGACGTGATCGAACACCGGGCATTGCAGCAGCCGGGTGAGCAGGCCGCGCTCGTGGTACAGGGCGTCGATGCGTTCGCGGAACGGCAGCGACCAGTTGCGGATCTCGCGCAGGCCCTGCCAGCGCAGCTCGAACAAGACCGTGTCGTCTTCCAGGGCGAAGACGGAGGCGTTGCGCGGGCTTCGCGTCAGCGCCGCGATTTCGCCGAACATCTCGGGCGCCGACAGGGTGAAGGTGCCGCTTTTCGCCATCAGGGCGTTCACATCCACCTTGCCGATGCCCTGCAGGGTGTCGGCGCGCGCGGCCTGATGCCGGGCGCGGCGGTTGTGCCGCGTGGCGCGGTATTCCGGTGGCGTGGGGCGGGCAAACAGCCGGCCGAGCGCGCGGCGCCACGAGGGACGCGTGCGGCGTCCGGCTCTGGTCCCGCGCGTCTCCGCGGCGCTGGCGCCCAGTCCGGCGACCGCGCCTTCCAGGATCACGAAGAGCGAGTTGCCGTAGTCGCCCTTGCGGATGATCACCTCGCCGCGGTTGACGCGGCGCAGCCGTCCGTCATTGGCGAGGATGTCCGCAAGCGGCAGCCACGGCGGAAAATTCTCCGCCTCCACATCAGTGAAGGCGGGCAGGGCGAGCACCCGCGCGACGGCCTGCGGATCGAGCAAGGTGTCGCCGAAGGGTTCGTCCCAGCGCCGGTTGCGCTCGTCGCGTTCATCCTGCTGGTCGAGGAGTTCCACGTCCAAAACGGCGTCCTCAATTGGCCGGCTTGCCCTTGAACTTGTCCGGGCCGGGAATGTATTTGTCGATCGCCCCGAAGCTCGATCCGTCATAGCTGTCGGCGAATTTCAGCCCCAGCACGGAAATCTGGCCCGCGGCGGCGGCGAGCTCCGCCTCGTTGTTGAGCTTCAGCGCCGCGGAGGTGGCGGCCTTGTGAACCTCGGCGAGTTCGGGCGCCTCGGGCAGCAGCTTGGCGAGGCTGGCGATCACCTTGCGCGCGTTGTCGGCGCGCTTGGCCATCTTCAGCGCGTAGTCCGCCTTCTCGGTCGCCTTGGAGACGCCGATCAGCGCGGTTTCCAGCTCGGCGATGCGGCCGACGAGAAACAGCATGCGCTTGCGCTCGAGCGAGGCTTCGGGGTTGGAGGCGCCCTTGTTGTACCAGGTGTTGTGGCGCACTTCGCCCTGCGACCAGCTCACCAGCTCGAACGCGCTGCCGGCGGTGTGACCGCCCACGTTGACCAGCTTCTCATGCGGCACCAGGTGGCAGCTGAAGCAGTTCTTGGCGAGCCGGTAGGTCATCTTGGGACGGATCATGCCGGCGGCTTCGGACTTGGCCCAGCGCGCGGCGATCTCTTCCTTGCTCTCCTGGCCTTCCTTCTTGCCGGAGAAACCGGAATGCACCTTGTACCAGTTCCTGGCTTCGCCGTGACACGACTCGCACGAGTTGCCGGCAATCGCCTTGGTCTCTCCCGCCACCGTCTGGACGGTGAAATGGCAGCTCAGGCAGGCGCTGTCGGCCTTCAGCCGCTTGACGCCCATCTTGTCGCCGATTTCCTTGGCTTCCTTGCTTTGCGGCAGGTCGCGGAAGGTCGTGAAATGGTGGGTGCCCTGCCAGATCGCCGTCTCCTTCTTGTGGCATTCGGCGCATTCGTTCGGCCCGACCACCAGCTCCGGATTCATGTCCGAGGCCAGCGCCGGCCGCGCCAGGCCGACCGCCATCACCATGGCCGCGAGGAGTCCGGCCCTCAGAAACCCGGCCGCCCGCCCGGTATTCGTTGCATTGAGTCTCATTTCACCGTCCCATTTCTCAAACTGTGGTGAAAACGCCGCCTCTGCGAAGATGGCTTCAGGGCGCCCGGAGGCAATCCGGCGCGGCCCGCGTTTCATGCGTCCAGGGCAATATCTCCTTGCGGACAGGCGATGCACAAGAGCGCCGATCCCGCGGGTGGCTTGCTCGCGGGTGTTGTCACGTAGCTGACGCTGCCGCGTGTCAGCGCGGTCGAACAGGTGCCGCAATTGCCCACCCGGCAGCCGGAACTGATGCGCACGCCATGCGCGTCGGCCAGCTCCAGCAAGGTGCCCTCGGTTTCCGTCCAGATCAGCTTCTTGCCCGAGCGGGTGAATTCCACCTTGATGGCCTTGCCCGAGGTTTCGGCGGAATGCGGTTTCTTGACCGAGGCCGGGCCGAAAGCCTCGAAATGGACGTCGCGGTCGGGCACGCCCCAATCGCGCAGATAGGCGGTGACGGTTTGCATCATCGGCGGCGGACCGCAGACGTAGAAGTCGTAGTTGGAGGTCCCCAGCGTGTCCTTGAGCACGTCCAGCGTCACGAAGCCGGTGTGATCGTAGTCCTCGCCCTGCACGCAGGTCCCGGTCGGCTGGCTGTAGAGAACCACCGAGTGGAAATGGCTGTTGTTGTCGGTGATGGCGCGAATCTCGTCGCGCATGGCGATGTCGTCGCTGTTGCGCACCGCCTGGAAGATCCACGTCTCGCGATGGCTGCCCGTGTCCGCCAGCCACTTGAGCATCGACAGTAGCGGCGTCAGCCCCACCCCGCCGGCGATCAGCACGATCGGCCGGTCGGAATGGGTGTCGAGGCAGAAGCCGCCGTTGGGCGCCATCACGTCCAGCACGTCGCCCGGTTTCACCGCGTCGTGGAAGAAGTTTGACGACAGGCCGGGGGGCGCATCGGTGCCGGGCGGCGGGCCGAGCCGCTTGATGGTGATGCGGTAGCTGTCGTGATCCTCGGGACTGCCGGACAGCGAATAGCAGCGCACGACGGGGCCGGGCTGGTCGGGAATCTTCAGCTCGAAGGTGAGGAACTGTCCGGGCAGGAAGGGCGGCAGGAAGCCGCCGTCATGCGGCTTGAGGATAAAGGAGCAGATGTCGCCGCAGCGGTTTTCCACGCGCCGCTCGGCAACCCGGAACTTGCGCTTGCCTGCCCAGGTCAGCTCGCTGCGCTGGCGGTCGGCTTCCGCGCGCCGGATCAGGATGTCGGTCTGTGTCTTGAACTGCGCCAGTCTGTGGCGGTCCATGCGCCGGTTGCGCAGCACACGGGTGATCTCGGCCGTGGCGCCCGCGCCGGCCTGCAGCAAGGCGGCCGCGACGATCAGCGCGCCGCAGATCTGGAGCGCCAGAATCATCGCGCGCTCCTTGTGCTTGTCTCGCCATGCGGCGGTGCGTGCATCAGAACCGTGTCCTCAATTCAACGCGCAGGCCGGATCCGAATGTGCGGTTTTGCCCCTCCGATATGAAGGCATCGAGTTGTACGCTGCTTCTGTTGTCCAAAGCGTGCAGCAATTGGCCGCCCAACGCAACGGCACCCTGGTTGGAGCCGTCAGTGTCCTTGCGGCCGCCGAGTTCCAGCGTCAGCTGGGTTTTCTCGTGGTTGAAGAACATCTGGTAGCCGAGCGCGCCGCCGACCACGTGGTCGGCGCGGTTGGAGAGCGCCGCCCCGCCAAGCCCCACGGCGGGTGCCGCGAACAGGATTCCGGTGCGGCCGAGCGGTCCGCCGGCGGTGGGGTCGCGGGCGGCGGAGGAGTAGTTGCCGATGCCCCAGAAGGCATTGGCGTAATAGATGTTTTCAGATCCTGTCTCGGTTCTTGATACTTCCGAGAACAGCAACACGCCGTCGTCCACGGCGTTGTTGGGCGAGGGGCCGCGTCCGTTGACGGCGGTCGAGGTGTTGACACGGAACGAGGTGTTGTAGAGCCCGATGCGCTGGGTGGCCGCGGCGCCCAGGTACAGCCCGTCGCCGCCGTTGGGATTGGTCGACAGCACATAGGCGGCGTCCAGATTGACGGTGCTCTTGCGCAGGTCGGTCTCGGTGAACAGGCCGAACAGCCACGCGTCGCGGTCGCGCAGGTTGTTATCGCGGTGGACGTTGCTCCAGCCCACAAGCGCCGTGGCGCGCATGTCGGGCGTCAGGCCGGGAATGACGATCGTGTCCCGCGTAATGCCCAGCGCGTCCACCGTGTCGTTGATCATGATCCCCTCCTGGAACAGCAGCGGCTGGCGGCCGATGGCGAAGCCGAAGTCCAGGCTCTTGGTGTCGTCGGGGTCGAGATTGGGAAAGATCTCGCCGAACTCGCCTTCGAAGAACAGCGTGGTGATGTAGGGGTTCAGCCCGTTGACGAACCGGGTGCCGGTGGAGGAGCGGTGCAGGATCCCGGTGTGGTCATTGCCGTCGGACAGCGGCGAGATCCCAAGCAGCACGCGCTCGGTCGGCGTGAGCTTGAGGTTGAGGAACAGATCCAGCCGGTTGGCCTGGAATTGCCGGCTTTCGGCCGCACCGTTGTCGAAATGGCCGGCGGTGGTGCGGAAGTCGCCGAACACCCACAGCGCCGGCTGCCAGATCGCGCCCGTGGGCAGGGTGATGCCGGGCGTGATGTTGCCGCTGGCGAGGAACTTGTCGCCGCGCTCGAAGATCGGCGGCGTCGGCTTCGGTTCCTGTTCCTCTGTGAGCAGCGGCGTGGGCTTCTCGCTCAGCGTGCTGTCGTGAGGATCCCCGGCGCGCGGAGCCGGCTCTCCGCGCCGGCGGGCGATCTCGGCCTCGGTGATCAGTGGAATGGGCTCGTCGCTGAGCGCGCTGCTGCTGGCGGCCAGGGCGCCACCCGGAGGCGCGGCACTGATGAGTGCGGCCAGGACGATCGCCGCGGCGGCGAAGGGCGCGGCCGCGCGCAAGAGGGTCTGTCGTTCTGCGATCCATGGCGCGGTCACTGGATCGTCACCCGGGTTGTGCGGGTCCACAGGGTGGAGGCCCCGCGCACCACTTCGCGGGCGATCTGCGCCGGGCTCATGCCGTAGTCGAAGCCCGCGCCCTGGATCGCGGCGATCAGGTTGACCGGCACCATCTGCGAGATCAGCTTCACGGTGACGGTGTAGCGCTCGCCGCGCTTGAGCACATCGGCGGGGACGGAATACTCCGCGGTGCGGCTGCCGCCGGGCTCAATCGACTGCTTGTGCTTGCGCGCGCCGCGCGGGCGGCCGAACAGGGTGGTGGCCCGGCGCTCGGGACGCACCAGCGGCAGCACGTCCATCGAGCTGTTGACGGCCAGCACCTGTTCGCGTTCGCCGCCGCGCAGCAGCCGGACGACGAATTTCGACTGCAGCGAGAACAGGTCCTTGTCCAGGCGTAACTCGCCGTTGTGCACGTAGAGCGAATGGGCGTCGCGCACGTCGCCGTTGGGGTCGCGGTCGCCGGACACATAGACCGTGTTGCCGCGGCTGTCCTTGACCGTGACCTGCAGGAAGATCAGCCGCTCGGCGTCAAAGCCGGTGGGCACGCCGTGACCGTCGGTGCCGTTGCGCACGGCGATCCGGAAATCCAGCCCGCGCGTGTCGCTGCGGGTCACCTCGATGTCGCCCAGCTTGAAGCCGTTGCGCAGCACCTGTTCGCGCAGCCGCCGGGCCTTGGCCAGCCGCTCGTGCTGCACCTTGAGGATGGCGCGCGCGTCGTAGCGGTCGTCAATCGAGGTCCAGGCCTTTGGGAATTTGTAGCTGTCGGAGACCTTGTCCTCGAAGGCGTCGGTGCCCCAGCCGGCGCGATCGTTGAACTGCAGCCATTCTTCCAGCGTCTTGAGCTGCGCCGCTTCCACGTTGTGCGGGAAGATCCCCGGATGGATGATCGAATAGTCGGGGCCCGCGAAGGTGTGGTTGGCGAGCTTGCGGTTGCGCGTCGGCACGTCGCCGACGATCGCCGCCGGACCGTAGTCGTAGCCCGAGGCCACGCCCTGCACCTTGCCCATGTGGCAGTCCTGGCAGGTCTCGCCGCGCCTGGCCGCTGGCGTCTGCTTGTATTCGGCAAACGCCTCTTCCAGGCGGAAGCCGTTGAACAGGGTCACGTCGTGGCAGGTGCCGCAGAAGCCCGGCTTGGTCAGCGCGAAGAAGGGCTTCGCCTCGGTGTGGATGGAGCGGCCGGGATCGTCGCGCGATTGCGAGACGCGGTATTCCTCGGGGCTGTTGAGCACGCGCCTGAGTTCCTGCCCTCCCTTGGGGCCGTAGACGGGCGAGAAGACGTCGCCTTCCTCAAGCGCGAAGCGGCCGGAAATCTTGCCGTAGTTCTTGTTCACCCGGTGACAGGCGACGCAGGTGATGCCCTCGCGCGAGGTCGGCGTGCGCTTGAGATTGGAGACGTAGAGCGACTCGCCCAGGTTCATGCCGACGGGATTGTGGCAGCGGATGCAGAAGTCGCCGTTGGTGGCGCTGGTCTTCATGTTGATGGTGGTCTGCATCGCCATGTAGATGGGAGAGAGCTGCGCGTAGGCGTGCTGGGAGGCCGACCAGTCCTCATACTGCCGGGGGTGGCAGGTGGCGCAGGTGTTGGCCGAGGGGTATTTGCTCTCCAGAAACAGCTTCTCGTGCTCGGCGTTTGCCGTCTGCCTGCGCGCCGCGGCCTCTTCCTTCTTCTTGGCTTCTTCCGTCTCGTTCGCCCCGCCGTCGTCGCCGGTCAGCAGCAGATCGTCGATCGCGTCGTCGGAGGGTGCCAGCAGATCATCGTCGCCGCCCAGCAGCGTGTCACCGGAGCTGTCCGATGGCGCCAGAAGATCGTCGCCGCCGCCCAGCAGGCTGTCGGCGGAGCCGTCGGAAGGCGCGAGCAGATCGTCGCCGGAGTCGTCGGCGTTGAGCAAATCGTCGGAGCTGCCGGACAGCAGGTCGTCCGACGGGGCGGGCTGGCCGGCCCCCGGCAGATCATCGGAGGGCGCCGGATCCAGCAGGCTGTCGTTTTCCGCAGGCGCGTCGAGCAGCAGATCGTCGTTGGCCGCGAGCCGCATGCGCGCGCCGGCGTCGATTTCCTCGAGATAGCGTTCGAGCTGCGCCAGCGTTCCCGCGCGGCCCGAGTGGATCGCCATCAGCGGCGGTTGCGATGCGAAGGGGTCTGGCGATTGCGCGGACGCGGGGACGGCAGCGCCCCAGGAAAGCAGGGCCAGGGCGGCAATCAGACGAGGCCAGACATGATATTCAGCAGTCGCAACCATCAATCTGCCCGTCACGGTACTCACACCGGTCAAAGAATCCATGAAAATGCGTATGCCGCACGGTAAGAGCGGGGCACTGAAAGTTCAATCAAAAAGGGCGCGTCAACGCCCGAGCGCCCGCAATTTGCTGGTGAAATCAAATACTTGAAAAGTATAGTCAAGTTTGCGCCGCATGCGCGGCGGCGGATAAGCGCGCGCCGGCGCTCCGGCGTAATCGTCGGCGAGGGTCGCGAGGACGGACTATTGCTTGGCTGCGTCACCGAACAGCGCCAACAAGCCGTCCGACAGCGCGCCATCGGGAGGAGATGGCCGTGTGCTTCCGGGACATCGTACGGCAACTGGCTCTTTCCATGCCGACCCGACCATTCGGATGGCACACATGATTGTCGTTCCCGCAATCGTTTGCGCGATTGTCGCGTCGGCCGCTTTCGGTGGAATAGATACATGAATATGATTGTCAGGTTTTAGACTGTCGTTTAGAGAACTCCCATGGCCACGCTGGGGCGTGCCCGTAAACGGGGAGCGACATCCGGCACCTGCTCGCAGAACGCCGTCGCATGACCATCACCCCCGCAGGACCACCGAACAAGGAGCGCCCAGAATGTCGCGAAAACTTCTCCTCACCCTTCTGGCGCTGCTGGCGGCGCCGGTTTCGCCTGCCGCGGCGCAAGAAGCAGCCAAGGGCATACATTTCGAGCTGAACAAGGCGGAGACCGTCAACGGCACCTGCCGGGTGACGCTGGTCACCCGCAACGACATGGCGTCCGCGCTGAAGGCGTTCTCGGTCGATCTGGTGGTCTTTGACGATGCCGAGGGCGTCGCCGGCTATGCGGCGATCGACATCGGCGCGCTGCCCGCCGGCAAGACGCGGGTGCGCCAGTATGACGTCGCCAAGGGCGACTGCGGCGGCTTCTCGCGCTTTCTGGTGAACGACGTGCGCGCCTGCGAGGGCGCCTCCGGCGAGGTGCAGGATTGCCTCGGCGCGCTGCGGCTGTCGTCGCGCACGAAAATCGACCTGGTCCTGTAGCAGCGGCGGCGCGGGTCCCCGCGCTTGCCCGGTGTCCTGTCCGCGCGCATCCGTCCGGGAAGCCGGCGCCACCTGATCCCGGATGCGAGCTGTTTACGAAGTGAGGAAAATCATGCTGTCCAATCTGACGCAAAGCGTACCGGCCTTCGCAAGGCCGCTGGCCGAACTGGTCCAGTCCGGCGGGCCGGTCGTGATGCTGTTGCTGGCGCTCTCGGTCGTCGCCGTCGCGCTGATCATCGCGAAACTGATGCAATTCGCCCATCTGCGGGTGGGCAGTCACGCCCGCGCCCAGCGGGCGCTGGCGCTGTGGAACGACGGCCGGCCGCAGGACGCGCTGCGCGAGGTGTCGGCCGGACGCTCGGTGGTCTGCGGCGTGCTGCAGAAGCTGATCCAGAGCGGCCTTCGCCCCGGCACCAACACGGAACTGCTGCGCGACGATATCGAGCGGGTCTGCGTCAACCGGGTGGCGACGCTGCGCGCCTATCTGCGTCCGCTGGACATGATCTCGCAAACCGCGCCGCTGATCGGCCTGCTGGGCACCGTCATCGGCATGATCGAGGCGTTCCAGGCCATGCAGGGCGCGGGCGCCGCGGTGGATCCCTCGGTCCTTGCGGGCGGTATCTGGGTGGCGCTGCTGACCACCGCCGTCGGCCTGACCATCGCCATTCCGGTCTCCGCGATCGTCGGCTGGTTCGACGGCAAGGTCGAGCGCGAGGAGGCCGAGATGGAATCGCTGGTGACCGCGTTCTTCACCGGCGCGGTCGCGGACCGAAGCGCCGGCACGGTGGTGGCGCTGGAAAGCACCAGCCAGGGACCGCGCTATGCGGGCTAGGACCCGGGTCAAGAGAAAGGCTGTCGGCCTGACCTCGTTGATCGACGTGATCTTCCTGCTGCTGTTGTTTTTCATGCTGGCGTCCAGCTTCACCCGCTACCAGCTCGTGCCGGTCGCCAGCGGCGCGTCGGGTGGCGGCGCGGCGGCGCGGCCGGCGCTGATCCGGGTGCATTCCGCCTCCCGGATGGATCTCAACGGCGTGGCGGTGGCGGGCGACGACATGCAGGCGCGCTTTGAGCGCATCGCCGATGGCGAGGGCAAGACCCTGGCGATCTGGTCCGGCCCCGAGGCGAGCGTGCAGGACGTCACCGACGTGATGATCGCGGCGCGCGCGGCCGGATTGAACGCGGTCATGCTGACCGGCAACGACTGATGCTGTGCGCAGAACGTGAATTTGAGAGCAGGAACAGGCCGATGCGGCTGAAGAAACGCGCCCGGCGGACACCGCCCGATAACACCATACCGCTCATCAACATCGTCTTTCTGATGCTGATCTTCTTTCTCTTCGCGGGCTCGGTGGCGCGTGACGACGCGCGCCGCATCGCGCCGCCGGACAATGTCGCCGAGGACGAAAGCGTGCGCTCCACCGGGGCGCTGGTCATCGACGCGGACGGCCGCTTCTACCTGCGCGATGAGGAAGTGGATCTGGAAACCTTCCTCGCCGCGCAGACCGGCGGGGGCGCGATGGATGGCGGGGAAGACGCCGGTTCGGGCGCGCGCATCAAGATCGCCGCCGATGGCGCGCTAGCCGCCGACAAACTGGAAGAGGTCCTCAAGAGGATCGCCGAGACCGCGCCTAGAGAGGTCGTGCTGATCACCAGGAGGCAGTCGAAATGAGATTTCCCCGGCTTCTCTGCGCGGGGCTGATCGCGTCCGTGGGGCTGCATGCCGGCGGCTCCGCCTATATGAGCGGCGGCGACGACGCGGTCCGGATCGAGGCCTCCGCCGGCGGCGCGGTGTCTGTGGTCGGCTCGCTCGAGGATCTCGTGGCGGGCGCGGAAGTGGCCGCCGTCGAGACGCCCGACGACCCGACGCCGCCGGTCCAGGCGCCGGCCGATCCCATGGACCCCGTGACCACGCCGCAGGTGATGGCGGCGGTCGAGCCGCTTCCCGTTCTGGAGCCTCTGGACGTGACCCCGGCGCCGCCGCGCGCGGGCGTCACCGAGGTGCGCGAGGTCACGCCCGAGACGGCGGAGACCGTAACGGTGAAGCCGCTCGACGCGGTCAGCGAAACGCCGAAGACGGCGGTGCCGCCGAAGCCGTTGGAGGCCCGGCCGCCGGTCGAGCCGGTCGCGCGCGCCACACCCATTGAGCCGGTGGCCGTGATCACGCCGGACGCCGTGCTCACCGCCAAGCCGGTGCGGGTCGCCACGCTTGAGCCGGTCAAGGAAAAGCCGAGGAAGACGAAGCCGAAGAAGGTCCGCCAGCCCAAGGGCGCGAAGGCCGACTCGCGCCGCGGCGCGGAAACGGTGACCTCGGACCGGGGCCGGTCGAACGCCAACGGCCGCGCCACGGCGACGGATGGCGAGCGCGGTCAGGCGGCGACCTCCAACTACAAGGGCAAGGTGCTCTCGCGTCTGCGCCGCGCCAAGCGCTATCCGCGCGAGGCCCGGCGGGCCGGGGTTTCCGGCACGGCGACGCTGCGCTTCACCGTGTCGCGCGACGGCAGCGTCAGCGGTGTCCGGATCGTGCGCTCCTCAGGCGCCGCGGTGCTCGACGAGGCGGTGCTCGACCTGATCCGGCGCGCCTCGCCCATGCCGTCGTTCCCTTCCGAGGTCAGCGGCAATTCGATGACCTTCAGCGTGCCGATCCGCTTCTCCAGGGGGTAGCCGACACCCGGAAACTGACGAACGCGGAGGGAGGCCGTTGGCGCGGAATGGTCTGATGGAGATCCAGATCACGGGCAGCCTGCGCCAACGCCCCGATCCTTCACCAACCTCACTGCCTCGAGCTTGAACTCGCGGCTGAGCTTCCCGCTTTCCATTCCCACTCTCCAGTTCCGCCAAACACCTTATTTCGGTGTCTAGGAAACCGGCAGCAGGCCGCAGAGACTGATCTTTCCCTTGGCTCATCGACAGGTTGTACACAGTCGGCCGGCCCAAAGCTGCCGCGTCCCCTGTTGTCGCCTTGTCATGCCCAGGCGCGATGGTGAACTATCGGGGAGCGAACGATAAGCAAGGAGGCGCCGCCCATGTCCGAGATCATCTTCTACACAAATCCCATGTCACGCGGGCGCATCGTGCGCTGGATGCTCGAGGAACTGGGGCAGCCTTACGAGACGCGGGTGCTGGAATATGGGCCGCAAATGAAATCACCCGACTATCTGGCGATCAACCCCATGGGCAAGGTGCCCGCTCTGCGGCACGGAGACGCCGTGGTGACCGAAGCGGCCGCCTGCTGCGCCTATCTCGCCGCCGCCTTCCCCGAGGCGGGGCTCGCCCCGGCGCCGGGCACCCCGAGAGTGCGGCCTACCTGCGCTGGATGTTCTTCGCCGCCGGTCCCGGCGAGGCGGCGATTACCAACGCCTCCTTCGGTTTCGAGCTGCCTGACGATCCGCAGGCGCGGGGCGGGCCGGGTACGGCTCGTTGGAGGCGGTCGCCGATGCGCTCGCCGCCATGCTGTCGGATGGGCGGGACTATGTCACCGGAGGGACGTTCAGCGCCGCGGATGTCTATGTGGGCTCGCAAATCCTCTGGGGACGGATGTTCGGCACCTTGCCTGACCGGCCGGGGTTTGCAGAATACGCAGAGCGCCTGACCGCGCGCCCCGCTGCGGTGCGCGCACGCGAAATCGACGATGCCCTGATGCCGTCACCGAGTTGAGACGAGCCCCGCGGGCCGGATTCCGGGGTGCGCTCCGAAATCCGGTCCGCGCAAGACATTCCTTTCGAAAGCATGTCGAATTTCATTCAAATTTGACGCAAATTTCATTCAAAACATCTGCAATTCGACAGAAATTAGTCGGGACAGTTGAATTGGCCCGACACGCCGTGTCTTGCGTTTAAATCACTGAATCTTCGCGCATTTCCGCGATTTCCCGCGCGCTGTAGCCCAGATCGCCGAGGATGGCGTCCGTGTGCTGGCCGCAGGTCGGCGGCGGTTCGGAAATCGTGCTCGGCGTGCGGCTCATGATGATCGGCTGACCCACCAGATGCGTGTCGCCGCGCTCGGTGGAATGCACCGGCTGCGCCATGCCCAGATGTTTTATCTGAGGATTTTCAAACACTTCATCGATGGAATTGATCTCGCCGCAGGGCACGCCGGCCTCGTTGAGCACGGCGATCCATTCGGCGCTGCTGGCGCTCTTGAGCCGGTCCTCGATGATCGCGTTCAGCCGGTTGCGGTTGGCCGATCGCGCCTGCGGGTCGGCAAACTCCGGGTCGTCGTTCCACTCGGTTGTCCCCAGGGCCTCGCACAATCGCAGCCAGATCGCCTGGCCCGCGCAGGCGATGTTGATATGCCCGTCGGCGGTCTTGAAGACGCCGGTCGGGATGACCGTGGGATGGTTGTTGCCCGCCTGTTGCGGCACCTCGCCATCCACCAGCCAGCGCGCCGCCTGGAAGTCGAGCAGGAACGCCTGCGCCTGCAGGAGCGACGTCTGTATCCACTGGCCCTCGCCGGAAACCTCGCGCTCCAGCAAGGCGGTCAGCACCCCTTGCGCACAGAATATCCCCGCGCAGAGATCGGCGATCGGGATGCCCACGCGCACCGGCCCCTGGCCGGGAAGCCCGGTGATCGACATCAGGCCGCCCATGCCCTGCGCGATCTGGTCGAAGCCGGGGCGGTCGCGGTAGGGTCCGTCCTGGCCGAAGCCGGAAATGCTGGCCAGAACAATCCCCGGGTTGAGCGCTTTGAGATCCTCGTAGGCGATGCCGAGCCGGTGCTTCACCGCGGGCCGGAAATTCTCCACCACCACATCCGCCGTTGCCGCGAGCTTGCGGAACACCTCAAGCCCTTGTGGCGTCTTGAGGTTCAGCGTCAGGCTGCGCTTGTTGCGGTGCAGGTTCTGGAAATCCGAGCCCGCCCGGGGGCCGCCCATGCCGCCGCCGTCGTCGCCGCTTGCCGGCATCTCGATCTTGATCACATTGGCGCCCCAGTCGGCCAACTGACGCACGGCGGTCGGTCCCGAGCGCACCTGCGTCAGGTCGAGGACGGTGATGTGGTTGAGGGCCGTGCTGGCCGGGCGAAACGTCATAGCGTACCTCTATCCCCTTGATTTTATAAGCGATCATCAGCGGAAGTTGCCGCCGCGCCGCATTGGGACGAAGTATAGGAAGCGTGATCGCCGTTAGGCCAGATTCAATTTCGGACAATGTGCTGTCGCGAAACGAAGCCGGTGCGGACGATGCGCGTTCAGGTGGCCTCAACCAGCGTGAGCACGCCCTCGGTCTCCCACGGCCGGTGGAAGCGCCAGTGGTGCTTGAGGAAATCGATGAAGGCGCGCAGGTTCGGCGCCATGCCCAGATGCGGATGGAAGACCGCGTTGAAGGTCACCATTGGTCCCCGGCAATCCAGCAGAACCGGCACAAGCGCTCCGCTGCTCACATGCTTTCGCGCCAGCCATGCCGGCAGCAGCGCGACGCCCTGGCCCGCCAGCGTCAGCGACAGGATCGCCTCGTGGTCGCGCACCGCCACCCTTGGCACGATGCGGACGCTGGTGGTTTCCCTGCCGCGCTCGACCTTCAGATCGAAGGGGCCGGCGGCGGTGTTCGCGGCGATGAAGGCGTGCTGCTGCAGCGCCACGGGCTCGTCGAGCGGCGGCGCGCCTTCCAGATATCCGGGCGCCGCATAGAAAAACTGCGCGGAATCGCCCAGCGGGATCACGCACAGGCTCTCGTCGTCGATCACGCCCTTGCGCACCGCGATGTCGCAATGCTCCTCGATCAGATCGACGTTGCGGTTGGTGAAGGTCAGGCTGAGCCGGATATCGGGATAGCTGTCGAGAAACTCCGGCAGCAGCGGCAGGATGAAGGCGCGTCCGAGCGTTTCCGGCAGGCTGACGCTCAGCAGCCCGGTCGGCTTGGTGTTCAACGCGCTGATGGCCGCATCCGCCGCGCGCGCCTCTTCCATCACCCGCGCGCAATGCTGATAATAGACCCGGCCGCTTTCGGTGAGACCGATCTTGCGCGTCGTGCGATGCATGAGGGTCAGTTGCAGGCGGGTCTCGAGCGCGGCCACGCGTCGGCTGATGTTGGATTTCGACATTTTCAGCGCGTCGGCAGCCGCGGAGAACCCGTTGTGCTCCACGACGGCCGCGAAGACGGCCATGTCCGTCAACAGCTCGGTGTCCATTGATTGTCCCTGTGACGCAACAATACGTTTCAATTTGATATATTGTTCCATGAGCCAAAGCAATTTATTGTCGGCGTCCGGACCCGGGAACGCGCGGCAACCGGTTTTCACCGCCGCATGAACATCGAGCGCAGCAGGAAACGACCCGCATGGCGGTTATCAGCTATCTCACGACCATCGAATTTGAGGCAGGCGCCGTCGCCACTCTGGGCGCGCATCTTGAGCAGCTCGGCGTCGCGCGTCCGCTGCTGATCAGCGACCGGGGCCTGGAGGCGACGGGGCTGGTTGCGGATGTCGTGAAACTGTGCCCGCAAGGAACGCAAGTATTTCTCGACGTGCCGTCAAATCCGACCGAAGAGGCGACGCTGGCGGCGGTCGCGGCCTACAAGGCGGGGGGCTGCGACGGCGTGGTGGCGCTCGGCGGCGGCTCGCCGATCGATCTCGCTAAGGGCGTGGCGCTGCTGGCCACCCACGAAGGGCCGCTGGAGCGCTACGCGCTGATCCTCGGCGGTCTGCCGCGGATCACCGATGCGGTCGCGCCGCTGATCGCGGTGCCGACCACCGCGGGCACCGGGGCCGAGGTGGGGCGCGCCGCGCTGATCACGCTCACGGACGGACGCAAGCTCGGCTTCATCAGCCCGCATCTGATCCCCAAGCGCGCGATCTGCGATCCGGAACTCACCCTGGGACTGCCGGCGGGGCTCACGGCGGCCACGGGACTGGATGCGCTGTCGCATTGCATCGAGACCTTCCTGTCGCCGCGGATCAATCCGCCCGCCGACGCCATCGCGCTCGACGGCGCGGGAAAGATCTGGCGCAATCTGGAGACGGCGGTCACCGACGGCTCGAATCTGGCCGCGCGTTCGGAACTGATGATGGGCTCGCTGCAGGGCGGGCTGACGTTCCAGAAGGGGCTTGGCGCGGTTCATTCCCTGTCGCATGCCCTGGGCGGGCTCAAGGAGCCGAACCTGCATCACGGCACGCTCAACGCGATTCTCATGCCGGTGGTGGTGCGGTTCAACCAGCCGGTGGCGGGCGAGAAGATCGACCGGCTCAAGCAGGCGATGGGCCTCGGTCCCGCGGCCGATCTGGCCGACGAACTCGACGCGCTCAACAAGCGGCTTGGCATTCCGGCCGGGCTGAAAACCCTCGGGGTGACGCCCGACAGGCTCGACTGGGTCATCGAGCGCGCGCTCGCCGATCACAGCCACGCGACCAACCCACGCGAGCCCAGCGCATCCGACTATCGCGGCCTTCTCGAGGCCGTCATGCATTGAGGATGCCGTTGTCGGCGCACGGCCGGCGACCTCCTCATCCAACTCGTTCAAATCAAGGCGGAAAAAGCATCATGACCATCCATCAGAACCTCATCGACGGCGAGTGGACCGGCGCGGAAGCCATCGAGAACATCAATCCCTCCAACACCGACGAGGTCGTGGGCCTCTATGCGCGCGCCAATGCCGACGACGCGCGCAACGCAATCGCGGCCGCGAAGGCCGCCGCACCCGCGTGGGCGCGCTCAGGCATCCTCGAGCGCCACGCGATCCTGCGCAAGGCGTCGGACGAGATCCTGGCGCGCAAGGAAGAACTCGGCCGCCTGCTGTCCAGCGAGGAAGGCAAGACGCTGGGCGAGGGCATCGGCGAGACCGTCCGCGCGGCGCAGATCTTCGATTTCTTCGCTGGCGAGACCCTGCGGCTGGCCGGCCAGGTGCTGCCGTCCGTGCGCCCGAACATCGGCGTCGAGATCACCCGCGAGCCGGTCGGCGTCGTCGGCATCATCACGCCGTGGAATTTCCCCATCGCCATCCCCGCGTGGAAGATCGCCCCGGCGCTGTGCTACGGCAACACGGTGGTGTTCAAGCCGGCCGAACTGGTGCCGGGCTGCTCCTGGGCCATCGTTGATATCCTGCACCGCGCGGGCCTGCCCAAGGGCGTGCTGAATCTCGTGATGGGCAAGGGCTCCGTCGTCGGCCAGGCGATGCTCGACAGCCCCGACGTCAACGCCATCACCTTCACCGGCTCGGTCGCGACCGGCAAGCGGGTGGCCGCGGCATCGGTCGAGCACAACCGCAAGTATCAGCTCGAGATGGGCGGCAAGAACCCCTTCGTCGTGCTCGATGACGCGGATCTCGCCGTCGCCGTTGACGCGGCGCTCAACAGCGCCTTCTTCTCCACCGGCCAGCGCTGCACGGCGTCCTCGCGCCTCATCGTCACCCAGGGCATCCACGATCGTTTCGTCGCGGCGCTGAGCGAGAAGATGGCGGCGGTGAAGGTCGGCAACGCGCTGGACAGCACGACGCAGATCGGCCCCGTGGTCGACGACAGCCAGCTCAAGCAGGATCTCGACTACATCGAGATCGGCCGCAAGGAAGGCGCCAATCTGGCATTCGGCGGCGAGCGTCTGAACCGCGAAACGCCGGGCTTCTATCTGCAGCCGGCGCTGTTCACGGAAGCCAACAACCAGATGCGCATCTCGCGCGAGGAAATCTTCGGCCCCGTCGCCTCGGTGATCCAGGTGAAGGACTACGACGAGGCGCTGGCTGTCGCCAACGACACGGCGTTCGGCCTGTCCTCGGGCATCGCCACCACCAGCCTCAAGCACGCGACGCACTTCAAGCGCAACGCGGAGGCCGGCATGGTGATGGTCAACCTGCCGACGGCAGGCGTCGATTTCCATGTGCCGTTTGGCGGCCGCAAGGGATCGAGCTACGGCTCGCGCGAACAGGGTTCTTACGCGGCGGAGTTCTACACCACCGTGAAGACGGCCTACACGCTGGCCTAAGCCGGCACGGGGCGCCGCGCGGTTTCGCGGCGTCCCAATCTCTTCCCTGTACCGCGCGCGCTTCAAAAATCCGCTGCTGATCGGCCCGATACGGTCACATCTGCCAATTTCCTGGTCACCGCCCGCCGGTTGGATGATTTGTTGAGCAGTTTTCATCGTGACGTTACGGGAGTTTTGCGTGCGACTCCAATGGTTTGCCTGAAAAGCAGGCAACTGACGGTCTGCAATGGCGGGCGATGGTTTGCGGGCACGCGGTTTCGCCGCTTTGCGGCCCCGTGTGTCCGCGCCATCCATGCGCGCCGATATCTGTGTTCAACGCCTTGATCTTAAATCCCTTTTAATCGTTCGATCGCTACTGGGACCGCAGCTCGCAGCAGCGCCGGGTCACGCCCGTGCGCGGGCGGCGGCTGGCCGTCCGGCTGCCGCGGAATACGCCGCGCGGCTGGCATGCGCATTGCTTAGCCAGGCGCAGGACTTCTGATCCGAATGCACCGGAAAACGTCAAAGGGAATGCTCATGAGCGGGAACGCTGCGCGGCTTAACGCCATTTCGTCGATTGTCTCGGCCCCGGACATCGTCTCGGGCATCGATTTCGTCTCCAGCCCCACCAGCAGCGTCTGGGGAGACAATGTTTTCAGTCTGAACGAGATGGCGAAGCGTTTGCCGAAGTCCACGTTCAAGTCGCTGAAGAAGACGATCACCTCGGGCGAGCAGCTCGACATCACCACCGCCGACGCGGTCGCCGAGGCGATGAAGACCTGGGCGCTGGGCAAGGGCGCGACCCATTACGCGCATGTGTTCTATCCGCTGACGGGTCTGACGGCGGAGAAGCACGATTCCTTCTTCGATCCCGACGGCGACGGCGGCACGATCGCGACGTTCGCCGGTTCCGCGCTGATCCAGGGCGAGCCGGACGGCTCCTCGTTTCCCAACGGCGGCATCCGCCAGACGTTCGAGGCGCGCGGCTACACCATCTGGGATGTGACCAGCCCCGCCTATATCATCGAGAACGTCAACGGCACGACGCTGTGCATTCCGACGGCGTTTGTCTCCTGGACGGGCGAGGCGCTCGACAAGAAGACCCCGGTGCTGCGCTCCATGCAGGCGCTCAACAAGCAGACCCAGCGGGTGCTGAAATTCTTCGGCACCGACGGTCCCTTCGTCTCCGCCACGGCCGGCGCCGAGCAGGAATATTTCCTGATCGACAACCACTTCTTCTATTCGCGTCCGGATCTTCTCGCCTGCGGCCGCGCGCTGTTCGGCTCGCCCCCGCCCAAGGGCCAGGAGTTCGACGACCACTATTTCGGCGCCATCCCCGAGCGCGTGCAGGCCTTCATGTTCGAGGTCGAGCGCGAGTGCTTCAAGCTCGGCATCCCGAGCAAGACGCGCCACAACGAAGTGGCGCCGGGCCAGTTCGAGATCGCGCCGGTGTTCGAATACGCCAATGTGGCCACCGATCACCAGCAGATGATGATGACCATCCTCAAGAAGGTCGCCACGAAGTACGGCATGGCCTGCCTGATGCACGAGAAGCCGTTTGCCGGCGTCAACGGCTCGGGCAAGCACGTGAACTTCTCCATGGGCTCGTCGGCCGCCGGCAACCTGTTCGATCCGGGCGACACGCCGGCCGAGAACGCGCAGTTCCTGGTGTTCTGCGCGGCGATGATCTCGGCGGTCTACAAGCACGCCAAGCTGCTGCGCGCCGTCGTCGCCTCGGCTTCGAACGACCACCGCCTGGGCGCCAACGAGGCTCCCCCGGCGATCATCTCGATCTTCCTGGGCGCGGAGCTCAACGAGATCATGGAAGCCATCGTCAACGGCGGCACCGTGAAATCCAAGAAGAGCTCGCTGTCCGTCGGCGTCGACGTGCTGCCGCCGATCCCCAAGCATTCGGGCGACCGCAACCGCACTTCGCCGATGGCCTTCACCGGCAACCGCTTCGAGTTCCGCGCCGTCGGCTCCTCGCAGTCGATCGCCGGTCCGATGGTGGCGCTGAACACCATCATGGCGGAAGCGCTCGACGAGGCGGCGACGATGCTGGAAGCCGCCGACACCGGCACGCCGGAGAAGCTGGGCAAGGCCGTGGCGGCCTACGTCAAGAAGATCTGGACGGAATGCTCGTCCGTCGTGTTCAACGGCGACGGCTATTCCGACGACTGGCACAAGGAGGCGGAAAGGCGCGGCCTGCCGAACCTCAAGACCACCGCGGACGCGCTGGGCGTCTATCTCGACAAGACCTACACGGACCTGTTCGAGAAATACGGCGTGCTGTCCGAGCGCGAGCTGCACTCGCGCTACGAGGTCTATGCCGAGCAGTACATCGCCTCGGTGAACGTGGAGAGCAACCTGGTCGTCGAGATGGCGAAGACGATGATCTTCCCCTCCGCGGTGCGCTACCAGGGCGAGCTCGCCGGCAGTCTCGCCGCCCTCAAGGCCATCGGCATCGAGGCCGATCATGACACCGTGCTGATGGTCACGGGCCTGATCAAGGACCTGCAGGACAGCGTCGCGGTGCTCGAGGACCTCAAGCACAAGGAGCATGAGACCGACGGCGTCCAGGCGCACAGCCTGTTCATCAAGGAGAAGATCCTGCCGCAGATGCTGGTGATCCGCGAGAAGGTCGATGCGCTGGAAGGCGTGGTCGCCGATAACCTCTGGCCGCTGCCGACCTTCCAGGAAATGCTGACCATCAAATAGGCGGTCTTTCGCCTCAACGACGATGAACGCCGGCCGGGGAGACCTGGCCGGCGTTTTATGTCTTGGGGACGGCTTCCAGCGGGTGCCGCGTGGCGCGCCCGGCGCTTCACGCTCGGATGTCATCCCCGAGAGGGCAAAGCCCGGGTCGGGGATCCAGTAACCACAGGTCTCGCAGACTGTGGGCGAAAGCCGGCTGCACGGGATGCTGGATCCCCGGGCAGGCCTGCGGCCTCCCGAGGATGACACCATGAGGGGACAGGGCTGATGACAACGGGGGGCGTCCCGGGTCTGCGAAGCGGCACTGCGCACCGCATCGCGCCCGGGATGACAGTCGAGGGCGCGCGGCGGTTGGCGAAGGTGTTCCGGTTGCCCATCCTTCGAGACGGCGCTTGCGCGCCTCCTCAGGATGACGTCATCGTGTTGATATCGTTATGAGATCACTACACACTCAACCTCATCCTGAGGTGCCCGCGCAAGCGGGCCTCGAAGGATCGGCGGCTGGCGCTGTCCATCCTTCCGGGCGACGCGCGCCCGCGTCACTCCGCCGGCTGTGCCACGGCGGGCGCCGGGGCTTCGGCGGCCGCGCGGTTGCGGGCGAACAGCGTGTAGGCGGTGGGGATGACGAAGAGCGTCAGCACCGTGCCGAAGCTCATGCCGCCGACGATCACCCAGCCGATCGCCTGTCGGCTTTCGCCGCCCGCGCCGTGGGCGAGCGCCAGGGGGATCGCGCCGCAGACCATGGCGCCGGTGGTCATCAGGATCGGGCGCAGCCGCAGGGCGGCGGATTCGATCACCGCGTCGCGCTTGCTCCGGCCTTCCTCCTGAAGCTGATTGGCGAACTGGACGATCAGGATGCCGTGCTTGGTGATTAGCCCGATCAGCGTGATCAGCCCGATCTGGCTGTAGATGTTCAGCGTCCCGCCGCTCCAGTGCATGGCGGCCAGTGCGCCGAGCATCGACAGCGGTACCGTCAGCATGATGATGAACGGGTCGACAAAGCTCTCGAACTGCGCCGCCAGCACCAGGTAGATGAAGCCGAGCGCCAGCACGAAGATGAACAGCAGGCTTGAGCCGGTCTGGCGGAATTCGCGCGAAATGCCGCCGTAGTCGGTGCGGGTGCTGGCCGGCAGGACGCTGCGGGCCGTCTGGTCGAGATACTCCAGCGCCTCGCCGAGCGAATAGCCCGGCGCCAGGTTGCCCGATATCTTCACCGCCCGGAGCTGATTGAACCGGTTCAGCTCCTTGGCCGAAACCGTCTCCTTGACCGTGATCAGGTTCGACAGCTGCACCATGGCGCCGTTCTGGCCGCGCACGTAGATGTCCTGCAGGTCGGCCGGGGTGCGGCGGTCGGTGGGGGCCACCTGCACCAGGACGTCGTATTGCTCGCCGTTCATGTTGAAGCGCGTCACCTGACGGCCGCCGAGCAGGGTCTCCATGGTGCGGCCGACGGCAAGCACGCCCGCGCCCACGTCGGCGACCCGGTCACGGTCGAGCGCCACCTCGATCTGCGGCTTGTTCAGCGTCAGGTCGCTGTTCATGTTGACGAGGTTCGGATTCTCCTCGATCGCGTCGAGAAACTGCTGCGTGTAGGCGTCGAGCTTCTCGTAGGGCTCGGCGGTGAGGATCAGGAACTCGATGGGCCGGGCGCGCGGGCTCTGGCCAAACGAGCCCGGGTTGTTGACCGAGGCGCGCAGGCCCGCGACCTGACGGACTTTCGGCTGCAGTTCCGCGCCGATCTCCATCTGGGTGCGCGCGCGGGTCTCCCACGGCTCGAGCTGCGAGAAGGACACGATGTCGGTGACTTCCGGCGATCCCGCGATCATGAAATAGGATTTCACCTCCGGCACCTTCGCCAGAAGCGCCTCGACCTGATCGCCGTAGCGGCTGGTGAAGTCGATGGTGGAGCCCTCGGGCGCGGAGCCGGTGAGGAACAGCACGCCGCGGTCCTCGAGGGGAGCGAGTTCGGATTTCAGGGTGGTCAGCATCATGTAGGAGCCGCCGCCCACCGCCAGCACCAGCGCCACGATCAGCCAGCGCGCCTTGAGCGACTGGATCAGCAGCCAGCGGTAGCCGGCGTTGAGCTCATTGAGCCCGTTCTCCAGCGCCTGCGAGACGCGGCCGCGCCTTTCGTGCGCGCGCATGAGCTGCGAACACATCATCGGGCTCAGCGTCAGCGCCACGAGGCCTGACATCAGCACGGCCGCGGCCAGGGTGAGGGCGAATTCGGTGAAAAGCTTGCCCGTGCGCCCCGGCGCGAAGGCCACCGGCGCGTAGACGGCGGCCAGCGTCAGCGTCATGGCGACGACGGCTCCGGAGATCTCCTGGATGCCGGTGATCGCCGCGCGCACCGGCTTGACGCCGTTCTCGATGTGCCGGTGGATGTTCTCCAGAACCACGATGGCATCATCGACCACCAGCCCGATGGCCAGCACCATGGCCAGCAGCGTCAGCGTGTTGATGGAGAAGCCCAGCGCGTACATCACCGTGCAGGCGCCGATCAGCGACACCGGAATCGTGACCAGCGGGATCAGCGTGGCGCGGATCGAGCGCAGGAAGAAGAAGATCACCAGCACCACCAGCACCACGGCTTCCGCGATTGTGGTGAACACCGCCTGGATCGAGCGTTCGATGAAGATCGACTTGTCGTAGGCGATCTGGGCGTTCATTCCGGCCGGCAGGTCGCGGCGGATGTCCGGCATCACCGCGTTCAGCGCATCGGAAACCTCCAGCGGATTGGCGGTGGCCTGCTTGTTGATGCCCAGGATCACCGCGTTGTCGCCGTTGAAACGGGTGGAGCGGCGCTCGTCCTCGGGACCGATTTCCACCCGCGCGACGTCGCCGATGCGCACGGAGAAGCCCGAGGCGTCCTTCAGCACGATGCGTTCGAACTGCGCGGTGGTGCTGAGGCCGGAGCGCGACAGAACGGTGAACTCGCGGTCAAGGCTCTCGATGCGGCCCGAGGGAACCTCGACGTTCTGCTGGCGCAATGCGGTCTCCACGTCCTGGACGGTGAGGTCGTAAGCCGCCAGCCGGGTGCGGTCGATCCAGATGCGCATGGCGTAGCGGCGCTCGCCGAAGATCCGCACCTCGGCGACGCCGGGCATGTTCTGCAGCCGGTCGCGGATGTAGCGGTCGGCGTAGTCCGACACTTCGATCGGGGTGGCCCGGTCGGAGGTGAGCGCCACGAAGATGATCGACTGGGCGTCGGCCTCCACCTTGGCGATGACCGGCTCGGAGACTTCCGCGGGCAGCCGGCCGCGCACGCGGCTGACGCGGTCGCGCACGTCGCTTGCGGCCACTTCCGGGTCGACCGACAGCAGGAAGCGCACGGTGATGCGGCTGGATTCCGGCCGCGAGCGCGACTCCAGCACCTCGACCCCGCCGATACCGGCGATCGAGCCTTCCAGCACCTGGGTGACCTGGGATTCGATGATCTGCGCGCTGGCGCCGGGATAGTCTGTGCGCACGGAGACGACCGGCGCGTCGATGTTGGGATATTCGCGCAAGGTGAGGCGGTCAAACGACACGAAGCCGAGCAGCAGCAGCATCAGGCTGACGACGGTCGCGAAAACGGGGCGGCGGACAAAAAACTCCAGAATGGTCATGCCATCAGCCTCCGTCAGGCGCCGCCGGGGCCGTCGACCACTTTGACGCTTGCGCCGTCGCGCAACAGCAATTGGCCCGCGGTGACGACGATATCGTCGCTCAGCAGACCGTCGCGGATCTCGACGGTTCCGGGCTGGCGCTGGCCGATGCTCACCGCCGTCTTCTCCGTCTTGCCGGAGCGGATGCGGTAGACATAGAGTTGGCCGCCGTCCTGGAACACGGCCGCCTCGGGCACCACCATCGCGCCGGGACGCTGATCGACGATGACGCGGATGCGGGCGAACAGGCCGGGCGACAGCCGTCCATCGGGATTCGGCACCTGGGCGCGCAGGCGGATCGCGCGGCCGCCCACGTCGACGATCGGGTCGATCGCGGTGATCTTGCCGGTGATCTGCTCGCCGGGCCGGGCGTCGACGGTGACATGCACCGGCAGTCCGATGACCAGCGCGGGCAGATAGGTCTCCGAGACCTGGAACTCGACCTTCAGCGGGTCGATGCTGGCCAGTTCGACGATGCGCTGGCCGGGGGTCACATAGGCGCCGGCGCTGATGGCCCGAAAGCCCACGACGCCCGCGAAGGGCGCGGTGATCCGCGTCTTCGCCAGATGCGCTTCGGCAAGCGCGAGGTCGACGTTCGCGGCGCGATAGCTGGCCGCGGTTTCGTCGCGGGCTCTCAGCGTGCCGCTGCCTTGCGCCGCGAGCTTGTCCGCGCGTTCGAAATTGCTTTTCGCCAGCTCGACGTCGGATCGGGACTTGTCGAGCTGCGCCTTGAGGATCTCGGCGTCGAGCTCGATCAGCACGTCGCCGGTCTTCACCGATTGCGCTTCCGTGAAGTGGATTTTCGCCACCCGGCCGGCGATTTCCGGCGCGACGATCACCGATTCATTGGCCACCAGCGTGCCGAAGGCGCGGATGTCCTCGACGATGGTGCCGACGCCGACTTCCGCGGTTTCCACCGCCACGCCGGGGCGCGTCTTTTCCGTGCCGGATGCCGTGGGAGAGGCTTCCGCCTCGTTCACCGTCTGCTGGGTACGGCTGAGATAGGTGACCCCGCCCGCCAGCGCCACAGCCAGAGCGACAGTGCCGATTGCCGGCCATCTTACCAACGGCATGTTCGGTTTTTCCATGGGCGAACCCGGGATTGAGCCGGGCGGAGGTCCGAACTCCCGGCTGCGCGGCGTTCCGCTTCTGGCAACATAGCGAGAGCCGGAAATGGTGACAAGATATCATCGGCGACGCGGGGAAATCGCCGGTTTCCCGCCGCTCTGCTGCGCTGTCGGCGGAACGCTCAGGCGCTGTCGCGCTCGATGCCGTCGAACAGCGTCACCACGGCATCCTGGGCGGCGGCGATGTGGTAGTGCAGGGCCTCGCGCAGCTCTTCGCGGTCGCCCTTCTTCAGCGCCTCGACGATCGGCACATGGGTCTCGGCGATGCGGTGCGGATCGTCGTAGAGCTTGCCGATCAGCGTGATCCCGGCGCGCAGTTCCATCGCCAGCCCGTCATAGACCTTCAGCAGCCGGGCGTTGCCGCTTGCCGTGCAGAGCATGCGGTGGAAGATGAAATCCTCGAAAATCTGGCTCTCGATGGAGCCTTCGTCCGCCAGCCGGTAAAGCGTCTCGATCTGACGCTCCAGACCGGCGATGTCGTCGGCCCCGACGCGGGTCAGCGCCAGGTCGGCGGCGTGCAGTTCCAGGCCGATGCGCAGCTCGTAGATGTCGCGCAGGTCGGCGGCGGTCAGCGTGCGCACGAAGAAGCCCCGCCGGGGGCTGAAGACCACAAGGCCCTGGCTTTCGAGCAGCCGCGCCGCCTCGCGCACCGGCGCCCGGCTGGTGCCGAACTCGCGCGACAATTGCAGCTCCGTCAGCCGCGCGCCGGGTTTCAACTGCCCGTTGACGATCGCCTCGGCGATCTGCCGCGCGATCTGCGTGACCAGGTCTGTCGTGGAAACGGTCAGGAACATGTCCGGGCGCCTTCGTTGTCTGCGGCCTCGCGCGCGGCGGGAGGTCGTCCATCCCGGGGCCGTTTCTCGCGCTTTGGCTGCGGAGGGAATCGCCCGCGAGCTGCCGGGGTGGGCGCAGGATGCCCCGAATCATTTCCCCCGTTCAAGTTTCTCACCCTCACCCTGTCGCCGGCACGAACGGCTGAAACGGTGCGAAAAACTGCGTCCCGGACCGTCGTGTTCCACTGCTGCCTTGAATATAGGCGCTGTGCAGATTGTCGACAATTGACAATTTGAGCGCGTGTGTGCTTGCTTGTCGGCTTGAGCGCCGGACCGGATCGCCTGGAGGGTCGTTTGCCGAAACTCCGCCCGGCCGGCCGAAGGTCACCACACGAATGGCGCGCCGGTTCTCATCCGGTCGCGCCGGTCAGGAAGCATATCGATGCGCGTTGAGACTCCGTCGTCCGCAGGCACGCAAGCCCGTCAGCCAGAAGAGCGGATCCAGCTTGCCGCGGCCTACCGTCTGATCGCCTATTTCAAGATGGACGACAGCATCTTCACCCACATCTCCGGCCGCGCGCCGGCGGATGAGGGCGAGCACGCCTTCCTGATCAACCCCTTCGGGCTGCGGTTTGACGAAGTGAAGGCGAGCGATCTCGTCACCGTCGATCTCAACGGCGACATCCTGCGCGACAGCCACGGCGCGGGCATCAACAAGGCCGGCTTCACCATCCATTCCGCGGTGCATGAGGCGCGGCCCGATGTGCACTGCGTGCTGCACACCCACACCGTGGCCGGCGTGGCGATCTCCTCGATGGAGGAGGGCATCCTGCCGCTCAATCAGTGGTCGCTGCAGTTCCATGACCGGCTCGCCTTCCACGACTACGAGGGCATCGCGCTGGACCTGGGCGAACGCGAGCGGCTGGTCGCCGATCTGGGCGATCGCAACGTCATGATCCTGCGCAACCATGGGCTGCTGACCTGCGGGCGCAGCGTCGGGGAGGCTTTCGCGCTGATGTACAACATGGAGCGCGCCTGCCGGGCGCAGCTCGCCATCATGTCGTCGGGCGGCACCCCGCGCAGGATCGATCCTGCGCTGGCCGAGAAGACCGCCCGCCAATACGAGCAATGGGACGCGCATCACGATGCCAACCGCGACCCGCAATGGGACGCCTTCCAGCGTCTCGCCATCAAGCACTACCCGGATCTGGTGACCTAGATCCTGGCACAAGCAAAGCACTCGGCGACAAGAGGCAAAAGCCCGTTCGCCGCCACCAGAGGGACATAAGCGATGCTGAAGAGAATGACGATACTTGCGGCGGGCCTGCTCGCCGCCACACTGGCTCACGCCGAGCCGGTGTCCGGCGGGCGCGCCAATGTGGTGATCCAGCCCGAGCCGCCCAGCCTGATGCTGGGACTGGTGCAGAACGGCCCCACGCAGATGGTCGCCGGCCAGATCTACGAGGGTCTGCTGCGCTACTCCACCAAGATGGAGCCGATGCCGCAGCTCGCGAAATCCTGGGAGATTTCCGACGACGGCATGACCTACACGTTCCACCTGCACGACAACGTCAAGTGGCACGATGGCGAGCCCTTCAGCTCCGCCGATGTGGTGTTCTCCGCCGATGTCTTCCTGCGCGAGACCCATGCGCGGCTGCGCGGATCGCTGTCGCATGTCGCCTCCATCGAGGCGCCGGACGCCAACACGGTCGTCTTCAACATGAAGGAGCCGTTCGGCCCGTTCATCGGCGTGTTCGAGGCCGGCACCATGCCGATGATCCCCAAGCACATCTACGAGGGCACGGACTACAAGGCCAATCCGGCCAACAACACGCCGATCGGCACCGGCCCCTTCAAGTTCAAGGAATGGGTCAAGGGATCGCACATCCTGCTGGTCAAGAACGAGGAGTACTACGAGGACGGCAAGCCCTATCTCGACGAGATCTACTGGCATGTCATCCCCGACGCCGCCTCGCGCGCCGTGGCCTATGAGACCGGCACCGTCGACATCCTGCCGGGCGGTTCCGTCGAGAACTTCGACGTCGGCCGCATCTCCGAGCTGCCCAACACCTGCGTCACCGACAAGGGCTGGGAATACTTCGGCCCGCACTCCTTCATGTGGCTGAACAACCGCGAGGGCCCGACCGCCGACAAGCGCTTCCGTCAGGCCGTCATGTACGCCATGGACCGTGAGTTCGCCCGCAGCGCGCTGTGGAACGGTCTGGGCAAGGTTGCCCAAGGTCCGGTGTCGTCCTCGACGAAGTTCTTCTCCGACGAGGGCACGTCCTACGAGCACAATCCGGAGAAGGCCAAGGCGCTTCTCAAGGACATGGGCTACGACGGCACCCCGGTGCGTCTGCTTCCCCTGCCGTATGGCGAGACCTGGCAGCGCTGGGCCGAGGCCGTGAAGCAGAACCTCGGCGAGGTCGGCATCCCGGTCGAGATCGTGGCGACCGACGTCGCGGGCTGGAACCAGAAGCTGGCCGAGTGGGACTACGACATGGCCTTCACCTACCTCTACCAATACGGTGATCCGGCTCTCGGCGTCTCGCGGACCTATGTGTCCACCAACATCGCCAAGGGTTCCCAGTGGAACAACGTCGAGGGTTACGAGAACCCGAAGGTCGACGAGCTCTTCGCCAAGGCGGCTCTCGCCGTCACCGATGCGGAGCGCCAGGCGATCTACACCGAGGTGCAGAAGATCCTCACCGACGATGTTCCGGTCGCATGGCTGCTCGAGCTCGGCTTCCCGACCATCACCCGGTGTTCGGTCAAGGACCTGGTGACGACGGCGATCGGCGTCAACGACGGCTTCAAGAACGCCTACATCGAGAAGTAGGCTGTCCTGTCATCCGGGCACGCGGGCCTGATGGTCCGCGTGCCGCCTCGTTCGGCCGCGCCTGTCCGCCTCGTCGCATTGAGCGGCGGGCCGGCCGGCGGGACGCGGTTTTGCCGATACCCGGCGCTGAAAGGGTCCGATGCTACGCTTTATCGCAATGCGCCTGGCGAAGGCGGTGGTCATCCTGCTCGCCATTCTCGTTCTGAACTTCTTCCTCATCCACGCCGCACCCGGCGATCCGGCGGCCGTCATGGCTGGCGAGGCGGGGGCCGCGGACGCGAAATTCATCGCTCAGCTGCGCGAGCAGTTCGGCCTCGACAAGCCGCTGCTGACCCAGCTTGGTCTGTATCTCGGCGGCGTCGTGCAGCTCGATCTCGGCTTCTCCTATCGCCAGCAGATGCCCGTGGCCGATCTGATCTTCGACCGGCTGCCCGCCACCGTGCTGCTGACCATGACGGCCTTCGTCATCTCCTTGCTGCTTGGCACCATTGCCGGCGTGCTGGCGTCGGCCCGCGTCGGCAAATGGTCGGACACGGCGATCTCCACCCTGGCGCTGCTGTTTTATGCGACCCCGCTCTACTGGGTGGCGCTGATGGCGGTGCTGGTGTTCTCGGTCTATCTCAACTGGCTGCCCGGCTTCGGCTACGTCACGGTGGGCGCCAATCACGAGGGCTGGCGCCGGGTCCTCGACATCGGCGAGCACCTGATCCTGCCGGCGGTCACGCTGGGGCTGTTCTTCATGGCGGTCTACATGCGCATGACGCGGGCCGCGATGCTCGAGGTCAGCCAGCTCGATTTCGTCAAGACGGCTCGCGCCAAGGGGCTCAAGCCCGGCATCATCCAGCGCCGGCACATCTTTCGCAACGCCATGCTGCCCGTCGTCACCCTGGCCGGTCTGCAGGCGGGCCAGCTTGTCGGCGGCGCGGTGCTCACCGAGACGGTGTTCGCCTGGCCGGGTATCGGCCGGCTGATGTTCGAGGCGCTGGCCCAGCGCGACTACAACGTGCTGCTCGGCGTGTTCTTCGTCTCCGCCGCCATGGTGCTGCTGTTCAACCTGATCACCGACATTCTCTACCGTGTCGTTGACCCAAGAATCCGGGTGTCGTGATGATGGACTTCTGGAAACGCTACAGCCGCAACCGCGGCGCGGTCATCGGCATCATCATCCTGGCGCTGGTCGTCGCGGTCGCCCTGCTGGCGCCGCTGCTGTTCCCCGCCTCGCCGTGGAAGATGGTGCAGCGGCCCTTCGTGCCGCCGCTCGACATGAACGCCTACCCGCTGGGCACCGACGCGCTCGGCCGCAACGTGGTCGCCGGGCTCGCCTATGGCGCGCAGGTGTCGCTGATGGTCGGTCTGGTCTCCACCGTGGTCGCGCTGCTGATCGGCATTCCCATCGGCGCGCTCGCCGGCTACTTCGGCGGCTGGATCGACGATGCGCTGATGCGCTTCACCGAGTTCTTCCAGACGGTGCCGAGCTTCGCGCTGGCCATCGTGCTGGTGGCCATCTTCGAGCCGAGCATCGAGTCGATCATCGCGGCGATCGCAATTGTCAGCTGGCCGCCGGTGTCCAGGCTGGTGCGCGGCGAGGTGCTGTCGCTGCGCTCGCGCGAATATGTCGAGGCCGCCGTGCTCTCGGGGCAATCGAGCGCTACGATCATCTGGCGCCAGATCCTGCCCAACACGCTGTCGCCGATCATCGTGCTGGCCTCGCTGATGGTGGCCACCGCGATCCTGCTGGAATCCTCGCTGTCGTTCCTCGGGCTCGGCGATCCGAACCTGATGTCCTGGGGCTACATGATCGGGGCTGCGCGCACCGTCATCCGCCAGGCCTGGTGGCTGTCGTTCTTCCCCGGCGTCGCCATCCTGCTCACCGTGCTGGCGCTCAACCTCATCGGCGAGGGCCTCAACGACGCCCTCAACCCCCGCCTCGCGCGGCGCGGCAAATAGGAGCGTGGCCATGACGACCCCCGTCCTGAGCATCGAAGGCCTGCGCATCTCCCTGCCCGAGGGCGCGGACCGTCCCTTCGCGGTCGATGACGTCAGCTTCGACCTGAACGCCGGCGAGATCCTGTGCATCGTGGGTGAATCCGGCTCCGGCAAGTCCATGTCGGCCAACGCCATGATGGGGCTGCTGCCCGATCTGGTGCGCCCGGTGGCGGGAAAAATCCTGTTCGACGGCATGGATCTTCTTCAGCTTTCCGAAACGGAGCTGATGGATCTGCGCGGCCGCCGCCTGGCGATGATCTTCCAGGAGCCCATGTCGGCGCTCAACCCGCTGATGCGCGTCGAGGACCAGATCTGCGAGGTGTTCGAGGCGCATGGTCTGCTGAGCCCGAAGGAGCGCCGCGCCCGCGCCATCGAGCTGCTCGACGAGGTCGGCATTCCCGAGCCCGCGAAGGCCGTGCGCGCCTATCCGTTCCAGTTGTCCGGCGGTCAGCGCCAGCGGGTGATGATCGCCATGGCGCTGGCGCTCGAGCCCGACATTCTCATCGCGGATGAGCCGACCACCGCGCTCGACGTGACCACCCAGGCCCAGATCCTGGAGCTTGTGCGCAACCTGCAAAAGCACCGCGGCATGGCGGTGATGTTCATCACCCATGATTTCGGCGTCGTCGCCGAGATCGCCGACAAGGTCGCGGTGATGCAGGAAGGCCGCATCGTCGAGGCCGGCACCGCCGAGGCCGTGCTCGACAATCCGCAGCATCCCTATACGCGCAAGCTGATCGCCGCCATTCCGACGCTGCGCATCGGCGCGGAAGAGGGCGAAGCACGCAAGAAGCGCCCGCGCATTCTCGAGGTCATCGGCCTGTACAAGACCTACCGCACCGGCGGCGGGCTGTTCTCCGGCCCCGCGCGCGTCGTCGAGGCCGTCAAGGACGTGAACCTGCGGCTGGAAGAAGGCGAGACGCTGGGTATTGTCGGGGAATCCGGATCCGGCAAGTCGAGCGTCGGGCGCTGTCTGGTGCGGCTGATGGATCCCGATCGCGGCAACGTGCTGCTGGCGGGCACCGACATGGCGCACCTGAAGGGCGAGGCACTGCGCGAGGCGCGCAAGGCCATCCAGATGATCTTCCAGGACCCCTATGCCTCGCTCAATCCGCGCGCCCGCGTCGGCCGCATCATCGCCGAAGGCCCCATGGCGCATGGCGAGTCGCGCGAAAAAGCCTATGCCCGCGCCGCGGACCTTCTGGAACTGGTGGGCCTCGACGCCTCCGCCATCGAGCGCTATCCGCATGAATTCTCCGGTGGTCAGAGGCAGCGCATCGGCATCGCCCGCGCGCTGGCGCTCGAGCCGCGGGTGATCATCGCCGATGAGGCGGTCTCCGCGCTCGACGTGTCCATCCAGGCGCAGGTGCTCGATCTGCTCGCCGAGCTCAAGCAGCGGCTGAACCTGTCGCTGGTCTTCATCACCCATGACCTGCGGGTCGCGGCCCAGATCTGCGACCGCATCGCGGTGATGCAGAAGGGCGTGGTGGTGGAGCAGGGCCCGGCGCGCGAGATTTTTGAGAACCCCCGCACGGCCTACACCCGCTCGCTGATCGAGGCGATCCCGGGCCGCGAGAAGGAATTGGCCGCCGCCGGCTGAGGCCGCGCCGCACCGAATTTTCCGGACCCCTTTGCGAAGACACCATGACCGGCGAGACCCCATGACCGAAGAGACATTGGCGCAACAGATCCTGGACGCCGTCGAGCAGGGATTTGACGCGCAGATCGCCTTTACCGAGGACCTGATCCGCTTTCCCTCGCTGCGCGGCGCGGAAAAGCCGGCGCAGGATTTCATCGGCAAGGCGCTTGAGGCGCGCGGCTACGCGGTCGACAGCTTCGTGATCGACGTGGACAAGATCCACGATCATCCAGGCTTCTCGCCGGTCGCGGTGGATTATTCCGAGGCCGTCAACGTGGTCGCCACCCACACGCCGCGTCAGGCCACCGGCCGATCGCTGATCCTCAACGGCCACATGGACGTGGTGCCCGAAGGCCCGCACGAGATGTGGGAGGTCTCGCCGCCCTGGGAGCCCAAATGCGAGGGCGACTGGCTCTATGGCCGCGGCGGCGGCGACATGAAGGCCGGGCTTGCGGCGAACATCTTCGCGCTCGACGCGCTGCGCCGGCTCGGCTTCCAGCCGGCGGCCAAGGTGCATGTGCAAAGCGTCGTCGAGGAGGAATGCACCGGCAACGGCGCGCTCGCCTGTCTCATTGAGGGCTATACGGCGGATGCGGCGATCATCCCCGAGCCCGAGGACGAGATGCTGGTGCGCGCCAACTGCGGCGTGCTGTGGTTCGAGGTGCATGTGGCGGGCCATCCGGTGCATGTGCGCGAGGCCGGCACCGGCGCCAACGCCATCGAGGCGAGCTTTCGCGTCATCGAGAGCCTCAAGGCGATGACCGAGGGCTGGAACGCGGAGAAGGTGAACTATCCGTATTTCGAGGACCTCGAGCACCCGATCAACTTCAACGTCGGCAAGATCGAGGGCGGCGACTGGGCGTCGACGGTGGCCGCCTGGTGCAAGCTGCAATGCCGCATTGCCATCTATCCCGGCGACGATCCCAAGATGCGCGCCGCACAGATCGAGGCGCATCTGGCGAAGGATCTCGCGGGCGACCCGTTCCTCGGCAACCGGCCGCCGACGATCACCTGGAACGGGTTTTTCGCGCGCGGCTATGTGCTGGAGGAGGGCAGCGACGCGGAAGCGGCGCTCGCGGACGCGCATCGCCGCGCCACCAGCCAGGAACTCGAGAGCTTCGTGACGCCGGGCTATCTGGACGCCCGCGTCTTCGTTATCTACGCGGACATGCCGTGCCTGGTCTACGGCCCGATCACCGAGAACATCCATGGCTTCGACGAGCGTGTCTCGCTGTCGTCGATCAAGCGGGTGACCGGGGCCATCGCGCTGTTCATCGCCGAGTGGTGCGGGCTGGAGCCGATCGTACCGCAAGCCGACGCAGAGGGGACGGCCGCGCATGACGGGTACCGCCCCGATCGAGGGGGTCTATCTCAGCGCCACGCTCGACATCGAGCAGCACATCGGCGCCGCCTTCGACGCGCATCGCGGCGCGATCCGGCTGCGGCGTCCCGAGGACATCGACGACCCTAAGGCCGTCCGCTTCGCCGTCGCCTGGCAGCCGTCCGACTTCGCCTTCGAGCGCTATCCCAACGTGAAGATGGTGGCGTCGATCGCCGCCGGCGTCGACAGCATCGTCAACTGTCCAAGCCTGCCGGATGACGCTGTCGTCACCCGGGTGCGCGACGACAGCCAGGGCGATCTGATGGCCGGCTTCGCCGCCTGGCACGTGATCTGGCATCACCGCGCGATGCAGGTGCATCTGGACGCGCAGGCGCAAGGCCGCTGGCGGCGGCAGCGCTTCGACAATGTCGTCCGCCCGCGCGACTGTCCCGTCGGCATTCTCGGCTTCGGGCTGATGGGCCGCGCCGTGGCGCGCGCCGTCACCGGTATGGGCTTTCCCGTCATCGCCGCCGTGCGCAGCGCGCCCAAGGGCGAGGCGATGCCCGGCGTCAGCTTCGAGACGGGTCCTGGATCGGCCCAACGCACCGCGGCGCGCGCGCGGATGCTGATCAACGTGCTGCCGCTCACCGAGGCCACGCGCGATATTCTGAGCGCCGGTCTTTTCGACCAGATGCCGATGGGCGCGGTGCTGATCCAACTGGGCCGGGGCGAACATCTGGTGGAGGCGGATCTCGACGCGGCGCTCGACAGCGGCCGGCTGTCCGCCGCCTCGCTCGACGTCTTCCGCCGGGAACCCCTGCCACCGGAGCATCCGTGGTGGCGCGATCCGCGCATCCTGATCACGCCGCATCAGGCCAGCGACACCGCGCCGGAGCTGGTGGCGCGCCAGATCGCGCGCGCAGTGCACGAGGTGATGGACGGGCGGACGCCGGACACCGCCGTTGACCGCGCCAGCGGCTATTGACTTCACGAACGGGACGCCATCCATGAAAGCGATTTTCGACGAACGTCAGCTCAAACACACGCCTCAGCGGTATTTCCGCCGCGGCGCCTATATCCCGCATCCCGAGCAGGCGGAGCGCGCCATCCTGATCCGCGACATGCTTCTGGCCAACGGTTTCCCAATCGAGGCGCCGCAGGACTACGGCGATGCGCCGATCAAGGCGGTGCACGACGCGGGCTACGTGGACTTCTGGAAGGACGCCTATGAGCGGTGGGTCGCGGAAGCCGGCGACGCCGAGCCGATCCCGACCTATCATCCGGGCCGCCGCGCCGGGCGGCGTTCGGACTCCATCTACGGCCAGCTCGGCTGGTACGCGACCGACACCTCGGTGCCGCTGACGGCGGGCACCTGGGAGGCGATCTACTGGTCGGCCCAGACGGCGATCGAGGCTGCGGCGCGGGTGATGGCCGGCGAGCGCATGGTCTACGGCCTGTCGCGACCACCGGGGCACCACGCGCTGCATGATGCGGCCAACGGCTTCTGCGCCTTCAACAACGCGGCCGTCGCCGCTCAGAAGCTGCGCGAGAAATTCGCCAAGGTCGCGGTTCTCGATATTGATACGCATACCGGCAACGGCACGCTTGATATTTTCTATGAACGCGGCGATGTGTTCCTGTGCTCGCTGCATGTCGATCCGGCGGTTTATCCGACCTATTATCTCGGCTATGCGGACGAGTGCGGCGCGGGCGAAGGCGAGGGCGCGACCCTCAATCTGACGCTGCAGCCGGGCTGCACCGAGGAGAGCATTCTGGAGCGCTTCCGCGAAGGGCTTGCGGCGATTACGGAATTCGGCGCGGAAGCGCTGGTGGTCTCGCTGGGCTTTGACATGGCGAATGACGATCCGTTGTCCGAAGTGAAGATGACGGGCGCGGGTTTCGAGATCATGGCGCGCGAGATCGTGCGCATGGGCCTGCCCACCGCGCTGATCCAGGAAGGCGGCTATCTCGGCCCCTCGCTTGCGAAAAACGCCGAAATCTACCTGACGGCCAGCCGGGACGAGCTGGCGAAGACCGAGCCCGTTGAGGTTTAAGATGAGCCAATTGCCGAATTCCATCGAGGCGCGCGATATCGCCTTCCAGATGCATTCCTACACCGATGCGCGCCGCCACGAAGAGATGGGCCCGCTGGTCATCGAGAAGGGCGAGGGCATCTACGTCACCGACAATCACGGCAAGCGCTACATCGAGGGCATGTCGGGCCTGTGGAGCGTGGCGCTCGGTTTTGGCGAGAAGCGCCTTGTCGAGGCCGCCACGCGGCAGATGGAGACGCTGCCCTACTACCACACGTTCACGCACAAGTCGCACGGGCCTTCCGTGGAGCTGGCGGAAAAGCTGATCGGCATGGCGCCGGTGCCGATGTCCAAGGTGTATTTCACCAACTCCGGCTCGGAAGCCAACGACACCGCGATCAAGCTGATCTGGTACCGCTCCAACGCGCTGGGCCAGCCCGAGCGCAAGAAGATCATCTCGCGCGTGAAGGGCTATCACGGCGTGACGCTGGCCTCGGCCAGCCTCACCGGCCTGCCCAACAACCACCGTTCCTTCGATCTGCCGATCGCCGGCATCCTGCACACCACCTGCCCGCACTACCGCACGATGGCGCGCGACGGTGAGGACGAGGCGGCCTTCGCGAAGCGCTGTGCGCAGGATCTGGAAGACATGATCCTGGCCGAGGGTCCCGAGACCATCGCCGCCTTCTTCGCCGAGCCGGTGATGGGCGCTGGCGGCGTGATCGTGCCGCCGGACGGCTACTGGGAGGCCGTGCAGCCGGTCTTGAAGAAATACGGCATTCTCTTCGTCGCCGACGAGGTGATCTGCGGCTTCGGACGCACCGGCGAGATGTTCGGCACCACCACCTACAAGCTGCAGCCGGACATGATGACGCTCTCCAAGCAGCTTTCGTCCTCCTACGTCCCGATCTCGGCCCTTCTGGTCAACGACACCGTCTATCAGCCGATCGCCGATGAATCCCATCGCATCGGCGTGCTCGGTCACGGCTATACCGCCAGCGGCCACCCGGTGGCCTCGGCCGTTGCGCTGGAGAACCTGAAGATTATCGAGGAGCGCGATCTGCTCGGCCATGTCAAGGACATCAGCCCGCGCTTCATGAGCCGGCTCACGGGGTTGCTCACGCATCCGCTGGCGATCGAGACCCGCGGCATCGGCCTGATCGGCGCCGTCGAGGTGTCCCATGAGGCCTTCGCCGCAACGCCCGGCGCGCTGGGCGGCAAGATGAACCTGGAAATGCAGGAACGCGGCCTGATCTCGCGCAACATGGGCGACGCGCTGGCCTTCTGCCCGCCGCTGATCACCACGGAAAAGCAGATCAATGAGATCTTCGACATCGCCGAAGCCTCGCTCGACGCGGTCGCCAAGGCGGTCGGCTGAGGGGAGCGGTTTCCGCTCGATGGTGTTGCTGCGTCTGGGCCCCACCGAATGCGGTGCAATGAGGGCTCAGACAATGCGCCAGGCGCTCGTTCCGAAAGAACTTGTTTCCTTTAAAAAATGAGGATGCTTGTTATCGGCCGATTGTCAACTTAGCGCTTTAAGCGTGTTTTCATTCAATGCGATTGGCTCGCAGGATCGTTCAAGAGGTGGCGTCATGAATGAATGAGTAAGTATGGATAATTCGACATTATTTATTTAGTATGAGCAGCAAATCTGATGTTAAAATTAGCTTATTTTATAAATGTACCGCTTTTTAAGTTTCCATCTACACTGATGCTTTCTTTAATTTTCTTAATGAATTCCAATACAATATTTTATCTATTAATCGTAATCCCGATAATATTTTTGTTTGAGCTCATTTTTAGTAGAATAATTGAATTGTATTGCATTGATGGAGGTGTAGTTCGTAAGTACAACGTCACATTTTATTTTGTATTATTTATAATTTCTTTATCTTTTTGGATATCTGTAACTGTCTTGGAATATAAATATTCCTCTTTTTCATATATTGTTAGTTGGCTTCCTGTATTCTTCGTTTTAATGCTTCATAATCTCTTTAAGGGTGCACAAGTATTCGTTCATTCGAGCGATCTGGCACGAAATCGAAAATTCCTGGGGATGTTCAAATACGGTCGGGTTATAGATGCGTCCGCTCCGGGTGAATTGCGTATCGGCGACAAGATCGGTCTGGCTTTGGTCGCATTTATTCTCCCTGTGCTTTATATAATTTCGTTCGCTCCGGTTCTGTTACGTGCCAACGGAATCATGCCGCCATATTGGGAGAGTGTTGGTGGGGCGTCGTTTCTTTTTTTCGTCGTTCCTCTTTTTATTTTTAACTATTATACTATGATAATTTTTCTTGTGATGTCGCGCGGACGTTACGAATACTACAAGTGAATAAGAGTTTTATTCTGTGTGAATGCCCCCGGTTTGTCATCAACGCTGTTTCCCACCCCGATTGTCACCCCGGCCCCCGAGCCGGGGCCTACTCTGGTCTCTGCTTGTTGAGGCGCTTGCGGGTTTGGTGGTGAGGCACGAGCTTACGCACAAACGTCCTCATTCGCCGAGCGGCATAGTGGGCCCGGGTCAAGCCCGGGGTGACAATCGGGGAGGAGGGTCCCCGCTCTCCGCTTCGCTGCGGCGGGGAGGGCGCCGGGGCGTGGCGACTGCCTGGCATGGCACGCCCCTCGCCATCTCATCCGTGTCATCCCCGAGAGGGCGAAGCCCGGGTCGGGGATCCAGTACCCACAAGCCTCACGGACCGCGTGCCGGCGCTGGCCGCACGGACTACTGGATCCCCGGGAAGGCCTGCGGCCTCCCGAGGATGACACCGCGTGGGAGTGGCGTTGCCCAATCCGGTCATCCAGCGAGCCGCTCCGCAGGCGCCCCTCTCTGCAATGACGCCCTCTTACGCCAGCCTCAGCAGCATGCCGGCGATGAGTTTCGCGCGCTCAGCCAGGCTGTCGATCTCGATGTGCTCGTCCAGCGTGTGCAGGCCCTTGCCGCGCACGCCGATGGAATCCAGCGTCGGGATGCCCAGCGCGCCGGTGAAATTGCCGTCCGACCCGCCGCCGGCGCTCTCATGCGTGAGGTTGAAACCGATATCGGCGGAAATCTCCCGCGCGACCTCGTAGAGCGCCAGCGTGCCGGCGTCCGGCTCCCACACGGGCCGGGTCACGCCGCGCGTCACCTCCGTTGTCACGCCGTTCTCCTCGCCCGACAGCGCCAGCATGCGCTGCACGCCCGCGTCCAGATCGGCCTGCCGCTTGGCCATGGAGAGCACTTCCGCGTCGCAGGACGAGGAGACGCAGTTGACCCACTGGCCCGCGTGCACGACGCCGACGGAGAAGGTGCAGTCTTCCTCGGTCATCGCCTCGATCTCGAGGATCTTCTTCGCCATGGCGGCGATGGCCGAGCGGCCGTCCTTCAGCGCCCAGCTCGCGTGCGCCGGCCGGCCGGTGGTCTTCACGTTGAAGCGCGCGATGGCGTAGCGCCCGGTCACCGCGCCGCCGCCGGCGCAGGCGGGTTCGGGCACCAGCACGTATTTGTTCGCCTTGGCCTCTTCCTCGATCAATTCGCGGGTGCTCGGCGTGCCCACTTCCTCGTCCGGCGTGAAAAGCACAGTTATGGGCAGCGGCGTCTCCAGCCCCGCGCGGGCCAGTTGCCGGATGGCTTCCAGCGCGCAGTAGTTGCCGCCCTTCATGTCCATGATGCCGGGGCCGTAGCAGCGGCCGTCCTCGATGCGCCACGGCAGCACGTCCAGCGTGCCGATGGGGTGCACGGTATCGAGATGCCCGCTGATTAGCACGCCGGGATTGCCGGAATTCTTGTGCGGAAAGCGCGCCCGCACCGATCCGCCAAATCCCATGGTTCCGGGTATCCGGTCGATGGTTGCGCCGGCGGCGGCCATCTCGGATGCGGCCAGATCCATCATCCGGTCGACGGCGGCTGCATCGAAGGTGGGGCTTTCGCATTCCACCCAGGGCCTCAGCCCCGCGAGCATGGCGTCGGCGTCGAACGGCAGGTCTTTGTAGGTCACGAAAGGGCGTCCCGGATTGTCTGAGGTATCGCGATGGTAGCGGCGGGCCGGACGCGATACAAGGCGCGATCAGGAGCGCGAAGCTTCTGGAAAGACTGACGCTTTCGCGCAAGCATGCCGGCACCCGCGTGGACGCTGCCGGCGGATTGGATCACCTCGGGGAGCTGCGCGCCGGGCGCGCTGTGCTATCGCGCCTTCGACAACGCTTGTGCGTGCACCACCAGCATGCCGAGCACGGCGACGGCCAGCGCCTGATGGGCCAGCGCGAACCAGAAGGGCACGACGAGCAGCAAGGTGGCGATGCCGAGAACCGCCTGCGACGTCACCGCCATGAAGGCGCCCATGGCCCGTTTGGCGTGGCCAGGGCTGCGGCGGCGCACATCGATCAAGTGCGCCAGCGCGCAGGCGAACAGCACATAGGCGCCGATCCGGTGCTGGAACTGCACCAAGGTGATGTTCTCAAAGAAATTCCGCCACGCGGGCTCGAGCATCAGCAGCCCCGACGGCACCAGCTCGCCATCCATCAGCGGCCAGGTGTTGTAGGTCAGCCCGGCGTGCAGCCCGGCCACGAGCCCGCCCAGAAAGACCTGCGCCAATCCGAGCACCACGAGGAGGATGGCGACACCGGCCTGGCCGCGGGCCGCAGGCTCGCTGGCGCGCTGTGGCGCCAGCCCGCGCGCCAGCCACAGCGCCCAGGAGAAAATCAGGCAGGCGATGGTCAGATGGATCGCCAGCCGGTACTGGCTGACGTCGACCCGGTCGACAAGCCCCGAGCTCACCATCCACCATCCGATGCCGCCCTGCAGTCCGCCGAGCAGAAACAGCCCCACCAGCCGCGGCTTCAGCTTCGGCTCGATCTGGCCGCGCGCCCAGAACCACACCAATGGGACGAAGAACGCCACGCCGACAATCCGCCCCAGCAGCCGGTGCGCCCATTCCCACCAGAAGATGAACTTGAACTCACTGAGCGTCATGCCCTTGTTGATCTGCTCATACTCCGGAATCTGGCGGTATTTGGCGAATTCCTCCTGCCATTCGGCCTCGCCGATCGGCGGAATGGCGCCGTGGATCGGCTTCCATTCGGTGATCGAAAGGCCTGAATCGGTCAGCCGTGTCGCTCCGCCGACAACCACCATGGCGAAGACCAGCAGGCAGATGCCGTAGAGCCACCAGCGGATCTGGCGCCGGCTGCGCAGGGCGCGCTCGGTGGGGTAGGGCGGGGTATACAGCGCGGCGTCGGTCATGGATCTCTCGCAAACGATCTCGGGCGATCATACTCCCATCTCCGCGGCCGGGGACAAGAGCCGTGAAACAGACCCTGCGCGGATAGCGCGTCGCCGCGCGCCGCACAAGCGCGCCGCAGCCGCCAGGCGGACCGCATGCGCGCGACATAGCGCCACGGCGGGGCCTTGCGAGGGACGATTTTCGCTCGACAAGCCCGTCCATCTTGCTATGCACGGGCCAAAGCGCGGCGGCCACGCGCGGCACGGCACGAACACGCAAGGACCTGACCATGATTCCGCCCCTCAAGCGACTCTTCGGAACGATCGTGCTGGTGGTTTTCGTGGTCGTCTATGCCTTCCTCGCCATGGTGATCGGCGACATGAGCCTGCAGCAGTCCTCCACCCCCGTGAAGCTGATCTATTACGCCATCGCCGGCCTGATCTGGATCGTCCCCGCCGGCGCCATTATTTCCTGGATGTACCGCGCGCCAAAAGAAAAATAGCCCGGCGTTCCGGGATGGGGCGGGGGCGCTGTTCTGCCATGAGCGTGTGCCCATGCGGCTGGACAGCGAGGCCGCGGGATGGCGCATGGATCCTCGGCACAAGGCCGAGGATGACGAGGCGGGTAGATTTATTCATGAAAAACAACGACCTTCGTCATCCTCGGCCTTGTGCCGAGGATCCATGCGGTGGCACCCTGCATCATTTCGTGTCCGCCGCTTCGGCGCCAGCAGAAGCGGCTTTGCAACCAACATGCGGGACCCGTCGCACCGCAAGGCGCACGCGCCTTCCGCCTCCGCCGTCACCGGGCGGGATCGAGTAGGTCGCGGTGGCGTGCGCGACCAGATCCTCCATGCCTTCCGTGGCGATGGCGCATTCGGTGACCGCCAGCCGCTTGCCGAGCTTCAGAAGCCGGCAGGTGCCGAGCAGGTCGCCCGGCTCGGGCTTTCTCAGGAAATTGATGTTGAGGTTGGTGGTCACCGCCAGCGCCACGGGACCGATATGCGCCATGATCGTCACATAGGCCGCCAGATCCGCGAGCGCCATCATGGACGGGCCCGAAACGGTCCCGCCGGGCCGCAGATGCATCTCGCTGGCGGACAGACGCACGACGGCCTGACCTTGCGTGATGCTGTCGATGGCATAGACGCGCCCGCCGGCGTGGATCTGCGGAAACTCCCGATCCAGAAACGTCGATACGTCTTCAGCACTCATCACGGGTGTCATACGGCTTGCCCTCCGGTCGCGAGACCACTCCCCTGATCCCGTAGATGTTTCTCTTGCAAATTACGTATCCGTCAGCGTCGCGAAGCGCAACGCGGCTGTTTGCTCCAATGCCCCATATGGCATCAGTCGAGCGGCAGGGCCGGGCCGGATTTCGTGTTCCGCAGGACGAAATTGGTGACCGATGCCCGCACCAGCCCCGGCGCCAGCAGCCGTTTCATGATGAAGGCTTCAAGCCCTTCCGGATCATGGGCAACCACCTTCAGCACGTAGTCGCTTTCGCCGGTGATCGAACTGCATTCGATGACCTGATGGTCGGTTTGAACCAGATCGTCAAACGCCTCGATCGTCTCGCGGGTATGATCCACCAGGGACACATGCACATAGGCCATGGCATTCAGGCCCAGCTGCTTGCGATCGAGAACCGCGACGTATCTGTCGATGACGCCGGCCTCTTCCAGACGCCGCACCCGGCGCCAGCACGGCGACACCGACATGCCTGCCTCGGCGGCCAGGTCCTTGGTGCTGATCCGTCCGTCCCGTTGCAGAAGGGCCAGAAGCTTCTTGTCCGCGGCATCCAGTTTCATGGGATGTTTTTACCCGTAATCTGACGATTATATCGATTTCTTTTCCATTAAGGCAGAACAGCCGCGGAAATGGAACGCAA
The DNA here is from genome assembly GCF_003432385.1 of Breoghania sp. L-A4. Taxonomy (NCBI): domain Bacteria; kingdom Pseudomonadati; phylum Pseudomonadota; class Alphaproteobacteria; order Hyphomicrobiales; family Stappiaceae; genus Breoghania; species Breoghania sp. L-A4. The sequence continues at coordinate 4,054,477 of NZ_CP031841.1, read as the reverse complement.
ATTCCCGCCATATCGTCGTATTCTTTCTTTCAGGAGGAAGGCACTATGGCAAAATCGAGCGCATACACGGCGAAGGCGCCGCAGCCGGATGGGCGCATTGTCTACACGGAGGAGGAGAATCTGGTCTGGCGCGATCTCTACGCCAGGCAGGAGGCCAACGTCCGGCGCTGGTCGGCGCCTGAATATAACGTCGGCTTCGACCGCCTGGCGCTGCCCGCGGACAGAGTTCCCCAGTGTACCGACGTCTCGCGCACGCTCACGGCGTTGACCGGCTGGAAGGTCGAGCCTGTTCCCGCGCTGATCGGCTTTTCGAAGTTTTTCGGAATGCTGGCGAACCGGACCTTTCCGGCGGCGTCCTTCATCCGCAGCCGCAAGGACTTCGACTACATCAAGGAACCGGACATCTTTCATGAGATTTTCGGTCACACGCCGCTGTTGACGGACGAGCGTTTTGCCCGGTTCTCCGAAATGATCGGCAAGGCCGGCGAGCGTCTCGAGGCGCGCGACTATTCCTGGCTCATCCGGCTCTACTGGTTCACCATCGAGTTCGGCCTGACCCACGCGAACGGCGGCTACAAGGCGCTCGGCTCCGGGCTCGCCTCATCGCCCACTGAACTGCCCTACAGTGTCGAAAGCCCGGATGCGCAACGGCGCGCCTTCGACGTCATCGACATTCTGAGAACGCCCTACCGGATCGATATCCATCAGCCGGTCTATTTCGTTCTCGACAAGGTCGATGATCTTTTCAAAGCTGCCGAACGCGATCTGGCCGCCGACATCCGCACGGCGCAATCGCGCGGCCTGTTCGCCCCGCTCTATCCGGTCAAGGAAGACGCCTGAACCATGACACAAGACCTTACCCAGCAGACATGCGAGCCCTGCCAGGGCATCGGCAAGCCCATGACCGCCGAGCAGGCCAGGGAACAGATGGGCGCCCTGCACGACGACTGGGAGCTGAGCGGCGACGCCACGCAGATCAGCCGGACCTTCCGCTTCAAGGGATTTGCCAAGGCTGTCTACACCGCCAATCTCGCCGCCTATCTGGCCGACCGCGAAGGGCATCATCCCGATGTCAGCTTCGGCTGGGGGTATTGCACGGTCCGCTACACCTCCCATGAGCTGGGCGGGCTGTCGCTCAACGATTTCATTTGCGCGGCCAAGCTCGACAAATTGGTGATCTAGAGCAAATCCAGGATAAGTGGGCACCGGTTATCCGTCCGGATTTGCGCCAAAACAATGGCTTGGAGCCAAGATCCGATTCTGCAAGAAGTGGATCTGCTCCAGCCGGCCGCATTTGAGGTGGAGACCGCGGCCCGGACATTGTATTTACCGTGCAGACCCGGAGGATCCCGGCTCCGGCCGGACCGATGAGACAGCCAAGGAAGTGCCATGTCCGACGACGCCCTGCTCACCCGCAACGACGACGGCATCCTGCGGCTGACGCTCAACCGCCCCGAACGCATGAACGCGCTGTCGGAAGAGATGATGGCGTGTCTCAAGGACGCGCTTGAGCGCGCCGCAACGGACGCCGCCGTTCGTGTGGTGGTGCTCGACGCCGTGCCGGGAAAGGTCTTCTGCGCCGGCCACGATCTCAAGGAACTGACCGCGCACCGCAATGACGCCGACCGGGGCCGGGCGTATTTCGAAAAGATCATGACGACCTGCTCGGCGCTGATGCAGCAGATCGTGGCGCTTCCTAAGCCGGTCATCGCCGTGGTCGACGGCGTGGCCACGGCCGCCGGCTGCCAGCTGGTCGCCACCTGCGATCTGGCGCTGTGCACCGACACCGCCACCTTCTGTACGCCCGGCGTCAACATCGGGCTGTTCTGCTCCACCCCGATGGTGGCAGTGAGCCGGGCCGCCAACCGCAAGCAGGCGATGGAGATGCTGCTGACGGGCGAGAGCATCGATGCCTCGACCGCAAAGGATTTCGGCCTGATCAACCGCATCGTGCCGAAACAGTATCTCGACGTGGTGGTCACCAAATACGCGCAGATGATCGCCTCGAAATCGCCGCTGACGTTGAAGATCGGCAAGGAAGCGTTCTACCAGCAGATCGAGATGCCGCTCGATCAGGCCTACGCCCATTGCGTCCAGGTGATGACGGAGAACATGCTGGCCCGCGACGCCGAGGAAGGCATCGGCGCATTCCTGGAAAAGCGCAAACCGGAGTGGACGGGGGAGTAGGCGGCTGCGCCGGATCGCGGAGCCGGACCGGAGCACCCGCAAGCCTGCCGCCGACCCTTCGAGATGCCGTCTTCGACGGCTCCTCAGGGTGACGTTCTCGTGTTGATATATTTACAAGAATCACCACCCGCTCAACCTCATGCTGAGGAGCGTCGCGAGGCTCCGTTGTGAAGCATGACGTTATCGTGTTGAAGAATCACCACCAACTCAACGTCATGCTGAGGAGGGCCAAAGGCCCGTCTCGAAGCATCGGCCAAGATCTCCGTCTAGGCGCATGATCCCTGTTGCCATGTGAAGGGAAAGAATGCGCCTTCGGCGGCTTCTCTCCTGGGTTCCGGATTTCTCGACACGCTGACGCGTGCTCGGTCCGGAATGACGTTGAGAGTTGAAGCCCGACAGCAGCTGCGGTGAGTGGCGCAGCACCGGCGCAAACGGTCGCGGAGCCCTGAAGCGCCCCTGTGACGCTTCAACTATCCGCAGTCATTCCGGACCGTGTGCGGCGAAGCCGCATCACGCGATCCGGAATCCAGGATGAGAACGCCCGCAGGGCAGCCGTCCCATCGACGGCGGACGTGCCCCGGCGCATGCCGCAACCGGGGCCATCCCCCTATCCGGCCTGAAACAGCTTCACCGCGCCGCCGACGCCGGCGATCACCATCTGGGTGCCGACGACGGCGAGGATCAGCCCCATGATGCGGGTGACGATCTTGATGCCGTTGTCGCCGAGATAGGCCACGAAGCGGTTGCCGGAGATGAAGAAGCCGTAGCTCACCACGCAGAGCGCGAAAAACGCCGCGATCGTCACCACCAGGCCGGAAATCCCGGCGTTGGTGGAAAAATTGATGGCGGTGGCGATGGTGCCGGGTCCGGCGAGGATCGGCACCGCCAGCGGCGCGATCGCCACATCCAGCGCCGCCTGCCGGCTGGCCTTGGCGTCCGCCGCGCTGGGCTGCTGCACCTTCGAGGTGTCGCCCTGCACCATGTGGAAGCCGACCAGAAACACCAGAAGCCCGCCGGTGATGCGAAACGCCGGCAGGGTGATGCCGAACACCTGGAAGATCAGGTTTCCCGCCAGCGAAAACACCACGATGATGGCGAAGGCCAGCGCCAGGCCGCGCAGCGCCACCTGACGCCGGGTTGTGCTGTCGTCGCCGGCCGTCAGCGACAGGAACACCGGCGTGTTGGCCACCGGGTTCATGATGGCGAAGAAGGCGGCGAAGACCGACGCCGCGTGTCCGATGGAACCTTCCAAGTGCGCGCTCCCCGTGTAACGTGCCGCTGCGATTCCGACAAGCGTAGCACGGCCGCCGGCCCGCCATAGCCCCTTGTGACGCCGCGCAATTCTCACTAGCCTGCCGCCTCCCGAGGAAATCCAGGCGGCCTCATGAACCACGACAGCTATTCCGACGACTATATCCGCGCGATTCTCGATGACGTGAAGACCATCGCCATTGTGGGGGCCAGCGCCAACACCGTGCGGCCGAGCTATTTCGTGCTGAAATACCTGATTGCCAAGGGCTACGAGGTCTATCCGGTCAATCCGGGTCAGGCGGGCAGGGAGATCCTCGGCCGGCCCTGCCACGCCAGCCTCGCCGATATCCCCGCGGCCATCGACATGGTCGACATCTTCCGCAATTCCGAGGCCGCCGGCGCGGTCACCGACGAGGCGCTGGCGCTCTCCCCGCTCCCGAAGGTCGTCTGGATGCAGCTTGGCGTGCGCAATGACGCGGCGGCGGAACGCGCCGAGGCGGCGGGCCTGCGGGTCGTCATGGACCGCTGTCCGAAGATCGAATACGGTCGGCTCTCGGGAGAGATCGGCTGGACCGGCGTCAATTCGCGCACCATCTCGTCCAAGCGCCCGATGCTGAAATCAGGCTTCCAGCATCGCGGATTGCGGCCTGCGCCGGGTTCGAAAACCGGCGCCTGAGCCACCGGACCGAACAGCGCTAACCGACATCGAATTTGATTCAAAAAACGGTCGAAAATCATTCAACGAACCATCAAAAACGTCGAAATTTGAACGTCCCATTTGACGCAATGGAGGAGATCCCAATGAGCGACGACCAGACACCCGGCTTCTCGACCCTGTCGATCCACGCCGGCGCGCAGCCCGATCCGGCCACCGGCGCGCGCGCCACGCCGATCTACCAGACCACGTCGTTCGTCTTCGACGATGTCGACCACGCCGCGTCGCTTTTCGGCCTGCAGGCCTTCGGCAACATCTATACCCGCATCACCAATCCCACGACGGCGGTGCTCGAGGAGCGCGTCGCGGCGCTGGAGGGCGGCACGGCGGCGCTTGCGGTGGCCTCGGGCCACGCCGCGCAGATGGTGACGCTGCACGCGCTGATGACGCCGGGCGACGAAGTCATTGCGTCGACAAAGCTTTATGGCGGCTCCATCAATCAGTTCACCCATTCGTTCAAGAGTTTTGGCTGGAACGTTGTCTGGGCCGATCCCGACGATATCGCCAACTTCGAGAACGCGGTGAGCGAGAAGACCAAGGCGATCTTCATCGAGTCAATCGCCAATCCCGGCGGCATTGTCACCGACATCGCGGCCATCTCGGCTGTTGCGAAGAAGGCCGGCGTGCCGCTGATCGTCGACAACACGCTTGCCTCGCCCTATCTCTGCCGCCCCATCGAGCACGGTGCCGACGTGGTGGTCCACTCGCTGACCAAGTTCATGGGCGGGCACGGCAATTCCATGGGCGGCGTGGTCGTCGACGGCGGCACCTTCGACTGGTCCAGGGACGGCAAATATCCGTTCCTCAGCGAGCCGCGCCCGGAATACCAGGGCATCGTGCTGCACGAGACGTTCGGCAATTTCGCCTTCGCCATCGCGCTCAGGGTGCTCGGCCTGCGCGATCTCGGCCCCGCCATCTCGCCGTTCAACGCCTTCATGATCCTCACCGGCATCGAGACCCTGCCGCTGCGCATGCAGCGTCACTGCGAGAACGCGCAGGCGGTTGCGGAATGGCTGGAGAAGCACGAGGCCGTCGACTGGGTGTCCTACGCGGGCCTGCCCGGGGATTCCAGTCACGCGCTGATGCAGAAATACAGCCCCAAGGGCGCCGGCGCGGTGCTGACCTTCGGGCTCAAGGGCGGCTATGACGCGGGTGTTTCGCTGGTCTCCAACGTGCAGCTTTTCTCGCATCTCGCCAACATCGGCGACACCCGCTCGCTGATCATTCATCCCGCCTCCACCACTCACCGCCAGCTCACCGACGAGCAGAAAATCGCCGCTGGCGCGGGTCCCCAGGTGGTGCGCCTGTCCGTGGGTCTGGAAGACATCGCCGACATCATCGGCGATCTCGATCAGGCGCTGTCGGCCGGCTGAGAGCTGGGGTGTCTCCCCGATCATCACCGGCGCCGCAGGGCGCATGAATGCCGGGTCCTCACAACATGCAAGACCGCGGCGGGAGGGTCCCGCCACGGCCACCTGTTCTATTGGCCGGCGCCTGATCTCGGGCTCCGGCTCTCCCCCATGCGCCTGCGTTTTTGCGCGTTTTGAAGATGTTTGAGTTTTTTGCCTCAGGGATTGTAGGTTCACGCACACAGGCAAGGTGTGAGAGCCCCCATGATCGACAAGCTTGAAATGTTCATTGCCCTGGCGCGCGAGAAGCATTTCGGCCGCGCCGCGGAGGAATGCCGGGTCACCCAGCCGACGCTGTCGGCCGCCATCAAGCAGCTCGAGGATCAGCTCGACGTGATGCTGGTCCGCCGCGGGTCGCGCTTCCAGGGGCTGACGCCGGAGGGCCAGCGTGTGCTCGACTGGGCGCGGCGCATCGTCGGTGACGCGCGCACCATGCATGAGGAAATGCGCGCCGCCAAACACGGGCTTTCGGGCCACGTGCGCGTCGCCGCCATTCCAACGGCGATGGCGATGCTGCCCGATCTGACGACGCCGTTCTGCGAGCAGCATCCCAAGGTGACCTTCTCGGTGATCTCGCGCACCTCGGTGGAGGTGCTGTCGCTTCTGGAGAATCTGGAGATCGACGTCGGCATCACCTACCTCGACAACGAGCCGCTGGGCCGGGTCGCCAATGTGCCGCTGTACCTGGAGCGTTACTGCCTGGTCACCACCGAGGAAAATCCGTTCGGGCGGCGCGAGAGCGTGACCTGGAAGGAGGTCAGCGCGCTGTCGCTGTGCCTGCTCACGTCGGACATGCAGAACCGGCGCATTCTCAACCAGCATCTGGCGGAGGCCGGCACCGCGGCCAATCCGACGCTTGAGTCGGATTCGATGGTCGCGCTCATCGCTCATGTGCGCACCGGCAAGTGGTCGAGCATCATGCCGGTGAAGCTGGTGGAGACATTCGGCGCGGAGGCGCCGCTGCGCGCGATCCCCATCGTCGCGCCCGACGCTTCGCACACGGTCGGCCTCGTCGCCGCCTACCGTGAGCCCTACACGCCTGTGATCGCCGCGCTTCTGGCGCAGGCGAAGCGCATTTCCAGTCTCTGATCCGGTCTTTGGCGCGGGGCTCTTCCGCGCCGGCGGCATGGATGTCATCCCGCTTGATAGAAAAACCCTATCGAGCGACGGGATAGCTTTCTTGATATAACTGTACGTTTTCATGCAAAATTCCCTCTCATTGCGGTTTTGGGAGAAATTTGCATGTCAGTGCAGCCGTCTGCGCAGGAAATACGGGGCCGGGTCGGCGCCATCGTCGACCGCCTTTCAGAGCTGGAAGGTCCGCTGCTGCCGATCCTGCACGATGTGCAGGAGGAATTCGGGTGCGTGCCGCCCGCCGCGCTCACGACGATCGCCGGCAAGCTCAATCTGAGCCGCGCCGAGGTGCATGGCGTGGCGAGCTTCTATCACGATTTCCGCGAGCGGCCGGCGGGCCGCCGGGTGCTGAAGATCTGCCGCGCCGAGGCCTGCCAGTCGATGGGCGGCGACGCCATCGCCGACGACGTGATGCGCCGCCTCGGGATCGACTGGCACGGCACCACCACGGACGGGCTGGTGACGCTGGAGCCGGTCTATTGCCTCGGTCTGTGCTCCTGCGCCCCGGCGGCGATGCTCGGCGACCGGCTGCACGGGCGGCTCGACGCCGCTTCCGCCGGAGATCTGGTCGCGGAGGCGCGCCGATGAGCCTCACGATTTTCGTGCCTCGCGACGCCGCCGCCCTGGCCGTCGGCGCGGATTTGGTCGCCGAGGCAATTGCGGCTGAACTCAAGACACGTGGCATCGACGCCCTGATCGTGCGCAACGGCTCGCGCGGCATGCACTGGCTGGAGCCGCTGGTCGAGGTGGCGACGCCGGAAGGCCGCATCGCCTACGGCCCGGTCGCACCATCCGACGTGGTGGGTCTGTTCGACGCGGGATTCGAGGCCGGCGGCGAGCACGCCCTGTGGCTGGGCCTGACCGAAGAGATCGCCTATCTCAAGAACCAGACGCGGCTGACGTTCGCGCGCTGCGGCGTCACCGATCCGCTGTCGCTGGCGGACTATCGACAGCACGAGGGTCTGAAGGGGCTCGAGGCGGCCATCGCCATGACGCCAGCGGAGATCGTGCAGCAGGTGACCGACAGCGGGCTGCGCGGGCGCGGCGGCGCGGGCTTTCCCACCGGCATCAAGTGGAAGACCGTGCTCGATGCGCCGGGCGCGCGGAAATACATCGTCTGCAATGCCGACGAGGGCGACAGCGGCACGTTTGCCGACCGGATGATCATGGAGGGCGATCCCTTCGTGCTCATAGAGGGCATGGCGATCGCCGGCCTCGCGACGGGCGCGACCAAAGGCTACATCTACACCCGCTCGGAATACCCCCACGCCATCGCCACCATGCGCGCGGCGATCGACATCGCGCGGGCCGAAGGGATCCTGGGGCAGGGCGTGCTGGGTTCGGCCCACGCCTTCGACATGGAGGTGCGCGTCGGCGCGGGCGCCTATGTCTGCGGCGAGGAAACCTCGCTGCTCAATTCGCTCGAGGGCAAGCGCGGCGTGGTCCGCGCCAAGCCGCCGCTGCCGGCGCTGGAGGGATTCCTCGGCCGCCCGACGGTGGTCAACAACGTCATGTCGCTGGCCTCCGTGCCCATCATCCTGGACCGCGGCGCGGCCTTCTATCGCGACTACGGGGTCGGCCGGTCGCACGGCACGATCCCGATCCAGATCGCCGGTAACGTGAAATACGGCGGCCTCTACGAGACCGCCTTCGGGCTGACGCTGGGCGAGATCATCGACGAGATCGGCGGCGGCACGGCAAGCGGACGGCCGGTCAAGGCCGTGCAGGTCGGCGGGCCGCTGGGCGCCTATTTCCCGCGCGCGCTCTTCGACACGGTCTTCGACTATGAGGCGTTTGCGGAAAAGGACGGGCTGATCGGCCACGCCGGCATCGTCGTCTTCGACGACAGCGTCGACATGCTGAAGCAGGCGCGTTTCGCGATGGAATTCTGTGCCGTTGAATCCTGCGGCAAGTGCACGCCCTGCCGCATCGGCGCGGTGCGCGGCGTCGAAGTGGTCGACAGGATCGGGCAGGGCGATGCGCCCGGCGACCAGATCACGCTGCTTACCGATCTCTGCAACACGATGAAACTGGGATCCCTGTGCGCCCTGGGCGGCTTCACGCCCTATCCGGTGATGAGCGCGCTCACCCATTTTCCAGACGATTTCACACCAAAACACATCGCCGAAGCCGCGGAGTAGCACCATGGGTCTGATCCACGAAATCGATTACGGCACCCCCGCTTCCAAGGCGGAGCAAACTGTCACCCTGACGATTGACGGCGTTGCCGTCACCGTGCCCGAGGGCACCTCGGTCATGCGCGCCTCGGCGGAGGCCGGCATCCAGGTGCCGAAACTCTGCGCCACCGACATGGTCGACGCCTTCGGGTCCTGCCGCCTCTGCCTGGTGGAGATCGAGGGCCGCCGCGGCACGCCCGCTTCCTGCACCACGCCGGTGGCCGACGGCATGGTGGTCACCACCCAGAACACGCGGCTGAAGGACATCCGCCGTGGGGTGATGGAGCTCTATATCTCCGACCATCCGCTCGATTGCCTGACGTGTGCTGCCAATGGCGACTGCGAGTTGCAGGACATGGCCGGCGCGGTGGGCCTGCGCGACGTACGCTACGGCTACGAGGGCGACAACCATGTGAAGGCCAAGGCGGGGGACGGTGAGAATTTCCGCTACATGCCGAAGGACGAGTCCAACCCCTATTTCACCTACGATCCCTCCAAATGCATCGTCTGCTCGCGCTGCGTGCGCGCCTGCGAAGAGGTGCAGGGCACCTTCGCGCTGACCATCGAGGGCCGCGGCTTCGGCAGCCGGGTCTCGCCGGGCATGCACGAGGACTTTCTCTCGTCGGAATGCGTCTCCTGCGGCGCCTGCGTGCAGGCCTGCCCCACGGCGACCTTGCAGGAAAAATCGGTCATCGAGATCGGCCAGCCGGAGCATTCGGTGGTCACCACCTGCGCCTATTGCGGCGTCGGCTGCTCGTTCAAGGCGGAGATGCGCGGCGAGGAGCTGGTGCGCATGGTGCCGTACAAGGACGGCAAGGCCAATCGCGGCCATTCCTGCGTCAAGGGCCGCTTCGCCTATGGCTACGCCGGGCACAAGGAGCGCATCCTCAACCCGATGGTCCGCGAGAAGACCTCCGACCCGTGGCGCGAGGTCTCCTGGGAGGAGGCCTTCGCCCATGTGGCGAGCGAATTCCGCCGCATCCAGTATCAGTATGGCCGCGGCGCCATCGGCGGCATCACCTCCTCGCGCTGCACCAACGAAGAGACCTATCTGGTGCAGAAGCTGATCCGCCAGGGGTTCGGCAACAACAATGTCGACACCTGCGCCCGCGTCTGCCATTCGCCCACCGGCTACGGTCTCGGCCAGACCTTCGGCACCTCCGCCGGCACCCAGGACTTCGACAGCGTCGAGAAGACCGACGTGGTGATGATCATCGGCGCCAATCCGACCGACGGCCATCCGGTCTTCGCTTCACGGCTGAAGAAGCGGCTGCGGGCCGGTGCAAAGCTGATCGTCCTCGATCCGCGCCGCACCGACATCGTGCGCTCGCCGCACATCGAGGCGAGCCACCATCTGCCACTGCGCCCGGGTACCAACGTCGCCGTGCTGACGGCGCTGGCTCATGTCATCGTCACCGAGGGCCTGTTCGACGAGGCCTTCATTCGCGAGCGCTGCGACTGGGACGAGTTCCAGGACTGGGCATCGTTTGTGGCGGAGCCGGAGAATTCACCCGAGGTCGTCGGCGCCTATGCCGGGATCGACCCTGAGGAGCTGCGTGGCGCCGCGCGGCTCTATGCGACCGGCGGCAACGGCGCGATCTACTACGGTCTCGGCGTCACCGAGCACAGCCAGGGCTCGACCACGGTGATGGCGATCGCCAATCTCGCCATGGCCACCGGCAACATCGGCCGCGAGGGCGTCGGCGTGAACCCGCTGCGCGGCCAGAACAACGTGCAGGGCGCCTGCGACATGGGCTCGTTCCCGCATGAGCTGCCGGGCTACCGGCACGTGTCGGGCGATGCCACCCGCGAGCTGTTCGAGAAGCTCTGGGGCGTGACGCTGGACAGCGAGCCGGGCCTGCGCATCCCCAACATGCTGGACGCCGCCGTCGAGGGCAGCTTCAAGGGCATCTATGTGCAGGGCGAGGACATTCTTCAGTCCGATCCCGACACCCACCATGTGGCGGCCGGACTGGCGGCGATGGAATGCGTCGTGGTGCATGATCTGTTCCTCAACGAGACCGCCAACCACGCGCATGTGTTCCTGCCCGGCTCGACGTTTCTGGAAAAGGACGGGACGTTCACCAACGCCGAGCGCCGCATCAACCGCGTGCGCAAGGTCATGTCGCCGAAGAATGGCCTGGCCGACTGGGAAGTCACCCAGAAGCTGGCCCAGGCCATGGGGCTCGACTGGGCTTACACCCATCCCAGCGAGGTGATGGACGAGATCGCGCTGACCACCCCGAGCTTCGCCAATGTCTCCTACGACACTCTGGAGACCTTGGGTTCGGTGCAGTGGCCGTGCAACGACGCCGCGCCGCAGGGCACGCCGGTGATGCATCTGGACGGCTTCGTGCGCGGCAAGGGCAAGTTCATCCGCACCGAATATGTGGCGACAGACGAGCGCACCGGGCCGCGCTTCCCGCTGCTGCTCACCACCGGGCGGATCCTGTCGCAATACAACGTGGGCGCGCAGACCCGGCGTACCGACAATGTGGTGTGGCACGAGGAGGACCGGCTGGAGATCCATCCGCATGACGCCGAACAGCGCGGCGTCAAGGACGGCGACTGGCTGAGGATTGCCAGCCGCTCCGGCGAGACCACGTTGCGCGCGCTGATCACCGACCGGGTGTCGCCGGGTGTGGTCTACACAACGTTTCACCACCCCACGACCCAGGCCAATGTGATCACCACGGACTTCACCGACTGGGCCACCAACTGTCCGGAATACAAGGTGACCGCTGTGCAGATCGCACCGTCGAACGGACCCACCGACTGGCAGGTGGAATACGACCGGCAGGCGCGCCAGGCCCGCCGCATTCTGCCGGTCATCGAGGCTGCCGAATGAGCCGCGCCGGAATCGCCGCGCGCCAGGAAAGGAAATGGCCCATGTCGCCTGAGAAACTCGTCTATATGGCCAACCAGATCGCGACGTTCTTCCACTCCAAGCCGCACGACGAGGCGGTGGCCGGGGTGGCGGCTCACATTAACAGCTTCTGGGAGCCGCGCATGCGGGCCCAGTTCTTCGCGCTGATCGCGAGCGGCGAGGCGGGCTTCGATCCGCTGGTGCTGGAGGCGGCCCCGAGCATCCGCAAGGTGAGCGCGCCACGGCCGATGCCCGAGCCCGTGTGAGGATGCGGGCGATGGAGGCGCCCGCCGGTGCGCTTGAAACCGCTGTGAGCGTGGACGCGCGCGCCGATCACTACCGGCTGCTGGCGAGACTGTTGAGCGGTCCCGCGCGGCCGGAGCTTTTCGGCACCCTGCGCGCGACCGGCGGCGATCCCCTGGGTGACGCGTTCGCGGATCTGCATGCACGCGCAGCGGCGCTGGGTGATGAGGCCGTGGCGTGCGAGCACCGCGCGCTCTTTGCGGCCCGGCCGCAGCCGCGCCTGATGCCCTATGCCTCCTTTTACCGCAACGGCCATCTGTTCGGCCGGGCGCTCGCGGAGTTGCGCATCGACCTGGCGCGCATGGGGATCGCGCGCAACGGCGATCCGACCGAGCCCGAGGATCATGTCGCCAATCTCAGCATGATCATGGCCGGGCTGATCGCCGGCCGCGTGGGTTCGGTGCCGGTCCGCGCCCAGGCGGCGTTCTTTGCGCGCCATATCGAGCCCTGGGCGCCGAAATTCCTCGACGATCTGGAAGCCGCCGAAGGCGCCGATTTTTATGCGGCGGTGGCGCGGTTCGGGCGGGCGTTTCTCGCGGGCGAAGCCGCGATCGGGCAGAATTCCGGACCCTGAACGCTTGCGTGATCGTTCGATACGGCCTTCCGGCTGTTCTCTGAAGGTTGCCGTCCAACAGATGATTTCATAAAAATATCAATACGATGACGTCATCCTGAGGAGCCGCCGAAGACGGCGTCTCGAAGGATGGGCGGCGTGTTCGGAGAGGCTTTTACTGTCTGAAACCGTTCCGAATGCGCGGCTATCCCGCCGACGTCCGGAAAGCCTCACTCCGGTACGATGCGATGGGGATGGGAGAACACCTCGAAGCCATCGTCCCGCGCCATCGCCACAATCGTGATGCCGGCGGCTTCCGCCGTGCGCACCGCAAGCGCGGTGGGGGCTGAGACGGCGACAAGCACCGGGCTGCCGAGCACGGCGGCCTTTTGCACCATCTCCACCGACACCCGGCTGGTCAGCAGCAGCATGCCGCCGTGGGCGCGCGGCCCGGCGCGCGACAGCGCGCCAACGAGCTTGTCGAGCGCATTGTGCCGGCCCACGTCCTCGCGGATCGCCAGCAGTCCGCCGCTCGGCGTCCACAGGGCGGCGGCATGCACTGCGCTGGTTTCCGCGTGCAGCGTCTGGCCGGCGACCATGGCGCGTTGCGCGGCCATGATGTCGGCGGCGGTGACGCGCGCGTCGCCCTGCACCCGGGCGGGCCGCGGCACGGCTTCGCTCAGGCTCTCGATGCCGCACAGTCCGCATCCGGTGGGCCCGGCGATGCGCCTGCGCCTGTCGCGGAGTTGCGCCGCGGTGTCGGCGTCGAGCCAGATGCGCACGTCGATGCCCTCATTGAGCACGATCACGTCGATGGACCGGATCTGCGACGGGGCCTGGATCTGCCCCTCGGTGAGGCTGAAGCCATAGGCGTAGTCCTCCAGATCGCAGGGCGTGGCCATCATCACCGCGTGGGTGGAGCCGTTGTAGGTGAGCGCGACGGCGGTCTCTTCGGGAACCGCGCGCAACCCCGAGGGCGGGGCGGGCCGGTTCCAGCTCACGGTCCTGATCCTGCGGGTGGAGGACGTGTGGGGTGTGATGTCTTCTGCCATGCTCATGATGGCCGCACTATAGCGCAATGTTCGACGTGCGCTCGCAGAAAAAGATCAATATCACAGGAAAACGCACATGAAAGAGAGGTGCCGCAGCTCTAAAGACCGTTGAAATGCACCGTGCCCAGGCCTGTGACGTCATAGCCGGTCAGCGCTGCGACGCGGGCCTGGAACTCGGGCGTGCGGGTGAAGGCCATCAGCCGCTGCAGCGGCGGCTCGAACCAGTCGCGGCGCGTGACCAGAAGATCGAAACGCTCGCGGACGATGGGCACGAAGTCCAGCCGGAACTGCCGCGCCACGCACTGCAGGCCGAAGGCCGCGTCCGCCTCGCCCTCGAAGACCGCCAGCGCCGCGTCGCTTTCGGTTCTTGCCGCGCGGGTGAGCGTGACGGCGCCGGGGAGTTCCGTGTCCAGATAATGCTGCAGCAGCACCTGGCTGCCCGCCTTCTCCTGCCGCGGGATGACCCGCATGCCCGCCAGATCCGTGATGCCGGTGATCCCCTGGGGGTTGCCGGCGGGCACGATCAGCCCGCGTTCGCGCCACGCCCATTCGATGAGCGCGGCAGGCTGGCCGGCGGCCGCCGCCTTGATGGCGGGCACGTTCCAGTCGCCGCTTGCGGGATCGAACACATGCATGCCGTTGGCGATGCCTTCGCCGGCGCCGAAGCGTTCCAGCCCGTCGAGGCTGCCGTCGAGAAACGTCGCGAGGCCGGAATTGGATTCGCGCAAAGCCCATTCGAGCAGCGGGTCATGGCTGCCCAGCACCACGTTTGGCGGCTCGATTTCGGTCGAGGCGCCGGCGTCGGTGCCGTGGCTCTTCAGCCATTTGTAGATCGCCTGCCGGTCGAACAGCCATTTGCCCAGCGCGCGCGTGCCCGGAATCTCGCCCGCCGAGGCCAGCTCGTAGATCTTGCGTTCCTTCACGTGCAGCAGCGAGGCGACCTGCTTGGTGGTGAAGAATTTCTTCGCCAGATCGTCCAGCTCGGTCTCGGCGGTGTTCTCGGGCTCGGCCATTGAAAGGACTTGCTCCAATCCTGCGTGGCGGGATTCCGCACCGCGGCGCGGCACGGCGGGAAGCTCCTGAAAGAGCCGGACCAGGGTGGTGACGGCACACACCTGAATGGCAAAGAGTCTCACCCGGCACCAGCGAAAATTTCGCAAGGCGCGCCGGACGCGGGGAATGCAGCCTTTCGCGCGCGGCGGCGTCAGTACTCCTTTTCGAAGAAGATGCCGGCCTTGGTGCCGCCGTTGGCGTCGGTCTCGCCGCGCGCGCGCAGGTTCTTGGTCACGTCGATGTCGACGGTGACACGGCTGGAGCCGGCCTGCGAGCCTTGCTGGACGCCGAGCGAGACATTGTCGCTGACCTTCTTGCGCAGCTCCACGGCGGTGTTGTTGCTCTCGTCGGTGGTGATGTTGATGGTGTCCACGCCAAGGCTCTTGCGCAGCTTGTCCAGCGGATCGGCGCCGCCGAGGCTGGCCACCGCGCTCGCCAGCTGGGCGATCTGGGTCGCCGACAGGCCGGACAGGTTCTGGTCGAACAGCAGCAGCGCCAGGATCTCTTCCTGCGGATAGTCCGGCGAGGAGGAGAACTCGACCTTCGGATCGGACGCCGTGCCCGCCACCGTCACGGTGACGGTGGCCGAATTGGCGGTGGTCGTGGCCGCGAAGTCGAGCTGCGGATCGAAGCTGCCGAAAAACGTGATCGTGCCCCGGGTGAACGTCAGCAGCCGCGAGAGCAGCGACAAGGTGCCGTTGCGCAGAGTGAAGGCGCCGCTGGAGACCGGATTGGCCGTGGTGCCGGTGATGCGGATGCGGCCGCCGAGCTCGGCCTGCAGCCCGCGTCCGCGCACATAGATCTGTCCCGGCGCGTTGACGGTGAGATCCAGATTGACGCCGCCCGCGGCGTTGTCCTTGGGGCCCTTGCGCAGGGTGGCCGCCTGACGCGCCACGTCGCCCGGCGCGTTCACGTGCTCCACCGACACGGGCGCCAGCGTGGTCGCCATGGCTTGAGGAATGGTGATGTCCGCGCGCTTGACGGCAATGTTGCCGCCGATGCTCGGGGTCGTCGCGAGCGGTCCGCTGAGCGTGAGATCCGCGTCGATGCGTGCGGTGACGATCCGCCCGTCGGTGTAGGTGCCGTCGTCGATCTTCAACGACACATTGGCCGGCATGCCGCCGCCGATGCCGATTGTCCCCGAGGCCGCCAGCGTGCCGCCGCCGCCGATCTTGCCGGCGAGGCTGGTGATCTCGATCTGATCCCTTGAGAGCTGCGCGGTGGCCGAAAGCCCCGTGACCACAAGGCCGGTGTTGAGGCTGACGGCGGTTGCGTCACGGGTCGTGATCGTGCCGCTGATCGCCGGGCTTGCCGCGGTGCCGCCGATGCGCAGATCGAGCGCCGCGGCGCCGTCCAGCCGCAGACCGGATCGGGTCAGCGTGCGCTGGGCGATCGCAAACGGCAGCGTGCCGGTCACCGTCATGTCGAGGCGCGGCGCATCGGCAAGCGCGACGCTGCCCTTCGCCGTCATGGTTCCCGAGGAACCGACACCCAGCACCGTTGTGTGGGTGACGGTGTTTGCCTTGAACTGTCCCTCGCTGTTGAGGGTGGTCGCGGGCAGGCCGAAGCCGGCGACGGCACTGGCGGAGACATCGCTCCAGCGCACCGACCATTGCGCCGTCGGGTCGCTCGCCGCGCCCGTGACGCTGGCGCTGCCCGACAGGCTGCCGGCAAGGCCGAAGCCGGGCGCCACCGCGTTGACGAGCGCCACCGGCACCGCGTCGAGTTTCACCTTCACGTCCAGCGTGTCGCCGGCGGTGCCGGAGATCGTCGCGAACCCGGAGCCGAGCGCCAGGGAGACCGTCTCGATGGTCGTGCGGCCGTCGTTGCCGATCACTGCCTTCGCCGGGCCGGAGAGGCTGGTTTTCAGCCCCTGGTACTGGCCGCCGCCTTCGCTCAGCGTCAGCGTGATGCCATCGGCAGTGCGCGCCAGATTGCCGGTGAGCGCCAGATCGCCGCGGCCGAGATCGGCGCTGGCCTTGAAATCGGTGCCGTCCGCCGTGCCTGTCGCACTCGCCTCGATGCTTTCGATGATCGTCGCGCCCGAGCGGATGCCGCTCGCGGTGAGCGTGCCGTCCGCATGCGGCGTGGTGAGCAGGCCGGTGACGGTGGCCGAAAGATCCGCCTGGCCGATGCGCAGACCCGCGCGCTCCACCTTGCTGGCGTTGGCGGTCATCCGGGCGGTTGTCTCGCCCTGATCCTGGACGATCTCCACATGGGCGTTGAGCGCGCCCGACAGGCTCTGCAGCAGCAGCGGCGCGATCTCGGAAAGATCCGGCGAGGCAAAGTCCAGCGTGCCCGATGGCGTGTTGTCAGGAGCCAGCGCGAGGTTGCCGGACAGCCGGGTGCTGCCGGTAGCCAGCGCGATGTCGTTGATGCGGCGCACGCCGGTCTCGTCCGATGACAGTGTGGCGCTGCCGGTCAGCGGCTGTCCGCGCAGCCGGGCCGCCAGCTCGATGGTGCCCGAGGGCTTCGTGAGCGAGGCCGTCAGCGCGCTCTCAAGCGTCAGATCCTCCACCGCCTCGCCGCCCAGCGTCACGCCGTCGCCGGTCACGGTCGCGGTGACCTTCGGCGCGTCGAGCGGACCTTCGGCGCTGGCCTCCAGCGACAGGCTGCCCGTCATGCGCGGATCGAGCCGCCCAAGCGTCTTCACCTCGGCGCTCAGGTTTGCCGTTATCTCGGTGAGATCGCTGTCGGCTTCAAGCGCTGCCCGCAGCGCTGGCGTCTCAAGCGTCACGTCGCGCACCGACAGCGCGCCCTCCGCCGTGCGGGTCAGCGTGCCGCTCATCTGCGAGGGACCGCCCAGCAGCGCGTCGAGTTGCGCAACGCCGAGCAACAGATCCTGCCCTTGGGCGTCGAAGGCGAAGGTCGCCGCGCCATCCTTCGGGGTCGCTGTGGCGTCATAGGAAAGCTGCACCGCGCCACCAAGCGGCCGGCCGGCCAGCGCGGAATAGGGCGCGAGATCGGCGGCCGCGAGCGTGCCCTTGATCCGGGCGCTGTCGAGAGCATAGGTGCCGTCGAGCGCGGCGGTGAGACCGGGCGCTGCGACGGTGAGCGTGTGGATGTCCAAAGCGCCATCGGTGCCCAGCACCAGATCGGCGGAGGCCTTCGCCGGTCCGGACAGCGCCGCAAGCCGCGGATTTCCGGGGGCGTCGATGTCGGCGGCGATGTCGACGAGCGCCGGGATATGGCGGTCCCCGGCGCGCAGGCGGGCGTCGCGGCCGCGCGCGGTCGCCGTCAGCTTTACCAGACGCGCTTGCGGCGTCTCGATGCCGCTGCCCTCGATCACGGCGCTCCAGTTGGCCGCATCCAGCGTGCCGTCGGCCCTGGCGGTGATCGTCAGCGTTTCGAGCGCGAGGCTCTGGTCCGACAGCGTCAGCGAGACGGGCGTCTTGAGCGCGGCGGTCAGATCGGCGGTGAGCGCGTCGGCCGCGAGATCGGCGGTGCCGTTGAGCGAAAAGCCATCCGTTTCGGCCTCCACCACGCCGTCGAGCGGGGAAAATCCCGAATCCAGGCGTATGTCGCCGCGCGCCGTGGTGCTGCCGGCGAACAGCGGACGGATGCCCTCGGGCAGCAGGCGGGCCAGTTGCCCGTCGAGCGCGAAGCGCAACTGGCGGTTTTCGTCAGCCGTCTCCTCCAGCGTTGCCCGCCCGGTCACCGTCGGCACGTCGTCGAGCGCGATTGTCAGATCCGAACGCCAGTTGTCGAGCGGTCCGTCGCCCTCAAGCCGTACGTCGATGGCCGGCAGCGCGCCGATGTCCAGCAGCCGCGCGATCACGCCGCCGCCGGGCTCGCTGGCGCGCAGGGAAAAGCGCAAGGTCCGCTGATCGGGCTGGAACGCCACATCGGCGTCCAGCCGTCCGGCGATGTCGTCGTCGCGCTGGATTTTCAGCGATCCGGTCAGCTCGGAGGCGCGCAGATGCAGGGATCCGTCGGCAAACAGCCGCACCGGCGCGCCGGCGATCTCCGCGCCCAGGGAAATATCATTGATGCGCAGCGCGTCGACATCCACATCGACGGGGATGGCCGGAAGTCCGCCGCCGCTGGCCTCCGCCGTCTCCGCGGCGACGGGCTTGCGCTCCACCGCGATCGCGGAGACCGAGAGCCGGTCCACCTTGACGGCGCCGCGCAGCAGCGCAAGCGGATGCCACTGCATCTCGATGCCCTCGGCGCTGAGCCAGCGGCCCCGGGCATCGGTCATGGTGACGCTGTCGATGCGGGCAAGACCATCCCAGTCGAGCCGGATGGCACTGACGTCGATGCCGGCCTGCGGCGTCGACGCGCTGGAACTGACAACGCGCGCCAGCAGGGCGCCGCCGGGCCGGGTAAACAGCACAGCGACCAGCGCGGCCGGCAGAGCGACCACGACAAGCAGCAGGAGAATCAGGATTTTTGAGATTCGGCGCATGCGCCCAAGGTAAGCCGACGAATGCGGATTAAAAGCGGCCAGACGGGAAATCGGCGGGGAAAGGGTTCAAAACGCCTGGCTGAGGCCGACGTAGATGGCGTAGTCGGGGCGACCATTTCGAGCCAGGACGGATTTCTCTTGTCGATCAGCGCGGTGGCGTTTCGTTGAGATCGCTCAAGGTCTTGAGATGCACCGGCGCGTGATCGGGAAATGTCACGACCAGATCAAGCTCTCCGCCCATGGCTTCGATGTAGCTGCGCAAGGTCGAGAGCAGGACATCGGAACGCTTTTCGATGCGGGAGACGTTGTCCTGGGTCACGCCCAGAATCTCCGCCAAGCGCACTTGCGTCAGCGCGCGCGCCTTGCGGAGTTCCTGCAAGGTCTTGTATTCCGCGATCAGCTCGTCCGAACGCGCTTTCGCCTTCTTCCGCTGGGTGGCGGTCATATGTTTTTTGAAAACGTCATCGGCGGATATCGTCATGGTGTTTGTCCTTTTAGTCGAGCCAAATGGTCACCAAGCCGCTGATCGGCGGTTGCCAGAAGTTGTTTGTAAAAGCGTTTTTCGCTCACACCGGATTTGTCGCCCGCGACCAGAAGAATGGCTTTTCGCTCCGGGTCAAAGGCATAGGCGACACGCCAAGCGCCGTTATCGGCCCTGAAGCGCAGTTCCTTCATGTTGGCGTGCCTTGATCCCTTGAGGGTGTCGGCATGCGGACGGCTCAGTTGCGGACCGAATTCGGCGAGCAATATGACCATTGCCATGAGTTCAATTTTCACGTCCTCCGCCAAGCGATCGAATTCATCGGCGAAGCTGTCATGGAAATTGATGGTCCAGGCCATGCAGTGATTATGTCGTGAGGCGCATATGCATTCAAGTGCATATTTATGTCTCAAGCGTGCGAACGACGACATGAGCCGCTATTCGACAGCGGCCCTGGCGCCATCGGCGCTGACCGAAATCTTTCGTTTGCGTCAACTCTGGCCCCACCCTCGATTGTCACCCCGGCCTCCGAGCCGGGGACCACTCTGGGAGCCTCTTGTTGATGCCCTTGTGGCTTCGTTGCGGGGCATTGCTGCACGCTCGAAAGCCTTCATTCGAAGATCGGCATAATGGGCCCCGGGTCAAGCCCGGGGTGACAATCGAGGGTGAGGCGCGCTCAACCAGCGTTGTATATGGCGCACGCCAGCGGCTTCGTGGCGACGACGCGAATATCGGCGTCGATCTGATCGACAAATTTCGGGGCGACTTCGGGTCCCGGGCGGGCGCCGCAGCTGGATGTGATGTCTACAAATTGGCGCTTGAAAAGCGCGCTGCGGAGCAGTCCGGGCATGGCTGTCGCGTTATTTCACGGCGGCCCCTAAAAAGCCTGGCTGAGACCGACGTAGATGGCGTAGTCGGGGTCGTCCTTGCCGGGGTTGAGCGGCACGGCAAAGTCGAACCGCAGGGGCCCGAGCGAGGAGTAGTAGCGCAGGCCCAGGCCAACGCCGATCTTCAGCGGTTCGGAGAAATCCGGCAGCTCGGTGGAATAGGCCGCGCCGGCATCCATGAAGCCGACGACGCCGATGCTCTCGGTGATGCGCGTGCGCACTTCCGCCGATCCCTCGAAGAAGCTGCGCCCGCCGACGACCTCTCCGGCCACGCGCGGTCCGATGTTGCGGTAGGCGTAGCCGCGCACCGATCCGCCGCCGCCGGCGTAATAGCGCCGGGAGGGGGGAATGTCCTTCAGGCTCGAGCCGAAGATGCTGCCGGTGGCGAGACGGCCGGCGAGAATGAAGCGCTTGGCGTCGTCAAACGCCTGATAGGCGGAGATGCTGGCCTTGGTGAACAGCATCGCCCCGCCGGTCTCGATGTCGTAGGCGGGTTCGGCGAAGGCGGTGGCGCGAAACCCCTCGGAGGGGTCGAGGACATCGTCACGGCTGTCGTGGGTGACCTCGCCGAAGACGCCGAACAGCGCATAGTTGCCCGAGCCCAGCGCGTCGTCCTCGCGCGCGAAGGAGAATTCGGTGCCCACGGCGTATTCCAGCGTATCGGAGTGCTGTTTACCCACGCGCATGCTGCCGTAGACCGAGCGGCTGTCGTAGGCTTCCGGGTTCTCGCGCTTGGCGCCCACGGTGGCGGTGAAACTTGTTGTCGGGCCGAAGGCGCCGGGCTTGGTGAAGACGATGCGGGTGGCGTATTCCAGCTCGCTCAGCGAACGGGTGCCGATGCGCCCGGCGGAGCCCTCGATGCTGAGTTGTTCGCCGCGGCCGAACAGGTTGCGGTTGCGCCAGTAGGCCTCGAGCCCGGCGCCTTCCGTGCTGGAAATGGTCGCGCCGCCGCCGATCACGTGACGCTTGCGCTCGGACACCTCGATGGTGATGGGCAACTGGCCGTCGGCGTCGAGCTGCTCGGCTTCGGCGACGCGGATGCTGCCGAAAATGCCCAGGGCGCGCAAGCGCTTGCCGGCTTCGCGCAGGGCTTCCGGATCGTAGCGGCTGCCCGGTGCGATATTGGCCTGGGAGACGATGAAGTCCGTGTCCGTGCGCTCCTGGCCGCTGACCGAGACCGCGCCGAAGGTGGCCGTGGGGCCGGGATCGACCTCAAGCGCCACGTCCAGCCGCCGGCTGGCGTGATCGGCGACCACGGAACGGTCGGAAATCCTTGCGAACGGATGGCCCTGCGCCTTGAGATTGGCCACGAGTTTTCGTTCGGCGGCGAGGATGTTGTCCGACAGCGCCGGCTCGCCGGGCACCAGGCCATAGTCGCCCGGCGGCACGTCGGCCGCAGTGCCGCCTTCGCGGTGCAGGGTGGAAATGGCGATGTCGCCGAAGTGGAACTGCGGCCCGGTGTCCACGCGGATGCTCACTGGCACGCGCTGCCCGGCGCGGCGGTCGATCGTGCCGCTTTCCACCGCCGTCTGCAGGGGCACGCCGGCGATGTCGATCTCAATGGTGCCGCCGTACAGCCCGGATACATATAGCCGCGCGAGCAGCTGCTGCTGGTCGCCCAGCGCGCGGGAGATTAGCCCCGGCGCGCCCGAGGGCGGCGTGTCCGCCTGGCCGATGAGCTGGGAGGCCTTGGTCAGCGCGTCCCTGAGATCCTCGTCGCCGCCGGAAACCGTGATCGTCGCGGTGTAGGGCAACGGGTCGGGAACGGCGGCGGGCGTCGCGGTTTCCTCGTCCTCGAAGAACGTGAATCCGAAGAGCTCGAATGCCTGGGCGGAGGACGTGACGAGGCAACCAGCGCAGAGAAACCCTGCGATGAGCGCGGCCCGTGTGGCCGCAAGGGGAGTGCGATTGCTCATCGCAGGCGGCTGACGTCTCATTCCGCGGAACATTCAACTCCATACAGGCGTCCGGCCTCGCAGGACCGGGCCGCACTTTCATTTCCGCATCATTGTAAACGAAAAATCTCTACAGAAACAAAAGACCGCGTCCGTCGGGCCGCATTTACCCGACCGTGACGGATGGCGCATGAGCCGTGCCGTCTTCAATCCCGCCCTTTGAATACCGCAGCCGTACGGCAGGTCAATGGCGGGGCGCGAAAAAGCCCGCGCACGGCATGCCGTGCGGCATGGTTTTTCGAGACGGCGCGCCGCGTCGTTCGCGGCGCCAGCCGGGCACCTACAAGCGCAGGCCGGTCTCCCGGTCGAACAGCTTGGCCTTGCCCATCTCGACCTCGAATCGGAAGGCGGTGCCCGGAGGGCTCGCGTCCTGGGGGCGGACGCGCGCGATGAGCTCCGTGCCGCCGATCGAGAACACCAGCATCGTGTCGGGGCCGGTCGGCTCGACCACCTCGACGGGCCGCTCGAAGATGAAGCGCTCGGGTCCGGGCAGCTCGGTGCCGGCGGCGAAGATGGTCTCCGGCCGCAGGCCCAGGACGACCGAGTGCCCGTCCTGCGCCGTGATCCTGTCCGCGATGGTTTTGGGCAGCGGGAAACGCAGGGCCGGGTCCGCGCCCGCGGGCTCGACGAACAGCCCGCCATCATGCCGCAAGGTGCCGGGCAGCATGTTCATCGGCGGCGAGCCCATGAAGCCCGCGACGAAGAGATCCACCGGATCCTCGTAAACGGTGGTCGGATCGGCGAACTGGCGGATATGGCCGTTGTCCATCACCGCGATGCGCGAGGCCAGCGTCATCGCCTCGATCTGGTCGTGCGTGACATAGACGATGGTCTTGCCCAGCCGCTGGTGCAGCTTCTTGATCTCGGTGCGCATCTCGATGCGCAGCTTGGCGTCGAGGTTCGACAGCGGTTCGTCAAACAAAAACACGTCGGGCTTGCGCACCAGGGCGCGGCCCATGGCAACGCGCTGGCGCTGGCCGCCGGACAGTTGCCCCGGCTTGCGGGCGAGATAGGGATCGATGTGCAAGAGCGCGCTGACCTCGGCGACAGCGGCGTCCTGTTCCGCCTTGGGCACGCGCCGGGTCACCATGCCGAAGGTGATGTTGTCGCGCACGGTCTTGGTCGGATAGAGCGCGTAGGACTGGAACACCATGGCGATGTCTCGGTCCTTGGGCGGGATGTCGTTGACCAGCCGGGCGCCGATGTGAATGTCGCCCGAGGTGAGGGTCTCCAGCCCGGCGATCAGGTTGAGCAGCGTGGACTTGCCGCAGCCCGACGGTCCGACCAGGACGACGAACTCGCCGTCACCGATCTCCAGGTCGATGCCCTTGATGACGTCGGTCGCGCCGAAGCGCTTGAACACCTTGTCGAGGCGGATGTCGGTCATGCGGCTATCCTTTCACGGCGCCTGCCGCGAGGCCGCGGACGAAATAGGTTCCGGCGATGACGTAGACGGCCAGCGTCGGCAGGGCGGCGATGATCGCCGCCGCCATGTCGACGTTGTATTCCTTCACCCCGGTCGAGGTGTTGACGATGTTGTTGAGCGCCACGGTGACGGGATTGCTGTCGCCGACGGTGAACGCGATGCCGAACAGGAAGTCGTTCCAGATCTGGGTGAACTGCCAGATCACCGTGACCACGATGGCCGGCAGCGACATCGGCAGAACAATGCGGAAGAAGATGCCGAAAAAGCCCGCGCCGTCCACCTTCGCCGCCTGAATGATGCCGTCGGAGACGCCGATGAAGAAGTTCCGGAAGAACAGGGTGGTGAAGGCCAGGCCGTAGATGGTGTGTACCAGGATGAGGCCGGGGATGGTGCCGGCCAGGCCGAGCAGGCCCAGCGTGCGGGCCATTGGCAGCAGCACCACCTGGAACGGGATGAAGGCGCCGAACAGCATCAGCGCGAAAATCACGTCGGCGCCGCGAAAGCGCCATTTGGTCAGCGCGTAGCCGTTCAGCGCGCCGAGCAGGGTCGAGATGGCGACCGCCGGAACCACCATGGCGACCGAATTCCAGACATAGGGTTTCAATCCGTCGCAGCGCACGCCGACGCAGGCGGAATCCCAGGCCTTGGCCCAGGCGTCGAAGGTCACCTCGCGCGGCAGGCTGATGAGCGAGGTCTGCCGGATTTCCGCCAGCGACTTCAGCGAGGTGGAGATCATCACGATGAGCGGCACGAGATAGTACAGGCAGAACAAGCCGAGAATGACGAACAGCAGGACGCGCAGCGCGCTGTGCCGCAGCCCCTTTTGCCGAACCACACCGCCTTGCGCGGAACCGGGCATCACGCGGACCTCCTGAGTTCCGAGTAGAGGTAGGGCACGATGATCGCGGTGATGGTGACGAGCATCATCACCGCGCTGGCGGCCGCCATGCCGAGCTCGCTGCGCTGGAAGGCGAAGGAATACATGAAGGTGGCCGGCATGTCGGTGGCGTATCCCGGCCCTCCGCCGGTCAGCGCGATCACCAGATCGAAGCTCTTGATCGCGAGATGGGCGAGAATGATGATCGTGGAGAGGAACACCGGCCGCATCATCGGCAGGACGATGCCCGTGTAGGTGCGGATCGGCCCGGCGCCGTCGATGGCGGCCGCCTTGAGCACCTCGTCGTCGACGGAGCGCAATCCCGCGAGGAACAGGGCCATGGCGTAGCCGGAGGATTGCCACACGCCCGCGATCACCACCGTGTAGATGGCGAAGTCCGGGTTCACCAGCCAGTCGAAACGGAAGCTCTCGAAGCCCGCCAGGTGCATGAGGCGCTCCAGGCCGACGCCGGGATTGAGGATCCATTTCCACACGGTTCCGGTGACGATGAACGACAGCGCCATCGGGTAGAGATAGATGGTGCGGATCACCCCTTCGATGCGGATGCGCTGGTCGAGCAGGATCGCGAGCAGAATGCCGATGGCGGCGGAAATGATGATGAACAGCGCCGAGAAGATGAACAGGTTGCTCAGCGCGATGTGCCAGCGCGGCGTCTGCCACAGGCGCACGTATTGCACCAGCCCCTCGAAGCCGTAGGAGGGCATGACGCCCGAGCGGGTGAACGAGATGTAGGTCGTCCAGGCGATGAAGCCGTAGACGAAGAAGAGGCTCGCCGCGAACAGCGGGGAGACCACCAGTTTCGGCAGCCATCGCTCAAGCAAGCGTCCCATCGCAGATGACCTCTTGAGGGTGGATATCTTCGTGGCGCGCGGAAGGGCCGGGGCGTTGCCGCTCCGGCCCGTGTCGCGGCTCTCAGAGCTGGGCGCGTTTCACGGCGGCGGCGAGGTCCGTCGCGGCGTCCTGCGAACTCATGTCCGAATTGAAGAAATTCGTCACCAGATCGAGGATCTCGCCGCGGACCGACCGCGGAATCGCCATCTCGTGCGCCATGGAGGGCACGAGCGTGTCCGCCTTGATGGCGGCGAGCAGGTCGTCGTGCGATTTCACCGCGCAGACGTCGAACTTGTCGAGGCTCACGTCGGTGCGGGCGGGAATCGAACCCTTCGCCAGATTGAAGGTCTCCTGGAATTCCGGCGACATGATCAGGCTGGCCAGGACCTGCTGGCCCTTGAGGTTGTCCTCGCCCTGCACCTTGAAGAAGGTGAAACTGTCGGAATTCAGCACGAAGCCCTTGCCCGGCGTCGGCGCGCAGATGAAGTCCTTGCCCGGCACCTTGCCGGCGGCGAGGAACTCGCCCTTGGCCCAGTCGCCCATGATCTGGAAGGCGGCCTCGCCCTTCATCACCATGGCGGTTGCCAGGTTCCAGTCGCGGCCTGAGAAGTTCGGATCGACATAGCCGCGCATCTTGCGCAGCTGGTCGAAGGACTTGACCATCGTATCGCTGGTCAGCGCGTCCTGGTCCAGCTCGACCAGCGCCTTGCGGTAGAAATCCGCGCCGCCGACGCCCAGCACCACGTCCTCGAACACGGTTGCGTCCTGCCAGGGCTGACCGCCATGGGCGAGCGGGGTGATGCCCGCCGCCATCAGCTTGTCGGCCACAGCGTTGAACTCGTCCCAGGTGGCGGGCAATTCGGTGACGCCGACCTTGGCGAGCACCTCGGGGTTGGCCCACATCCAGTCCACGCGGTGGATGTTCACCGGCGCGGCGACGTATTTGCCCTCGTATTTCATGATGCTTGCGAGGACGGGCGGCAGAACGGCGTCCCAGGTCTCCGTCTCGGCGACGGCCTCCACGTCATTGAGCGCGCCCTGCTGGGCCCATTCCTGGATGCCGGGACCCTTGAGCTGCACGGCGGTGGGCGGATTGCCGGCCACCACGCGGGCGCGCAGCGCCGTCATCGCGGCATCGCCGCCGCCGCCGGCGATCGGGCTGTCGATCCAGGTGCCGCCCTGCGCCTCGAAGGCCTTCTTCAACTCGCCGACGGCCTTGGCCTCGCCGCCGGATGTCCACCAGTGCAGAACTTCAACGGTTCCGTCGGCCCGGGCGGCGCCCGGCAGGATCATTGCAGCAACGGCCGAAGCCATCATGAGTTTCCTGAACATGTACATTGGACGTCTCCCTTCGGTTTCCGACCTCGGTGACCTGAATGTTGTTCTGTCGTTCAGCGCGGATTTGTTTGCGTCTCGAGTGATTTTATTGTTCTCGCTGGAACGGGCACTTCGGTTCTGATCCCAGCAAATGGCATTTGCCGGCGCTTGGCTTTGATCGGGGTCAAGGGTGGAGCGCTTTTTGTCGCTGATGATGCAGGGACTGGCGCTGCGGCAGAAGCGGGCGGTTCCGGAAGAGGGAACTGGCGTGGAGACATAGAGGCATGGAGACATGGAGAGATGGATGTGAACAGGCGTGTGCGAGGCCGGTTGCCCGGTGCTGCGCTGCTGATGGGCATCCTGGCGCTGTGGGGCACGGTGGCGCCGGCCCATTCCGATGACGCCGTTGCGCGGGGCAGGGTGGTCGTCGAGCAATGGTGCCGCGATTGTCATCTGCGCGCCGGCGACAGGCCGGATCCGGACATGGCGCCCCCTTATGAGCAGATCGTTTTGCGCCCCGGGCGTGACCGGGCCTATTTCACGCGCTTCTTGCGGGAGGATCATTTTCCGATGACGACGTTCCGCCTGTTCGATCAGGAGAAGGCGGATGTGGTGGCCTACCTGATGAGCCTGCGCGAGGCAGCGCGGCGTGGCGCGGGGCCGGGGACCGCGCGTTGATCCACGTCATACCTTCGGCGCCGGCCCGGCCCTAGGGTTGAGCCGGGATGATCCGTGCAGTGACAACGGGGCCGTGATGATGAGCAGCGAAACCGAAAGCGTTGTCTGGTTCGAGCAATGCGGCCGCAAGGATGTCGGCCGTGTCGGCGGCAAGAACGCCTCGCTCGGCGAGATGGTCAGTGCGTTGACGCCGGAGGGCATCCGCGTGCCGCCGGGCTTCGCCACAACGGCGGATGCCTATTGGCGCTATCTCGAGGCCAACGGCCTGCGCACGGAGATCGAGGCGGCGCTCGCCGCGTTGACGGAGGGAGCCGCCACGCTTGCCGAGACCGGCGCGCGCATCCGCAAGGCCTTTCTGCTCGGGCGCTGGCCGGATGATCTCGCGAGCGCCATCACCGCGTTCTACGGGCAACTGGCCGCGCGCACCGGCCGGGCGGATGTGGATGTCGCGGTGCGCTCCAGCGCCACCGCCGAGGATCTGCCGGATGCCAGCTTCGCCGGCCAACAGGAAACCTTTCTCAATATTCGCGGCGCGGACGCGCTTCTCGATGCCTGCCGGCGCTGCTTCGCCTCGCTGTTCACCGACCGCGCCATCAGCTACCGCGCGGTGAAGGGGTTCGACCATCTCAAGGTGGCGCTGTCCATCGGCGTGCAGCAGATGGTGCACTCCGACCGGGGCGGCTCGGGCGTGATGTTCTCCATCGACACGGAAACCGGCTTCGACAAGGTGGTGGTGATCAACGCCGCCTGGGGGCTGGGCGAAACCGTGGTCCAGGGCACCGTCGATCCCGATGAATATGTGGTGTTCAAGCCGTTGCTGGCGGAGCCCTCGCTGGTGCCGATCATCGAGCGGCGGTCGGGCGCCAAGGCGCAGAAGATGATCTACGCGCAGGGCGCGGCGCCGACGCGCACCGTGCCGACGTCGAAGGCGGAGCGGGCGGCGCTGGTGCTCGGCGATGACGATATTCTCACGCTGGCGCGCTGGGCGGTGAGCATCGAGGCCCACTATGGCTGCCCGATGGACATCGAGTGGGCGCGCGACGGCGACACCGGTGAGCTGTTCATCGTCCAGGCCCGGCCCGAGACGGTGCAGTCGCGCCGCGACATGTCCTCGCTGCGCAGCTACGAGATCCGCTCCAGGGGCCGGGTGCTGGTGACGGGGCTGAGCATCGGCGATGCGGTCGTCGCGGGCCGGGTGTGTCTCATCGAGAGCGCGGCGGATATCGGCGACTTTGTCGATGGCAGCATCCTGGTGACGGGCACGACGGACCCCGACTGGGTGCCGATCATGAAACGCGCCGCGGGCATCATCACCGATCACGGCGGGCGCACCTCGCACGCCGCCATCGTCAGCCGCGAGCTGGGCCTGCCGGCCATCGTCGGCGCGGGCGACGCGACCAGGCTTCTGCACTCCGAACAGGATGTGACCCTGTCCTGCGCGGAAGGAGACGAGGGATTCGTCTACGAAGGGATCGCGGATTTCGAGGTGCGCGAGGCCGCGCTCGAGAATATTCCGGCGACCGCCACCAAGGTGATGCTCAATCTCGCCAATCCCGGCGCCGCCTTCCGCTGGTGGCAGATCCCGGCCGACGGCGTCGGACTGGCGCGCATGGAATTCGTCATCTCCAACCACATCCGCATCCATCCGATGGCGCTGCTGGGCTTCGACAGACTGCATGACGCGGAGGCCAAGCGCGCGATTGCGGAGCTGACGGAGGGCTATGACGACAAGGCGGAGTATTTCGTCGACCGGCTGGCGCGCGGTCTGGCGCGGATCGCCGCCGCCGCCCACCCCAAGCCTGCCATCGTGCGGATGAGCGACTTCAAGACCAACGAATACGCGGGGCTGATCGGCGGCGCGGAATTCGAGCCTGCCGAAGAGAACCCGATGATCGGCTTTCGCGGCGCCTCGCGCTACTATTCCGACGCCTATCGCGAGGGTTTCGCGCTGGAATGCCGGGCGATCCGGCGGCTGCGCAAAGAGATGGGCTTTTCCAACGTCATCGTGATGATCCCCTTCTGCCGCTCGGTGCGCGAGGCCGACCGCGTGCTGGAGGTCATGGCCGAGAACGGCCTGCGCCGTCATGAGGATGGTCTGGAGGTCTACGTGATGTGCGAGATCCCCTCCAACGTCATTCTGGCGAAATCCTTCGCCGAGCGTTTCGACGGGTTTTCCATCGGTTCCAATGACCTCACGCAGCTGACACTGGGCGTCGACCGGGATTCGGAACTGCTGTCGGAGCTTTTCGACGAGCAGGACGAGGCGGTGAAATGGATGATCGCCAATGTCATCCGCGAGGCGCATCAGGCGGGCGCCAAGGTGGGGCTGTGCGGCCAGGCGCCGAGCGACCATCCGGAATTCGCCCGCTTCCTTGTCGAGAGCGGCATCGATTCCATTTCGGTGACGCCGGACAGTTTCGTCGCGGTGAAGAAGCAGGTCGCGGCGGCGGAGGGCTGACGCGCCGGTTCCGAACGGTTGTCAGTGTGCCTTGGCCGGACGTTTCTGCGCCAACGCCACGGCCGCGCCGCGCAGTCCCGGATCCTTCGCCGTGATGACGAAGGCGGGGATCTGCGCCAGGTAGGACGACATCCGTCCCTTGTTTTCAAACGCCTTGCGGAAGGCGCCGGAGGTCAGGTGTGTCAGGATCCTCGGCGCGATGCCGCCGCCGAGATAGACCCCGCCGCGCGCGCCGAAGACCAGCGCGAAATCGCCCGCGGTGCGCGCCAGCACTGAGACGAAACACGACAGCGTCTGCGTCGCGTGCGCATCCCCGCCAGCGTCCGCGCGGGCGACGATCTCGGCCGCCGGCAGGGTTGCGGTCCGGCCGTTCTTGAGCCGGCCGAGCGCCGCGTGAATGGCCTCGATACCGCTTCCCGACAGCACCCGCTCGATCGACACATGACCGAATTCCCATGCCAGATGCTCGAGGATCGCCATTTCGCGGGCGCTGGTGGCGCCGAAGGACACATGCCCGCCCTCGCCGGACGTCGCGCTCCAGCCGTCGGCCACGGGAACCAGCCCGCTGACGCCGAAGCCGGTGCCCGGTCCCAGCACCAGCCGCGGCGCGGTCTCGTTGATCTGCGTGCCGCCGATCCGCTGCAGATCGCTGTCCGCGAGATAGGGCAGCGACAGCGCGATGGCCTCGAAATCGTTGAGCAGGGTGACGTTTTTTATCCCGGTGGCCTCCCGGATTCCGGCGGTGGTGAAGGACCACGGAGCGTTGGTCAGAGCGACCGTGTCGCCGGTGATCGGTCCCGCGATGGCGAAGGCGGCCATGCGCGGGCGTTCGTCGATGGCGCGGTAATAGGCGCTCACCGCGTCCTCGAAGGAGCTAAAATCCCTGGTCTTGTAGAGGGTGAAATGCTCGATGGTCAGCCGGTCGATGTCGCTGATGGCGAAGCGGGCATGGGTGCCGCCGATGTCGCCCACAAGCGCGCGCCTTCTGTCGTCCGGCATCTCGATCGGTCCTTCCCGTTCTATTCTTTATGACGCGCGCCGGACCGCGCATCCTTGATGGGGATCAAGGCGTGGCGCGGTGCGTCGCGTATCGTGGGTTTTCACGAGGGAGAGATTTCGAAAAGGCAGGCGCGCGTTGGCAAGAGCTCAAGCAACGCCGGACAAGACGGCACGGACCCGAACCAGTGCGTCCGGGCGCGGAGCGGGAGAGCGCGCGAACGCTTCGATCGCCGTGAAGCTGCGCGACTATGCGGATCTGCTCGAGCAGCAGGGCGCGGACGGGTTTCGCGAGCGCGCCTATCGCAAGGCGGCGGAGACGGTCGCGGCCTTGCCACGGCCCGTCGCCGATATCCTGGAGCAGGAGGGGCGTGCCGGGTTGATCGCGCTGCCGGGCATCGGCAAGGGCATCGCGGGCGCCATCGCCGAACTGGTGGTGAGCGGCCGCTGGTCGCAGCTCGAACGGCTGCGCGGCGAGCTCTCCCCGGAGAAGCTTTTTCAGACCATTCCGGGCATCGGGCCAAAACTCGCGGCGCGGCTTGCCGACGAGATGCATCTGGAGACGCTGGAGGATCTGGAGGCCGCGCTGCATCTGGGCGATGTCCGGATCGCGGGCCTGGGGCCGCGCCGCAGCCAGGCGATCGCCGCCGTGCTGGCGGAGCGGCTGGGCCGTCCGGTCTTCCGGCGCGAGCACCGCGCGGACGCCGTCCCCGGCGTCGACCTGATCCTGGAGATCGATGCCCGCTATCGCGAGCGCGCGGCGGCGGGCAGCCTGCGCAGGATCGCGCCCAAGCGCTTCAATCCCACCGGCGAGGCCTGGCTGCCGGTGATGCACGCCCGGCTCGGCGAGTGGCAGTTCACCGCGCTGTTTTCCAACACGGCGCTCGCCCATCAGCTCGGCAGGAACGACGATTGGGTGGTGATCTATTTCGAGAGCGACGGGCATGCGGAAGGCCGCTGCACGGTGGTCACCGAGACGCGCGGTCCGCTGGCGGGCAGGCGGGTGGTGCGGGGCCGCGAGGAGGAATGCGCGCAACTGAACGATGATCGGTGAGGGGGGAGCCGGATGGACATTCTGAGGCGACGTAGTGCGGGAGGGTTGCCGCGCGGCGGCATGCTGGCCGTGCTGCTCTTGGCCTGCGTGCTGATGTCGGGGCTGGCTTCAATGCCGGCCCTCGCCGCCAATGTCGGGGTGCGGATCGATTTGTCGCGGCAGACCATGCAGGTGAGCCTGGACGGCCGTGTGGCCTACCGCTGGCGGGTATCCACCGCGCGGCGCGGCTACCGCACGCCGACCGGCCGGTTCAGGCCCGTGCGGCTGGCGCGGATGTGGTACTCGACGATCTACGACTACGCGCCGATGCCCTATTCGATCTTTTTCTACCATGGCTATGCGATCCACGGCACCACGGAACTGCGCAATCTCGGACGTCCCGCCTCGCATGGCTGCGTGCGCCTGCATCCCGACCATGCGCGCACGCTCTTCGAGCTCGTCAAACGCTATGGCCGGGCGGCGACGGAGATCGTCATCACGCGCTGAAAGCGCGGCTGGAGTCGCAGCCTCTGCCGGCATGGTTTGCTTGAATTTTTAACGTGCAATCCAGCTCCTCCACTGCTGAGCCGGGGCTGTGGATTTTGCCAGCTTGACTCTCTGACGTCAGATGATGTTCCCTATTTGTTCTTTAATGGAACGCGGCATCATCTCATGGATCCTCAGACGAAAACGGCCCTTCTGGCCCGCTTGCGTGGCGATATCGCCAAGCTGGAAAAGCGCCCCATGCCGGGGGTGCCCGTGGCTGCGCCGGCGCAAACCGGCGTGCCCTTCATGGCTTGTCCCGCCGGCGTCCTGCACGAGGTCTGGACCGATCATTTCAGCCATTCCGCGGGCGTCTTCGGCTTCACGCTGGGGCAGATCCGCGGGCTTCTGGATGTCACGCGGCACGCCGTCATCTGGCTGCAGATCGCCCATGAGGGCCAGGAATACGGCATGCCGCATGGCGCGGGGCTGGCCGGCTTCGGGCTCGATCCCGCGCATCTGATCCTCGGCCGCACCCGCTCGATCACCGATCTTCTGTGGGCGGGAGAGGAGGCGGCCGCCTGTCCGGCTGTGGCCGCCGTCATCGCCGACATCGGCAGCCACCACAAGGCGCTGGATTTCACGGCCTCCCGGCGGCTGGGGCTGCGGGCGGAAGCCGCAGGCGCCTCGATCTTTCTCATGCGCTACGGGGGCGAGCGGGAGGCGAGCGCCGCCAGCTTCCGCTGGCATGTGACGCCGCAACCAAGCGCCGCGATGCCTTTCGACAACCGCGCGCCGGGACACGCGCGGTGGCAGGTCACGCTGGAGAAAGGGCTTGGACGCGCGGGCGGCAAAACCGAGGGCGGCACGTGGACTGTGGACTGGACGGACAATGGCTTTGCACTTGCACCAAAGGGAGATGCGGACGGTCGCCGAGCGGCGCTACCTGGTGCTGCATCTGCCGCGCTGGGCGACCGATTGCCTGAAACGGCATGACCCGCTGCTGGCGGGCAGCGCCGCGCCGCTGGTGCTCTACGAGCGCCAGAACAACGCCATGCGGCTGGTGGCGCTCGACGACCGGGCGCGGGCTTGCGGGCTGGGGACCGGCCAGACGCTGAGCGATGCGCGCGCCATGTGCCCCGGGATCATCGCGCGCGAGATCGACCGGGCGGAGACCGAACGGCTGTTCACCGAATTCGCCGACTGGCACAGCAATCTCTCGCCGATCGTCGCGGTCGTCCGCGACTGGTCGGCGCATGAGGACCTGTGCGTCGACATCACCGGCGCCGCGCATCTGTTCGGCGGCGAGCGCGCGATGCTGGCAATGGCGTTGCGGCGGCTGCAAGGCTTCGGCTTTTCCGTGCAAGGCGCCATCGCGCCGAGCATCGGCGCGGCGCTGGCGCTGGGCCGTTTCGCGCCGGGGCAGATCGTGCGGCCGTGCGGCCTGGCTCACGACGATGGGGCGCCGCCCTCAGCCGCCGCGCTGCGGGAGGAGGGCGCGGGGTTTCACAGGCACGGCAAGGCGCGATTGGAGCCCGAGAGGCAGGGCCCGGCGCTTGTCGAGGCGCTCGGCCCGCTGCCGGTGGCGGCCTTGCGGCTGAGTGCGGAGCAGATCGCGGGACTGCACGAGATGGGCCTGAAGACCGTCGGCCAGCTGTTCGGGCGTGACCGCGCGGGGCTGGGCGCTCGCTTCGGCCTGTCGCTGCTGACCCGGCTGGATCAGGCGTTGGGGCGCGCGCGGGAGCCGCTGGTGCCGCGCCTGCCGGTCATCGATTATCGCGCCCGGCGCAATTTCGCCGAACCCATCGCGCTGATCGACGATGTGCTGATGACGGCGCGCGATCTGGCGCAGCAGCTTTCCGCGCAGTTGGAGCAGGCGGGTTTGGGCGCGCAGACCTTCCACCTGATGCTTTACCGCGTGGATCACAAGCTGATGCATCTGGCGGTCAACGCGGCGCAGGCGACCCGCGACGCAGGCCACGTGTCGCGGCTTTTTGCCAACCGCATCGGCAAGCTGGTCGAGGAATTCGACGCCGGCTTCGGCATCGAGACGATCCAGCTCGCGGCCAGCTCCGTCTCGGAACTGCCCGATGTGCAGAGCGGGGCGTTCGGCACCGGCGATGGCGCCATCGATCTGGATCTGCTGATCGACCGGCTGTCGAGCCGGCTGGGCGCGCAGGCGGTGTTGCGGCCCCGGTTTTCCGACACCCACATCCCCGAGCGCGCCGTGACCCTGGCGCCAGCGGTGACGCAGGCGGGCCAGGCCGCTCAGTCGGCGGCCGATCCGACCCTGAAACGCCCGCTGCGGCTGCTGCCCGCGCCGGAAGTCGTGACGGTGGTGGCCGAGGTGCCGGACGGGCCGCCGGTGCGCATGCAGTGGCGGCGGCAGGGCTACCGGTTTGTGAAGGCCGCCGGACCGGAGCGCATCGGCGTCGAATGGTGGCAGCCCGGCGAGGGCGCCTTCACGCGCGACTATTACACCGCCGAGGACGTCTCCGGGCGGCGCTTCTGGCTGTTTCGCGAGGGGCTCTACACCACCGAGACCGACCGCCCACGCTGGTTCATTCACGGGTTGTTCGCATGAGCTACGTCGAGATCGGCGCGCTGTCCAATTTCTCCTTCCTGCGCGGCGCCTCGCATCCCGAGGAACTCGTCGCCCGCGCCGCCTCCCTCGGCCTGGGCGGGCTGGCGCTGTGCGACCGCAACAGTTTCGCCGGCGTCGTGCGCGCGCATATGACCATGCGCCAGGTCGTCGAGTTCGCGCCGCGCTTCCGCTATCTCGTGGGTACCCGGCTGGTGTTCTGCGACGGCACGCCGGATGTGATCGCCTGCCCGGTGGACCGCGCGGCCTACGGGCGGCTCTGCGCCCTGCTGAGCCTGGGCAACCGCCGGGCGAAAAAGGGCGACTGCCTTCTGCATTTCGAAGACCTGAGCGCTTACGCCGACGGCCAGCAGTTCATCCTCGCGCCCGATGAGCCGGACGGGATCGAACGCGCCTTGCGCGATCTGGCCGCTCTTGGGCCGGGGCGGGTGTGGCTGGGGGCGGCCTGCCGGCATCGCGGCGACGACCGCGCCCGGCTGAACCGGCTGGCCGCCTTGGCGAACAGCGCGCAGGTGCCGCTCATCGCGCTCAACGAGATCCTCTACCATGAGCCCGGCCGCCGGCCGCTGCAGGACGTGCTGAGCTGCGTGCGCGAGCATTGCACGCTGCAGACCGCCGGGCGGCGGCTGGAGGTGAACGCCGAGCGGCATCTCAAGGAGCCGCACGAGATGGCGCGGATGTTTCGCGAGCACCCCGACGCCATTCATGAGACGGAGCGGTTTGCGCGCGCCATCCGCTTTTCGCTTGAGGACCTGCGCTACAATTATCCCGAGGAGACCATCGGCGACGGCGAGACTGGGCAGCAGACCCTGGAACGGCTGACCTGGGAGGGGGCGAAGAAGCGCTATCCCGGCGGCATTCCCTTCAAGGTCAGGCGCGGGGTGCTCTCCGAACTCAGGCTGATCGCGGAAAAGCAGTACGCGCCGTATTTCCTCACCGTGCACGATCTCGTCCGCTACGCGCGCGAGGAGTGTGGGATCCTGTGCCAGGGGCGAGGGTCGGCGGCCAATTCCACCGTGTGTTTCTGCCTCGGGGTGACCGAGGTCGACCCGATGGTCGGCAATCTGGTCTTCGGGCGGTTTCTGTCGACCGAGCGCGACGAGCCGCCGGACATCGACGTGGATTTCGAGCACGAGCGGCGCGAGGAGGTCATCCAGTATCTTTATGCGAAATATGGCCGCGAGCGCGCGGCGCTGGCCGCCACCGTCATCACCTACCGCAGCCGCAGCGCCATCCGCGAGGTGAGCAAGGTGTTCGGGCTTTCGGCCGATATGGTGGAGGCGCTGAACGGGCTGCGCTGGGGCAGTTCGTCCAAGGGGTTGGACGCGGATATGGTCGCCGCCGCCGGGCTGGACGCCACCGATCCGGCGCTCGCCATGGTGCTCGCCCTGGTCAAGCAGCTGATCGGCTTTCCGCGCCATCTCGGCCAGCACGTGGGCGGCTTTGTGCTCACCCAGGACCGGCTGGATCACTGCATCCCCGTCGCCAATGCGGCGATGGAGGACCGCACCTTCGTGGAGTGGGACAAGGACGATCTCGACGCGCTCGGCATCCTGAAGGTCGACGTTCTGGCGCTGGGCATGCTGACCTGTGTGCGTAAGGCGTTCGAGCTGATGGACAGCCATTACGGCATTCCGCTGACGCTCGCCGGTGTGCTGCGGGATCAGGACGACCGGGTCTACGCGATGACCCGGCGCGCCGACACGCTCGGCGTCTTTCAGATCGAAAGCCGCGCGCAGATGTCCATGCTGCCACGGCTCAAGCCGAAGGAATTCTACGATCTGGTCATCGAGGTGGCGATCGTGCGCCCCGGCCCCATCCAGGGCGGCATGGTGCATCCCTATCTCAAGCGGCGGCAGCGCGGCATGCCGCCCAACGAGCGCATGCCCGGCAAGCTGCGCGCGGTGCTCGAGCGCACGCTGGGCATTCCGCTGTTTCAGGAACAGGCCATGCAGATCGCCATTGTCGCGGGTGGTTTTTCGCCGGGCGAGGCCGATCAGCTCCGCCGGGCCATGGCGACGTTCCGCCGCTCGGGCACCATCGGCCGGTTCCGCGACAAGCTGATCAAAGGCATGCTGGCGCGCGGCTACCAGCGCGATTTCGCCGAGCGCTGTTTCCGGCAGATCGAGGGCTTCGCGGATTACGGCTTTCCCGAAAGCCACGCGGCATCGTTTGCGCTGCTGGTCTATGTGTCGTGCTGGCTCAAGTGCCATTACCCGGACGTCTTCGCCTGCGCGCTTCTGAACGCGCAACCCATGGGGTTTTACGCCCCGGCGCAGATCGTGCGCGACGCGCGCGAGCACGGTGTCGAGGTCCGGCCCGTCGACATCAACCATTCGCTCATGGAGAACACGCTGGAGGACGGCGCGCGCGCCGCGGAACATCTGTGGGAGCGGCACGCGGAGATGCGCGGCGACATCCATTCGGTACATGCGCTGCGGCTGGGGTTCTCGCGCATCAAGGGTTTCAAGGAGGAAGCGGCGCGGCTGATCGCGGAGAAGCGCGGCAAGGGCTATGACTCGGTGCGCGACGTGTGGCTGCGCACGGGCCTGGGATTGCCCGTGCTGGAGCGCCTGGCACGCGCCGATGCGTTCCGTTCCCTGGGTCTTGGCAGGCGCGATGGCCTGTGGGCGGTGAAGGGACTGCGCGGCCGCGACGGGGCGGAGCTGCTGCCGCTGTTCGCCGCGGCGCAAGGCCCGGCCGCGCATGAAGAGCCCGACGCGGATCTGCCGCCGCTGCCGCCGGGCGAGGACGTGATCCACGACTACCGCACCCTGTCTTTGTCGCTGAAGGCGCATCCGGTGAGTTTCCTGCGAAGCGCCTTGCGCGACAACGGCCTGCTGACGGCGGCGGAGATCAACGCCACTCCCAACGGCCGTATGGCGACCACCGCCGGGCTGGTGCTGGTGCGCCAGCGTCCCGGCACGGCCAAGGGGGTGATTTTCGAGACCCTCGAAGACGAGACCGGCGTGGTCAATGTCATCGTCTGGCCCAAGGTGTTCGAGGCCAACCGCCAGGTGGTGCTGGGCGCGCGGCTTTTGCGGGTGCGCGGGCAGGTGCAGAAGGAGGGCTGGTGGTGCATCTGATCGCCCGAGAGCTGAGCGATTTCACGCCTGCGCTGCTGGCGGTGGCGGACGGGCACGACATCGGCTCGGCGGCGCTGGCCCGGGTCACCGGAGCGCACGGACCCTTGCCGCTGGCCAGCCGTCCGGCGGCGCGCGCGGCACAACCCGACGAGGCGGCCATGCGCGCCGCGCTGCCCGCGGGCCGCAATTTCCACTAGAGAAAACCGACAAGAGTCCGCTCCCGTCTTAACCCGCGATTCAGCCTAACGCGCGTTAAAGGCCGCGTATTTACCAGCTGTAACCCCGCCCGCCCTACCGTTGCCGTGTTGATGTGGCGCCGCGTCTGGCGCCGGTTGCAGGAAGAGGGACGGGGACATGTATCGCCTCTGCGTCAGATCAGTACGTCTGGGACTCTTTGCCGTCGCGGTCGCGGCCTTGTCGGGCTGCACCACGGACATCACGGGCAGCACCACGACATGGGGCGACGCCAGGCTGGCGCAGACCGGTCCCGCCAACCTCAACGCCTACACCGCCGACCGCGCTCTGGTGGAAGCCCGCAACCATTTCCGCAACAACGATTTCGGCTACTCCGCCGCGCTGTACAAGCGCGTCGTGGAGCTGTCGCCCGACAACCAGGAAGGCTATGTCGGCCTCGGCGCCTCCTACGACAAGCTGCGCCGTTTCGACCTGTCGGACCGTGTCTACGCGACGCTGTACAATCTCTCCGGCGCCACGACCCAGTATTACAACAACGCCGGCTATTCCTACATGCTGCGCGGTGACCTGAAGTCCGCGCTCAGCAACTTCCGCAAGGCCCAGAAGCTCGACCCGGAAAACGTGGTGGTCACCAACAATCTCAAGA
The DNA here is from genome assembly GCF_003432385.1 of Breoghania sp. L-A4. NCBI lineage: Bacteria > Pseudomonadati > Pseudomonadota > Alphaproteobacteria > Hyphomicrobiales > Stappiaceae > Breoghania > Breoghania sp. L-A4. Next base: position 4,015,397 of record NZ_CP031841.1, on the reverse strand, counting down.
TGCTGGCCAAGGGCGCGGGCGAAGCGCGGGTGTAGGGGGGCGTTTCGGTCCATGGAGGAACCATCCGTATCCGCCCTCTCCCACGGGGAGAAGGCTGGGGTGAGGGAATGAACGCTCTCGTGGATACCGACCCAATTCATACTCTCCACCCGGCGCGTTCGCGCCGACCTCTCCCGCAGAGAGCGGGATGGGGCAATTCCACTGGGGCAATTCCATCTTTCACGGAATCATCTGTTTCGCCATGCTCGGGCGACCGCGCCCGTGCCTGAAGAACAAGAGCTGGAGGCCCGGCCGAATAAGCCGCCCGATCCTTCGAGACGGCCCTTTGGGCCTCCTCAGGATGAGGTCTTCGAGACGGCGCTGGCGCGCCTCCTCAGGATGACGTCATCGTATTGATATATTTTATGAAATTACCACAGGCTCAACCTCATCCTGAGGAGCCTGCGTTAGCAGGCGTCTCGAAGGATAGGCCACATGTTGGGAGGCTGGCCCAATTTTTGGCACGATACCCCGATTGACGGGAGCGGCCACCTGTTTCAATGGAAAGCAAAACCGCTCCAAGGGATCGAAGGCGGTCAGTCCGCCGACGGTGTCGTGGGCTCTGGAGCCCCGGCGCCCTTGTCCGCGGACTCCTCGGTGAGCGTCGGGATCACGACGCCGTTCTTGCCCAGACCGCCAAGACGGTTCATCGAGGCCTTGGACGGATCGACCGTCTCGCGCTCGAGATTGGCCCTCACCGCGTCGCCCGCCTTGTAGGAGATCCGGTCGCTGTTCTGGGTGTAGTCGTAGACGCAGCCGCCCAGTGCCATGGCCGTAACAGCCACGAGGGCGGCGGTGCGCCAGCCGGTCCGTGCGATCCGTGCGCTCATTGGGCGGCCTCCGTTCCGAGATTGATGATGTGCCCGGACGGACCGGCGATACCGGCGCCTGTCTGGAACTTCTCGATCATCTCCGGCGTCACTTCCATCTTGCCCAGCGCGAAGAACTCGGCGTCGTTCGCGGGCAGGGTGTTGTCGAGCGGCGAGGCGGCCACCTGTCCCGGCCGTGTCGGCTGGACCAGCCGCGGCGTGACGATCACCACCAGCTCGGTTTCGTTCTTCTCGTAGCTGGAGGATTTGAACAGCGATCCCAGGATCGGCACGTCGCCGATCCACGGCAACTGGTCCTGTTTCAGGTTGGCCTGGTTCTGCAGCAGCCCGGCGACGGAAAAGCTCTGGCCGTCGCGCAGTTCCACGGTGGCGTTCAGCTTGCGGGTGGTGAACACCGGATCGCCGGCGGCGGTGAAGCTGCCGATGCCGCTGACCTCGGGCGAGAGCTGCACCTGGATGCGGTCGTCGTCCAGCGCCACGGGGGTGAACGCCAGCCGGACGCCGAAATCCTTGTAGGAGATCGTCGCGTTGCCGTTGGCGTCGGGCACACGGATCGGAATCTGGCCGCCGGCCAGAAAGCTCGCGGTGACGCCTGACAGCGTGGTGAGGTTCGGTTCGGCCAGCGTGCGCACCAGCCCCTTGCTCTCCAGCGCGTTGATGGTCGTGGACAGGCTGAAACCGGTGCCGCCGGAAATGATGTTGGCGATGAAGGAGGAGAAGGAGGCCGCGGTGCCGGCCGGACCGTCCGGATCGCCGCCGATACTTGCCGATCCGCCGTTGCCCGAGGCGTTCCACTGAATGCCCAGTTTCCGGCCGGCCTCGCGCTGGGCTTCCAGGATGCGGACTTCCAGGTTGACCTGCTGGCCCCCGCGATCGTCATGGTGTTGACGACGGCGGGGCTGCCGTATTGCGCGACGATATCGAGCACCTTCTGCATCGAGGGGCCGTCGGCCACGGATCCGGCAAGCCGCACCCGGCCGTTGACCGTGCTGACGGTGACGTTGGAGCTGGGCATGGCCGCGCGGATGGAGCGGGTCATGTCGCCGGTGTCGGCGCCGACTTCCACCGCCAGCAGACCCACGGGTGTGCCCGAGGCCGAATAGAGGTTGACCGTCGTGGTGCCGAAACTCTTGCCGGCCAGATACAGCGAGCGGTCGGTGATCGGCTGCGCATCGGCGATGGAGGGATCGGCGGAGACGATCTTGCCGACGGATTCAGACATCATCACGGTCACCGCCTGGGAGACGGGCAGATGAATCCGCATCACCGATGTGGTGGTCAGGTCGTACTCGATCGTCTGCGCGCGCGCGGCGCTCAGCCCGGCCCACATCAGAAGGGCGCCGAGCAGGCTCCCAAGGATCACAAGCCGCAGGAAAACGGCCGGCGCCATGGCTTGGGATGAATACTTACAGGGAGTGTTTGCAGGACCGGTCAATCTGCGATGCTTTGCTGTTGTTTCAGACCAACGCCCAAGGCTTAGCAGTGTTTGGTCAACGGGGTCTTAACGGGGAAACGTAATTCGCACGCCGGCCGGGGCCGTCTGTTGGGAAACGGGGCGGTTGCCGCTCGATTGACCATCCTGGGGCGCGCAATTTGTCGAGGGTGCGCGCGTGATGCTCCGATCCGCCGTTCGCGGGGGCGCCGGGTTCGCCTGGCGCCGGGACAGGGGCGAAATCAGTTGGTCCAGAACGGGCTGGAAATCCGGATGGCCTGGTTCGACCCGCGATTCTCCGCCGGGGCGTTTTCGGCGAAGTCGGTGACCGAGCGCAGCACCAGCGACAGCTGCCCGACGGTGGATGCGTTGATGAGCACCTCGGCCTTGGTGGGGTCGAGTTCCAGCGTGGCGATGGCCAGGCTCGTGAAGTTCTCGGCGCGGCGCACGTCGGCTTTCTTCACCTCGCCTTCGGCGTTCATTTCTCCAAGTCGCGAGTTGATCGCCAGCACCCGCACATTGTGCAGGATCGTCTGCGACTGGCGTGTGCCGGTGGAGGACTCGTCCTGGGAGGAGCGCCCGGCCCCTTGCGGGTCAGAACCACATCGACGTGATCGTTCGGATTGACGAAGCCGCCGGAGGCGGATTCCGCAGCGACCGACACGGACACGGCGCGCATGCCCGCGTTCAGCACGGCCGACAGATAGCCCTGCGAGGCGCTGGCCAGCTTCTGCGCGCGGATCGGCTCGCCGGGGAAAATCTCGAACCGCGCCACCGATCCGGACATCTCGGCGATGGCCATGGGCGCGGCGGCGGCGGTGATGTATTCGGAACGCAACGAGGCTTCCGGCCAGTCCTCCCAGGCGACGGTCGTCTCGGAGATCTGTTCGCCGACGCCGATCTCGCGTTTCGCGACCAGGATCTGTGTCGTCTTCGCGGCGACGACCTGAGGCGCGGCCTGAATGACCGGCAGGGCTGGCTGAACGTCGCGTTGCGTTGTCAGAAAGGCGGCGACGCCGCCCGAGCCCAGCGCCATCAGCAGCACCAGAATGCGCGATGGCTTGTTGAACAATCCGCGCAGCATGCGCCGGCTCCTTGCCTTGATACCCCCTTCGTGAGCCTCCGCGGCGCGCGTCCACTGCAGTTCGGAGCGCAAGACCTCCGGACCACGGCGGTCGAGCTTGCGGCGCTCCTCGCCCTGGTACTCGCCCTCGCGGCCGGGCTGACGGCGGTCGCCGCCCTTGCGGCGCTCACCCTGGCGGCGCTCGCCTGTGGTCTCTGCATCGGCCTGTTCGGCCTCTGGTTTCTTGAGTATCGACACAGGGTCCTCACGGAAGCGATTGGCTTTGTGCGAAGCGGCCCGTTGCGCGAAACCCTCGCGCTACGGCCGCCTTGCGGCATGGACACTGGGCGTCCAAACCTTCAAGAGCCTACCGAAGAGGGATCACCGTTGCGTTCATCACGCGGTGACAATTTGAACTAATTTTCAAAAATGGATTTTGGGCGCGCCGACGCGTCGGCACGGTTCTCTCTGAAGTCAATGCCGTTCCTCCTCGGTGTCATCCTCGGGAGGCCGCAGGCCTGCCCGGGGATCCAGTATCCCGTGTGGCCGGCGTCGATGCACAGGCCGTGGGGATTGTGGTTACTGGATGCCCGCCTTCGCGGGCATGACACGGAGAGTATGACACGGCGAATATGACGCCAGGGCGATCCAACCGTGCATGCCGCCGCGCGGCACGTCTGAAGAGTCCCGCCGGGGACCTCGCAAAGGGCCCTAAACCAGCCCGCCCATCTCGGTGATCATCTCGGCCACCTGCGCGCCGTCGAGCTCGGGATTGGCGGCGGCGACGCCCGCAGCCTCGCCGGTGGCGAACGCCGTGCCCATGACGCGGATCGAACCATAGGCGAGGTCGTCGGCGCCGATGGTGCGGCCCGCGAAATACAGATTGTCGATCTCGGCGGAGCGCAGCGCGTCGAGTGGCACATGCGCATACCCCGCCCCGCCCACGGAGTGATATTCGGGCTTGCCGAGTTCGGTGTGCAGTTCCGCCGGCCACCCGGCACGGGCCACGCCGTCGGGGCGCTGCCGTCCCTTGATGAGATCCTCGCCGGTGATGCGGAGGCGCGCCTTGGGATGGCGGCTTTCGCGCACGCCGATCTGCGGTCCGGTCTGCACCAGATAGGCGTTCTCGAACCCCGGCACGGTCTCCCTGAGCACCTGCACGTAGTCGTGCGCGGAGGCGCGCATGATGCGTTCGGCCCTGGAGAATGTCTGCGATGACAGATCGTGCATCGGCAGATCGATGATCATCCACCACAGATCGCCCGAGCCCGGCATGCGCGTGTAGATGCCGCCGTCGGTGCGCGCGACCGGGTAGTCGCCGGTGGTGTTGTAAAAGGCCAGCGCCTTGATGATCGCCGCGCGGTCGACCTTCAGATCCGGCGCCAGTCCGCCGACGCGGATCGGGGCCGAGGCCGCCTGCAGATAGCCGTGCTCGTTGCCGGTCTGCATGCTCACGCCGGTGACCAGCGACAGGTTGGCGTCGCCCGTGGCGTCGATGAAGGCTTCCGCCGTCAGGCGCTCGCGGCCGTCCATCCCGGCGACCACCACGGATTCGATCGCCTTGCCGGTGCGGGTGACCGCGGCGACGCGGCTGTGCAGCAGCACGTCCACGCCATGGGCGGCCAGCACCCGGTCGAGCGCCAGCTTCACGCCCTCCGGCTCCAGCACGATGATCCAGTTGCCGGTGGTCGGCGAGCGGTAGGGCGCGCCATCCATGCCCGTGGCGCGCAGGGCGTCGAGCACCAGATCGGCGGCCCCGCCCACGGCCTTGACCGGTTCCAGGCCCTGCTGGAAGAAGCCGCAATAGGCCAGCACCTGGGAATGCGTCGCCGCGCCGCCGAGAAAGCCGTATTTCTCGATCAGGCAGGTCTTCGCCCCGGTGCGCGCAGCCCCAAGGGCCGCGCCGATGCCGCCCGCGCCGCCGCCGGCGACGATGACGTCGTAGTGGGATTCGGTTTTACGGGTCATGTGCGCCAATCGAGCAAGCGGTTTTCAAACAGGCCGATCACCGCGCTGACGCTGACGCCCATGACGGACAGAATGACCACGCCGGCGAACAGGCGTTCGAGATCGTAGAGCGAGCCGGCTTCGAGAATGTAGGCGCCGATGCCGTATTCCGCGCCGAGCATCTCGGCCGCCACCAGCAGGATGATGGCGATCGCCAGGCTGACGCGCAGCCCGGAGAGAATGCCGGGCATGGCGCCGGGCAGCACGATCTTGGTGATGATCGAGAACCACGACAGCGAGAAACTCTGACCCATGCGGATCAGCGAGCGGTCCACGTTGTCGACCGCGCCGTAGGTGGCCACCACCGTCGGCGTGAAGGTGCCGAAGGCGATGAGCGCGTATTTCGAGGTTTCGTCGATGCCGAACCAGATCACGAACAGCGGCAGCAGCGCGATCTTCGGGATCGGGAAGATGGCGGCGACCAGGGGCACGAGACCGGCGCGGATGAAGGAGAACAGCCCGATCAGCACGCCGACGCCGATGCCCGCCGAGGCGCCGATGCTGGCGCCCACCACGAGCCGGCTGAGCGAGGGGACGAGGTGCTTCCACAAAAGGCCGCTCTGCCACAGATCGACGAAGGTGGCGAAGACTGCGGACGGGCGCGGCAGCGTCAGGTTGGAGATGAAGCCCGAGCGCGTGCCCACTTCGGCGAACGCGATGAGAACCACGAACACCACCAGTCCGACCCAGCGCTTGGACTGCGGCACGAAGCCGCCGCCGCGGAAGTCGACCGTGCGCTGCGCGGGCTCTGTTGGTTGTGCCGGCGTTGCGGCCTGAGAGACATCAGACATCAAGCAACTCCTTGTCGGCCGCCACGGCCTCGTCGCGCATCAGGTTCCACAGGTGCTTTTGCTGCAGCTCGAGATCGGTGTCGCCGAGCGCGCGGTCGGACAGGGGCTTGTCGATTTCGACGATTTCGCGGATGCGGCCGGGACGGCGCGACAGCACCACGATGGAGTGGCCGAGCCGCACGGCCTCGTTGAGATTGTGCGTCACATAGACGGCGGTGAAGGGTTCGCGGGTCCACAGGCTGACGAGGTCGTCCATCAGCAGCTCGCGGGTCTGGCTGTCGAGTGCGGAGAGCGGCTCGTCCATCAGCAATACCGCGGGGCGGACGGCGAGGGCGCGCGAGATCGCCACGCGCTGCTTCATGCCGCCGGACAGCTGCTTGGGCAGCGCCTTGCGGAATTCGCTCAGCTTGGTGCGCGCGAGCACGTCGGCGATGATCTCCTCGGCTTCGCGCGCCTTGATGCCGTGATCTTCCAGCACCAGCGAAATGTTGCCTTCCACCGTGCGCCAGGGCAGCAGCGCGAAATCCTGAAAAACGTAGGTCAGCGGATTGATGCTGTCGGCGGGCGGCGCGCCGACCTGCACGACGCGGCCCGATGTGGGCCGTTCCAGCCCGCCGATCAGCCGCAGCAGCGTCGATTTTCCGCAGCCCGAGGGGCCGACGATGCACACGATCTTGCCGGCGGGAATCTCAAGGTCGATATCCCGCATGACCTCCATGCTTCCATAGGAATGGCTGATATTTTCCAGGCGCAGGTCCATGGGATATCCGTGTGTTCAGAAACGGCTGGGTCGCGGGACGGGAAGTTCCCGTCCCGCGGATGGGGCCAAAAGCGTGGGGCCGCCGGCTTTTGTGTCCCGGCCCTGAGGGCTGGGCGCCGGTCGGTCTGGAGCAAGTCCAGGACAAGTGGACGCCGGTTGTCCGTCCGGATTTGCGCCAGGCAAAGCGCGAAAGTCACGATCTGTTTCTGAAAGAAACGGATCCGATCCAGAGCCTGTGAGTATCAGTGTGTTTTCCCAAACATCATTCAATGTCATCCCGGGCGAGCAAAGCGAGACCCGGGACCCAGTAGCCGTTGTCGCCGGTTGCAGCGCGCCAAACCTGGCGTCGGCGTTTACTGGGTCCCGGCTCTGGGGCCGGGATGACATCGCCATTTTGGAGAATCCTGAGATAGCCTCACTTGCTCCAGATTCAATTGTCAACGCCGCTTACAGCGTCCGCACGTAGGAGCTGTCCACCAGCATGTCGTAGGTGATCGTGTCCTTGACCAGGCCTTCGGACTTGAACCAGTCGAGTTGATCGGTCACCGACGCCTTGTTGATCGCGGCGCCCTCGTTGATGCGCATGGCGCCGTTGATGATGCTGGGGGCTGCCTTCTCAAACGGGCGGTCGGTGTAGACGTACTTGTGGATCAGCTTGACCATGTCGTCGGCCGCCGCGTCGCCCGCGGTCTTGTCCACCAGCGCCGCGTTGAAGTCCGCCGCGCCCCTGGCGAAGGCGGCGAGGAAGGCTTCGGTCTTGGCGCGCTCGTTGTCGGCGTTCTCCGGCGAGGTGAACACGGTGGTCACCTGGTAGTCGGGGATGTAGTCCGCGACATCGCCGATGATGTGCACCGCGCCCGAGCCGGCCAGCGGCTTGGCGATGTGCGGCACGATCGACCAGGCGTCGATCTGGCCGGACTTGATGGCGCCGATGATCGCGCCGGTCTTCTGCAGCGGCTTGAAGTGCATCTCGACGCCTTCCTTCGCCGCGATCTTCGCGCCCATGTAATGGAACGAGGATCCCGCCTGGGTGATGCCCCAGGACTTGCCGTCCAGCTTGGAGGGATCGGTGAGCCCGGCCATGAAGGCGGCGTCCGATGCCAGGATCTTCTGCCCGTCGACGCCCTTCTCCTCGGACAAGGCGCCGCCGATGACCTTCGCCGCGCCCTTCTCGGCCAGCGAGATCAGGCCGCCGGAAATGGCGGTGACGGCGTAGTCGACGTCCTTGGAGGCGACCGCGACCGCCATCGGCTGGGCCGCCTGGAAGTACTTGAACTCAACGTCGAGCCCGGCGTCGGCGAAATAGCCGCGCTCGAAGGCGACGAAGCTGGCCGCGTGGCTGGTGAAGCGCAGCGCGCCCACGTTCACCTTGGTGTTCGCGGCGCGGGCCGGCAGGCCGAACATCGATGTGGCGGCGACGCCGCCCATCAGACCAAGCGCGTGGCGTCTGTTAATTGTCAGCATGGTAGTCCTCCCTTGGTGGCGGCGGATTTCGTTCCGCAGCCTGTTACTTGGAAACGCTCGAAGGCCCCCGATCGCGATGCCGCGGTTGAGGCTGTCTTCGATATCGGTCTTGAGGCAGCGCAAGGCTGCCGCGACGTCGCGCTTGAGGATGGCGTCAACAAGCGTGACGTGATTGGCGGCGGAGGCTTCCAGGTCGATCTGGCCCTCGCGCAGGGCGGCGAGGCGGAAGCGGCGCGATTCATCGTAAAGCTGCGCCTGGAAGGCGATCAGCCGCGGCGATCGGCACGCCGACACCAGGCAGACATGGAACGCGCGCTTGGCCTCGTCCCAGGCCAGCGCCGCCTCCAGTGGCGCGGCGATGACATCCCGGCGGACCCGCGACAGCGCGTGATGGGCGGCGATGATCTGGCCTTCCCAGCTCACGTCGCCATGCTCCATCGACCAGGTGAGGCCCAGCCGCTCGATCTCGCTGCGCAGCCGGGTGATGTCCTTGAGATCGTCCTCGGTGGCCGAGGAGACGCGAAAACCCCGCTGGGCGTTGGCTTCCACCAGCCCTTCCGAGCTCAGCAGTGTCAGCGCCTCGCGCATCGAATGGCTCGATCCGCCATACTTGGCGCGCAGCTCCTCGATCTTCAGCCGCTTGTCCGGCGGCAGCGCTCCAAAGGAGATGTCGCGGCGCACGGCGCTGGCGATCAGGCCCACCACTGTCTGACTGTCGTCATTTCCACGCGAGAAAATCATGATCTTTCACTGAAACCCAAAATGTGTAAGATTTTTACGACTGTGTAGGCAAACGAGTCAATCGGGAAACATAACAATGATCGAACGGCCGGCTCAGACCGTCATTCCCATTCTTGGCGACCCGGTGGCGCAGGTGGCCACGCCGCCGCTGTGGAACGCGCATTTCGCAAGCATCGGGGCGGATGCCGTCTGCGTGCCCATCCATCTCAAGGCGGCGGGTCTGGAAGCGTTTGTCGAGTGGATGCGCCACGCGCCCAATGTGCCCGGCTTCCTCACCACCATTCCGCACAAGGCGGCGTTGCCTGCGCTGTGCGACACCTGCCGCGACGAGGTCGCCATGCTCGGCGTCGCCAACACGGTGCGGCGCAACGCCGACGGCCGGCTCGAGTGCGCCATGTTCGACGGCGTCGGCATGATCGCGGCGATCGAGGCGCGGGGCGCGGTCATCGCGCAAGGCGCGATTCTGATCATTGGGGCGGGGGCTGCGGGCGGCGCCATCGCGCATGAGGCTCTGACCCGGGGTGCGACGCGGATTGTGATCCTGGATCATGTCCAGGCTCAGGCGGACAGGATCGCAGGCCTGTTGCGCGCGCGGTTCCCGGAGCGGGAGGTGATCACGCAGGCTGATGCCGCCGGCCCCTTCGCGGCGATCGTCAACGCCTCGCCGCTGGGCAACGCGCCCGGCGATCCGCATCCCTGGCCGCTGGAGGCGGTTGGCGCGGAGACCGTGATCGCCGATGCCGTGACAGATCCATCGCCCACGCCCTGGCTCGCGGCGGCGAAGGCCGCGGGCCTGCGCACCGTCCCCGGCTCCGACATGGCCGCTTTCCAGGCCGCCCTCATGCGCGCGTTCATCGGCATCGCGTGAGGGGAGAGGGTCAGCCGCCCCGGTCGCCAGTCCGGGCGCGGCGGACAACGACATGATGCTTCGCGGACCCGGGGCGGGCCACGCGTCCGGCGGCGAAGGGCCGTGGTCAGCTTCGCGCGTGTCGCCCGTCCTTCGAGACAGCCGCTTTGCGGCTTCCTCAGGATGAGGTCATCGCGTTGATGCCTTTTAAAATCACCACCCGCTCAACCTCATCCTTCGAGACGGTGTGGCGCACCTTCTCAGCATGAGGTGCGTGCGCGTGAGGCTGGCTTTTCAAGACTCTCAACACGATGACCTCACCCTGAGGAGCGCGCACCGCGCGCGTCTCGAAGGGCCGGCGGCGCACCCGGATGGCCCTGCTCGGCCTGCGCCGATGCGCTATGCCTTTGTCATAACTCTTGTTTTCCCATCGATGCCCACCAGAAATCCGGCGACGGTTCAAAACCTTCTATGCGTCATTTGGTGAATAGACGCAGGGTAAAAATCATATAGTATGACTTTTAATAATGAAGCCGAAGCCGCCGCGGCGGCATGATGGCGTGAACCCAGGGAGGAAGATGATGATGACAACCAGGACTTGGATCGGCGCGGGCGTGCTCGCGTCCATGACGCTCATGGCATCGGCCGCGATGAGCCAGACGATCGGCTTTTCGCAGATCGGCTCGGAATCGGGCTGGCGCGCGGCGGAGACGACGCTGACCAAGCAGCAGGCCGAGGCGCGCGGCATCACGTTGAAATTCGCCGACGCCCAGCAGAAACAGGAAAACCAGATCAAGGCGCTGCGCTCGTTCATCGCGCAGGGCGTTGACGCCATCCTGCTGGCGCCCGTCGTGGCCACCGGCTGGGATTCGGTGCTCGATGAAGCCAGGGAAGCCGAGATCCCGGTGGTGCTGCTCGACCGTCAGGTGGATTCCTCCAAGGATCTCTATCTCACCGCTGTCGGCTCGGATCTTGTCCATGAAGGCAATGTCGCGGGCCAGTGGCTCGTCGACGCCGTCGGCGGCAAGCAGTGCAATGTCGTGGAACTGCAGGGCACGACCGGGTCCTCGCCCGCCATCGACCGCAAGAACGGTTTCGAGCAGGCGATCAAGGGTCACGAGAACATCTCGATCATCCGCAGCCAGACCGGCGACTTCACCCGCACCAAGGGCAAGGAAGTCATGGAAAGCTTCCTGAAGGCGGAAGACGGCGGCAAGACCATCTGCGCGCTTTATGCGCACAACGACGACATGGCCGTCGGCGCCATCCAGGCGATCAAGGAAGCCGGGCTGAAGCCGGGATCGGATATCCTCGTGGTGTCGATCGACGCCGTGCCGGATATTTTCCAGGCCATGGCGGCGGGCGAGGCGAACGCCACCGTCGAGCTGACGCCGAACATGGCGGGGCCGGCCTTCGACGCGCTGGACGCCTATCTCAAGGACGGCACGGTTCCGCCGAAGTTCATCCAGACCGAATCCAAGCTCTACACCCAGGCCGATGACCCGATGGCCGTCTACGAGGAAAAGAAGAACCTCGGCTACTAGGACAGCCTGCCTCGCGCGAAGCGGTTCGGTGGGCATTGTCCACCGGACCGCAGCCGCGTCCTGAAATCGGGCTGCTGAAATCGCAGGACCCGGATTCGGATCGCCCTTTCAGGGTACAATCCCACAGGTATTGACGGGGGTACGGGTGTCTCAACCGCTCTTGCACGCCAGGAAGGTCACGAAGACCTTCCCCGGAACGATCGCACTTGATGCGGTGGATTTCACGCTCCAGGCGGGCGAGGTCCATGCGCTGCTCGGTGAGAACGGGGCCGGCAAGTCGACGCTGATCAAGTGTCTGACCGGCGCCTACCGCCGCGACTCCGGCGACATTCTGCTCGACGGCCGCCCGATCGATCCACGCGACACCCTGGAGGCGCAGGGGTTCGGCATCGGCACCGTTTACCAGGAAGTCAATCTGCTGCCCAACCTGACGGTGGCGGAGAACCTGCTGCTGGGTCATCAGCCCACGCGTTTCGGCATGATCTCGAGCCGGGCGATGAACCGCGAGGCGCGCGCGATGCTGGCCGGCTATGGCCTGCAGATCGATGTGGGCCGTGCGTTGGAAAGCTATTCCGTCGCTGTGCAGCAGGTCATCGCCATCGCCCGCGCGGTGGCGCTGTCGGGCAAGGTGCTGATTCTCGACGAGCCGACCGCCAGCCTCGACGCGCAGGAGGTGCGGCTGGTGTTCGACGTGGTGCGCGGATTGCGTGAGCGCGGCCTGGGCATCGTCTTCATTTCCCATTTTCTCGATCAGGTGTTCGAGATCTCGGACCGCATCACCGTGCTGCGCAACGGCGCGATGGTCGACACGCGGCCCACGCAAGGCCTCGACCGGGTGCGGCTGGTCAACCTGATGCTGGGCCGCGAGCTCGAGCAGGAAACCCGCGAGACGGGCCGCAGCGCGGCGGCGGGGCCGTTGATGCTGCGCTTCCGCGGCTTCGGGCGCGGCGGCCACATCGCGCCGTTCGATCTGGACATCCGCGCCGGCGAGGTCGTCGGCGTCGCGGGTCTGCTGGGCTCGGGACGGACGGAAACCGCGGAGGTGCTGTTCGGCGCGCGGCCGCATGACCGGGGACAGGCCGAGGAGGCGGACGGCAAGCCCCTGCCGCTGCGCTCGCCGCGCGAGGCGATCGCGCAGGGCTTCGGCTTTTCTCCGAGGACCGCAAGAGCGACGGCATCATCGGCGATCTGAGCGTGCGCGAGAACATCATTCTGGCGCTGCAGGCGCGGCTGGGCTGGAGCCGGCCTCTGCCGCTGCGCGCGCAGGCGGCCATGGCCGATGATTTCATCCGGCGGCTCGACATCCGCACGCCGAACGCGGAAAAGCAGGTCGGCCAGCTCTCGGGCGGCAACCAGCAGAAGGTGCTTTTGGCGCGCTGGCTGGCGACCAATCCGCGGTTTCTCATTCTCGACGAGCCGACGCGCGGCATCGATGTGGGAGCGCACGCGGAAATCATCCGGCTGATCGAGGATCTCTGCGCGCAGGGCATGGCCTTGATGGTGATCTCCTCGGAACTCGATGAACTGGTCGCCTACAGTCACCGCGTCATCGTGGTGCGCGACCGGCACCATGTGGCGGAACTGGTGGGCGAGGACATCACCACCGACACCATGGTCGCGGTGATCGCCGCGGCGCCGCCCGGCGGCGCCGAGCCGTCTCCGGAGGCACCGTCATGAGCGGCGTCCGCGCTTTCGCCTTTCGCATCGCGCCGCAGCTCGGCACCCTGTGTGTGGTGATGATCGTCATCGCCGCGGTGTTCCCCGGCTTCTTCGACGTCTCGATCGCCAACGGCCGGCTCTATGGCTCGACGATCGACATTCTCAACCGCGGCGCGCCGGTGGCGCTTCTGGCCATCGGCATGACGCTGGTCATCGCCACGCGCGGCATCGATCTGTCGGTCGGCGCGGTGATGGCGATTTGCGGCGCGGTCGCGGCATCCTCCATCGAGCAGGGGTTCGGTCTGCCCGCGACGCTGCTTCTGGCGCTCGCCGCCGGTCTCGTCTGCGGGCTGTGGAACGGATTCCTGGTCGCGGTCTTCGGCATCCAGCCGATCGTCGCGACCCTGATCCTGATGGTGGCGGGCCGCGGCATCGCCCAGCTCATCACCGAGGGCACCATCCTGACCTTCAACGATCCCGGCCTCATCTTTCTCGGCGGCGGCGCGTTTTTCACCATTCCCACCCCGATCGTGATCTTTCTCGCCGCCGGCCTCATCGTCACGCTCGGCGTGCGGCTGTCGGCGCTGGGGCTGCTGATCGAGGCGCTGGGCATCAACCGGCGCGCCAGCACGCTGGCCGGCGTCAACACCCGCGTGCTGCTGATCGCGGTCTACATGACCTCGGGCTTCTGCGCCGCGCTGGCCGGCGTCATCGCGGCCGCCGATATTCGGGGGCGGATGCCAACAACGCGGGCCTCTGGCTCGAGCTCGACGCGATTCTCGCCGTCGTGGTCGGCGGCACCTCGCTGCTGGGCGGGCGGTTTTCCATTGTCGCCTCGCTGATCGGCGCGCTGATCATCCAGGCGGTCAACACCGGCATCCTGCTGTCGGGCTATCCGCCGGAATTCAACCTGATCATCAAGGCGGTGATCATTCTCATCATCCTGGTGCTGCAGTCGCCCGCGGTGCGCGCCAGCCTGTCGTTCCTCCGGCGCGATACGCCGCACCCCAAGCCGGAGACCGTGACCCAATGACCGCGCGCAGCCTGCCGCTTCTGGCGACCCTGGCGATCTTTCTCGCAGCCTACGCCGTGTGCTATCTGCAGTTCCCGGCCATGCTGTCGACCCGCGTCATCGGCAACCTGCTGACCGACAACGCCTTCCTCGGCATCGCCGCCGTCGGCATGACCTTCGTGATCCTGTCCGGCGGCATCGATCTGTCGATCGGCTCGGTGATCGCCTTTTCCGGTGTCTTCATCGCCGTCGTGCTGCGCGACACGAGCCTGCATCCGCTCACCGTGTTTGCGCTGCTGCTGATCGTCACGACCCTGTTCGGCGCGGCCATGGGCGGGCTGATCCACGTGCTGGAGATGCCGCCCTTCATCGTCACGCTGGCGGGCATGTTCCTGGCCCGCGGCATGGCCTATGTGCTGACCATCGATTCCGTCCCCATCGACCACGACTTCTACGACACGCTGCAGAAGACCTACTGGCTGATGCCGGGCAAGGGGCGGCTGACGCTGATCGGCGGCGCCATGCTGGCGGTCTTCGCGCTGGGCGCGATCCTGGCCCACCGCACCCGCTTTGGCACCAATGTCTACGCGCTGGGCGGCGGCGTGCAGACCGCCCGGCTGATGGGCGTGCCGGTGGCGCGCACCACCGTGCAGATCTACGCCCTGTCGGGATTCCTTGCCGGGCTGGCGGGCATCGTCTTCTCGATATACACCTCGGCGGGCTATTCGCTCGCCACCGTCGGCGTGGAGCTCGACGCCATCGCCGCGGTGGTGATCGGCGGCACCCTGCTCACCGGCGGCAGCGGTTTTGTCGCCGGAACGCTGATCGGGGTGTTGATCATGGGGCTCATCCAGACCTACATCATCTTCGACGGCACGCTGTCGAGCTGGTGGACCAAGATCGTCATCGGCGTCCTGCTGTTCGCCTTCATCGGACTGCAGAAGGGTCTCGTCTGGATCACCAGCCGGGAGTCGCTGAAGACCGCGCGGTCGCCGCTTCGGCGCGCGCACAACGAGGCGGGCGTCACATGACGCCCAGAAGACAATGGTGGACATGCTCAAATCGGCGATTGCGGGGCGCGTGTCGCGCAACAGCCATGCCTTCGTCGTCCATGAACTGGGCAAGGCGATCGTCAACGGCGAGCTGAAGGTCGGCACCCTGCTGCCCGGCGACGCGGAACTAGCGGAACGCTTTTCGGTGTCGCGCACGGTGTTGCGCGAGGCGATGAAGACGCTGGCGGCCAAGGGGCTGGTATTCGCCCGCGCGCGCATCGGCACGCGGGTCACCGAGCGCACCGCGTGGAATTTCTTCGATGCCGACGTGCTGACCTGGCATCTGGAATACGGGCTGGACAGCGACTTCCTGACCCATCTGTCGGAAATGCGTCTGGCGTTCGAGCCCTACGCCGCCCGCCTGGCCGCCCGGCACGCCACCTCCGAAGACATCGCGCGCATGTATGAGCACGCCGAGGCCATGCGCACGGCGAGCTCCACGGAGGCCGTCGCGCTGGCGGACCTGGCGCTGCACATGGCCGTGCTCGACGCCTCCCGGAATCCCTTCATGTATTCCGTCGGCAACCTGATCGAGGCGGCGCTGGTCACCAGTTTCCAGCTGAGTTCGCCGTTCGGCGACCCCGCGCGCCAGCGCGGCGCGGCGTTGGCCCACCGCGCCATCGTCGAGGCCATCGAGGCGGGTGATCCGGACGCGGCGGCCAAGGCCACGGAACGCGTGATCATCGAGGGTCTCGACCGGGTCGCCAAAACCATGGGCTGACCCGGGCGGGGGATGTTGAGGCGCCGTTTTCGCGGATGCGCTGCGTCGTTTCGCGCCGACCCCCGGATTGTCATCCCGGCTGCAGCGCAGCGGAAAGCCGGGACCCAGTAATCATTGAATTCCCGGCGTTTGCCGAAGGGGCTCAACCGCTGTGGCAATGGTCTGGCGCAATCGCGGGCGCCGTCGGCTACTGGGTCCCGGGTCTCGCGATGCTCGCCCAGGATGACATTCCAGGGTGGAGCAACAGCGTTGATGACAGCGAGAGCGCGATCCGCGCACCCCCCATCGACCCCTCACAGCGCCCTGACCGCCATCGGTTCGTCCCGCGCCGGCGCGTCGCTCAAGGCCAGTGGGTTTCTCAGCGGCAGGCCGAAGGGGCCGCCTCGATCTCGAAGACGTCGCCCGCCTGCGCGGTGATTCCTTGCGCGAACGACAGCGTGGCGGTGCCGAACATATGCACATGCACGTCGCCGGGCTCGCGGAACAGCCCGTACTTGAAGTGGTGATGCTCCAGGTTGGCGATGGTATGCGACATGTTCGCCTCGCCGGTCAGGAACGGCTGCTCGAAGATCGCCTCGCCATTGCGCAGCACCCGTGAGGTGCCCTGGATGTCGGCCGGCAGCTCGCCGATCAGGATTTCCGGGCCAAAGGACGCCGGGCGCAGCTTGGAGTGCGCCAGATAGAGATAGTTCACCCGCTCCATCACGTGGTCGGAGAATTCGTTGGACAGCGCGAAGCCGACGCGAAAGACACCGCCGTCGTCGCCGATCACATAGATGCCGGCCAGCTCCGGCTCCTCGCCGCCGTCCTGGGCGAAGGCGGGGGAGACCAGCGGCGCGCCGGGCCGCGCCACCGCGTTGCCGTTGCCCTTGTAGAACCATTCCGGCTGCACGCCGACGCCGCCGCCCTGCGGTTTGCCGCCTTCCAGCCCCATGCGGAACATGCGCATGGAATCCGACAGGGTCTCCTCGTCCTCCATCGCCTTGTGGTGCATGGAATCGCGCGTCGCGGCCGAGCCCAGATGCGTCAGCCCCGTTCCGGTGAGATGCAGATGCGCCGGGTCGGGATGATGGATCGGCGGCAGCAACCGGCCCTCGTCATAGGCGCGGGCCAGATCCACCGCGGGACCGAAGCCGAGCCGCGCGATGCGCATCGCCAGCGTCTCGCCGGCGCGCGCGCAGTCCATGGCCAGCGCGTAGACGCTGTCGGCGCCGCGCACCTCGTAAGCTTCCGTGCCCTCGCGCGCGATCACTTGCGCCTTGCCGGGAGTCGTCTCGATCTGTGAAATCAACATGAGGGGGTCCTTTGCGCTCTCACGCCTTGTTCTTGTTGTAGACGTCGAAGATGACGGCGCTGAGCAGCACCAGCCCCTTGATCACTTGCTGCCAGTCGATGCCGATTCCGAGGATCGACATGCCGTTGTTCATGACGCCCATGATGAAGGCGCCCACCACCGCTCCGATGACGGTGCCCACGCCGCCGGACATCGACGCCCCGCCGATGAACACCGCGGCGATCACGTCAAGCTCGAAGGCCTGCCCGGCCTTGGGCGTCGCCGTATTCAGCCGGGCGGCGAAGACGAGACCGGCAAGCGCCGCCAGCATGCCCATGTTGGCGAAGGTGAGGAAGGTCAGCTTCTCGGTGTTGATGCCCGAGAGCTTGGCCGCCTTCTCGTTGCCGCCGATGGCGTAGAGCCGGCGCCCCACCGTGGTGCGGTTGGCGACGAAGCTGTAGATGGCGATCAGCAGCGCCATGATGATGAACACGTTGGGCAGGCCCCGGAACGTCGCCATCAGATAGCACATGGCGATGATCGCGAAGGCGATGAGCGCGTGCTTGGCGGCGAAGAACGGAAACGGCTCGTCGTCCGCGCCGGTCGCCTGGCGTTGGCGGCGTCCGCGCGCGGCCAGCGCCAGCAGGGTGGTGGCGACGATGATGCCCAGGGCGATCGAGGTGAGGTTGGGCTTTCCGCCGCCGATGAAGTCCGGCACAAAACCCGAGGAGATCAGCTGGAACTGGCGCGGGAAGGGCCCCACGGACTGCCCAGCCAGCAGCCACAGCGTCAGCCCCTTGAACACCAGCATGCCGGCCAGCGTGACGATGAAGGAGGGGATCTTGAAATAGGCGACCCAGAAGCCCTGCGCCGCGCCGATGATCGCCCCCACGCCCAGGCAGATCACCCCGGTGAGCACATAGTTCATGTCCCAGTTGACGATCATCACGGCGGCCAGCGCGCCGATGAAGCCGAGCACCGAGCCCACCGACAGATCGATATGGCCGCTGACAATGACCAGCAGCATGCCGATCGCCATGATCACGATGTAGCTGTTCTGCAGGATCAGGTTGGTGAGATTGACGGGTTTGAGCAGGATGCCGCCGGTGGCGACCTGAAAGAACGCCATGATCACGACCAGCGCGATCAGGATGCCGTATTCGCGGATGTGGCTGCGGATGAACCCGAGATACCCCGGTGCCGCCGTCTGCTCGCGGTGTGAAGTGACGCTTTGTTCCATGGTTTATCCCGTCGTGTCCTGGCCCGCGGACTTGATGATCATCGACATGATGCGTTCCTGGCTGGCTTCGCCTGCCGTCAGTTCGCCAATGAGCCGCCCCTCGTTCATCACGTAAAGCCGGTCGCAGATGCCGAGCAGTTCCGGCAGTTCCGACGAGATGACGATGATGGACTTGCCGGAGGCGGCGAGGTCGCGGATCACGGTGTAGATTTCGAATTTCGCGCCCACGTCGATGCCGCGCGTCGGTTCATCGAGAATGAGGATGCTGGGATC
The DNA here is from genome assembly GCF_003432385.1 of Breoghania sp. L-A4. NCBI lineage: Bacteria > Pseudomonadati > Pseudomonadota > Alphaproteobacteria > Hyphomicrobiales > Stappiaceae > Breoghania > Breoghania sp. L-A4. Next base: position 3,996,649 of record NZ_CP031841.1, on the reverse strand, counting down.
GGCGTAAAGCCATTTGGCCAGCACGACTTTCTGCTGGTTGCCGCCCGAGAGGTTGAGCGTCTTCTGGGCGACCGAACTGCACTTGATATTGATCTTGCGGCGGTATTCCTCCGCCACCGCGGTCTGGCGGTGTTCGTCGACCACGCCGTTGGCCGAGACGCCGCCAAGGTTGGCCAGCGTCACGTTGCGGGCGATCGTGTCGTCGAGGATCAGTCCGTAGGTCTTGCGGTCCTCGGTCGCATAGGCGAGTCCGGCGGCGATCGCCTGCGGGATGGTGGAGACATTCGCCGGCGCGCCGTTGATCCGCACCTCGCCGGAAATGCCCTGCCCGTAGGCGCGGCCGAACAGGCTCATGGCCAGTTCCGTGCGGCCCGCGCCCATCAGCCCGGCGATGCCCAGCACCTCGCCGCGGCGCAAGTGCAAGGACACGTCGCGCACCACCGCGCGGTCGTCGTGGATCGGATGGTGCACGGTCCAGTTGCTGACCTCCAGCACCGTCTCGCCGATTTTCGGGTCTCGCGCGGGATACCGGTCGGACAGCGAGCGTCCGACCATGTCGCGGATGATGTCGCCTTCGGGGATCGCCTGTCCGGTGCAATCGAGCGAGCTGACGGCGGCGCCGTCGCGCAGCACCGTGATCGTATCGGCGACCTTGGCGACCTCGTTGAGCTTGTGCGAGATCAGGATCGAGGAAATACCGCGTGCGCGGAATTCCTTGAGCAGCTCCAGCAGCGCGTCGCTGTCGGTCTCGTTGAGCGAGGACGTCGGCTCGTCGAGGATCAGCAGCTTCACCTGTTTCGACAGCGCCTTGGCGATCTCTACAAGCTGCTGCTTGCCCAGGCCGAGATCGGTGACCTTGGTCGCCGGGTTCTCGCGCAGGCCGACCCGGGCGAGCAGTGCCGCGGTGCGGCTGTGGGTCTCGTGCCGGTCGATGACGCCGAGGCGCGCGCATTCGTTGCCGAGAAAGATGTTCTCGGCGATCGAGAGAAGCGGCACCAGCGCCAGTTCCTGATGGATGATGATGATGCCGCAGCGCTCGCTGTCGGCAATGCCGCGAAACGCCTTCGCCTCTCCGTCGTAAACGATCTCGCCCTCGTAGGCGCCGTGCGGATAGACGCCCGACAGCACCTTCATCAGGGTCGACTTGCCGGCGCCGTTCTCGCCGACCAGCGCATGGATCTCTCCGCGCTTCACCTTCAGGCTGACATCATCAAGCGCGAGCACGCCCGGGAACGCTTTGGTGATGTGCCGCATTTCCAGGATCGTGTCATCCTGCGCGGGCGCCCGGAAGGCGGCGTCGCCGCCGTCCGGAACGCTGTGCGTATGGCTCAGGGTCATGTGCCTGCTCCGACCTCGGTCGGGCTGCCTACTTGATCTGGTCCATGGTGTAGTAGCCGCTGTCGATCAGCGCCTTTTCCCAGTTCGCGCTGGTCACCGGGATCGGCTCGAGCAGGTAGGACGGCACGATCTTCACGCCGTTGTCGTAGGTCGTGGTGTCGTTGATCTCCGGCTCGGCTCCGCCCAGCACCGCATCGACCATGCCCACGGTCACGCGCGCGAGTTCGCGGGTGTCCTTGAAGATGGTGGAATACTGTTCGCCGCGCAGCATCGCCTTGACCGAGGGAATTTCCGCGTCCTGGCCGGAAACGATCGGCATCTTCAGATCGCCCGAGCCGTAGCCGACGCCCTTCAGCGAGGAGATGATGCCGATGGAAAGCCCGTCATAGGGCGAGAGCACGCCGTGCACCCGGTCGTCGGTGTAGTTGGCCGACAGCAGGTTATCCATGCGCGCCTGAGCGACCGAACCGTCCCAGCGCAGGGTGCCGACCGTGTCCATGCCCATCTGGCCCGATGCGATGTTGACCTTGCCACTGTCGATCAGCGGCTGCAGCACCGACATGGCGCCGTTGTAGAAGAAGTAGGCGTTGTTGTCGTCCGGCGAGCCGCCGAACAGCTCGACGTTCCACGGGCTCACGTCGGGAAAGCGCTCTTCCAGCCCGGCGACCAGCGTGTTGGCCTGCTGAACGCCGACCTTGAAGTTGTCGAAGGTGGCGTAATAATCGACATGCTCGCTTTCGCGGATCAGCCGGTCATAGGCGATGACCTTGATGCCGGCGGCATTGGCGTTGGCCAGCACGTTGGACAGGGTCGTGCCGTCGATCGCCGCGATCACCAGCGCGTCGGCGCCCTTGGTGATCATGTTCTCGATCTGCGCCAACTGGTTGGGGATGTCGTCCTCGGCGTATTGAAGATCGGTGGCGTAGCCTGCGGCGTTGAACTGCTCGACCATCGAGTTGCCGTCGGAAATCCAGCGCGCCGACGACTTGGTCGGCATGGCGATGCCGACGGTTCCCTTGTCCTGCGCGAGGACAGGGGTGGTGAAGGCGGTCGCCAGGACGGCTGCCGCGACGACGTTCAAAATGCTTTTCATTGTTCCCTCCAGAACTGGCGCGCGGCCCGGAGAATGCCTCCGGCCGTCTCATTTCTGCCTCTGGTCCCGCGCGGCGTCGGTGCCGCACGGGGCCGGAAGCGGGTGCGCCTCAGCCAAGAGTCGTAAAAACCCGCATTATAACAGTCAAATTCTATTACTATGCGTATGATATGATATAATTGGTATGATGGTTGATCTGGGAGGATCTCATGTCAGAGGCGCCTGAGATGCCGGATCGGGACTACCTGGTCCGTCGGGGCTTGCGGTTTTCGCATCTGCGGCTGATCGCGGCGCTCAAGGAGAGCGGCCAGATCAGCGCGGCGGCCGCGCGCATGGCGATTTCGCAGCCCGCCGCCTCGCGCATGGTGGCTGAGATGGAGGATATCCTCGGCGTGTCGCTCTACACCCGGCACGCGCGCGGCGTGACCCTGACCCGCTATGGCGAGCGGCTTGCGGTGCGCGCGCAAGGAATGTTGCAGGGGCTCGATGATACGGCGCGGGAGATTGTCGAGATGGAGCGCGGCATGCGCGGCACCGTCTCCATCGGCGCCGTGACGGGACCGGCGCTCGATCTGGTGCTGCCCACCGTGCGCAAGGCGCGGGTGACTCACCCGAGGATATCGGTCACCGTGACAGTGGATACCAGCGACCGGCTGGCCGAAGCGCTGCTGGCCTCGGGCGTGGATTTCTACATCGGCCGCATTCTGGGCGACGTCGACCGCAGCAAGTTCCAGGCGCTGTCCATCGGGCTGGAACCGATGAGCCTGATCGTCCGGGTCGATCATCCGCTGACCCGCGGCCCCGAGGCTACCTTGCGCGATTGCGTCGCCTACGACTGGGTGCTGCAGCCGCACGGTGGCTTGCAGCGGCGCACGGTCGAAAGCCATCTGATGGCGCAGGGATTGCCGCTGCCGCAAAAGGTGCTGAGCACCGCGTCCCTGATGCTGACGCTGGCCGCGGTCACCCAGACCAACGCGATCGCGCCGGTGGCCAAGGCGGTCGCCGATTTCTGTATCCAGGAGCAGGGGCTCGGCGCGCGCGTTGTCTCTCTCATGGACAGCGCCTTCGCCATCCCTCCCTATTCGCTGGTGAGCTTGTCCGAGCGGGCGCTGTCGCCAGCCTCGATGGTGCTGTTCTCGACCATCGCCGCGGAGGCCGGTCTGGAGGGGCGCGGGATGGCGACTGATTGATCCGCCGGTCCTGCCGGCACCGAAACGTGCTTTCGAATGTGAGTCTAAAACCATTCAAATTTTATTCAAATTCCTATCAAATTTCTCGCAAAACCGATGAATTTTGACAGCGATTTGAATTGAATTTGACCAGATTTGCGGTAGTCGGTTATTCACCGGGCGACGATCCGGGGCGCGTCGGAGGCGTTGACGCCGCGCTCATGCGGGCGGTTCCGCGCGGTCCATGAGCCGCGTGATGTGCCAGGCGAAGGCCCAGGTCGCCGGCAGGCCGATGAGCAGGCCGCCGCCGATCGCCGCATGGGGAGTGAGCACCGGCCAGCCGATCCAGCTGAAAATAAGTGAGGCGAAGAAAAGGTTTCCCGCCGCGGCGCCGGCGCCGAAGGGATACAGCGCGGCCAGCAGCTTCCATCCCGGCCGTCGGGTCATCGCCGCGCCACTAGCCAGTGCACCGCGCCAAGCGCCAGCAACAGCCCGACTGACGCGGCAAGGAACCAGAGTTCCGCCGTGGCGCTCTGGGGATTGGGAATGGGCCGCTGGAACCCGGCCGCATAGGCCCATGCCGGAACAAGAAAAATCGCGAGTGTCAGAAGAGATCGCATGTCAGGTCTCCTGTATCAGGGATCGGTAGATTTCGGGGAGCGCGCGCGTCAGGCGCGCGGGATCCGGCAGCAAGGTGAAGCCCGAGCGGCTGAAAATCCGCGCGAACCAGTCCTGGCCGTCGGCGTCGATGACGATGCCGTGCACCGCCTGGCCCAGGTTTTTCGCCTCGCGCACGGCCTTGCGGCTGTCCTCGATCCCGTGCACGCCTTCATAGTGATCGAGATCGTTGGGCTTGCCGTCGGTGAGCACGAGCAGCAGCTTGCGCGCGCTTGGCTCCTTGGCCAGCTTCGCGGTGACGTGGCGGATGGCGGCGCCAAGCCGCGTGTAGTGTCCCGGCCTGAGGCTGGCGATCCGGTCCAGGACGCGGTCCGACATCGCCGTGTCGAAATCCTTGCAGCGGGTCACAAAGACCCTGTCGCGGCGCAGCGAAGAGAAGCCCCAGATGCCGAAGCGGTCGCCGGCCGCGTCGATGCCGCCGGCCAGCGCGATCAAGGCCTCGCGGGCCGTATCGATGACGGAGCGGTCGCCGATGACGGCTTCCGTCGAGCGCGAGCAATCCATCAGGACCGCGACCGTCAGATCGCGTTCGGTGACCCGCAGGCTCTGGTAGATCCGGTCGCTTCCCGTGCCGGTCGCGCGGATCGAGACCTGCGCCGCAATCAGCGCGTCGAGGTCGAGATCCGCTCCCTCGATCTGTCGCGGCCGCAGGATGCGGCGCGGATGCAGCGTCTCGAACTGCCGGCGGACCCGGGCGATCATGCGCGGGTCCGCGCTCATGTCCTGCCCGGGAACCGGAACGGCCTCGGCCTCCAGGACGCGGCAATGGTCGGGCATGTAGTCGCGCGCGCGGTGGTTCCATTCGGGATAGGTGCAGGTGTCGGCCAGACGCTCGTGGTCGGCATCCTGCGGCGCCAGGTCGAGATGCAGACGCAGGCGCGTCGCCGCGCGCTTGTCGTTGTGCGACAGGGAGATATGGTCCTGGTCCTCGGCCGCTTTCGCGGCGTTCTCCTGATCGTCGTCATCCACCGCGCGGTTGAGGTTCATGCTCTCGACCCAGCTGAGAATCGCTTCGAACCGGTGGATGATGAAGCTGTCCTTGCGGTTCGCCTGTTCGCGGTCCTCACGTATGCCGAGCTTGCGCTTCGTCATCGCCGCGCCCGGCGGGACGGCTCTCTCCGTGGTGTCGGGCGTGTCCGTGGCCGCGCCCTTGCCGGCGGCACGGTGTTCAAGGCGCGGCCACAGGGGAACCGGGGCCGCGGGCGCATATCCGCGCGGCGCCGTGAGCGTGCCGGCGGCGCACTGATGCATTAGCGCCCGCGCGTCGTCGTGCAGGGCCGCCGGATCGCCGAGATACCAGCGGGTGAGCGCCTCCACCATGGCCTCGGCCCGCGAGTTCACATGGACCGCGCGCGCGGCGAGCACGTGCTGGCGAAGGGCGGCGTGAGGGACCGCCAGTCCGGGGCAGGCGGCGAGGGTTCGCGCGGTGAGCATTTCCATCGTCAAGAGATGCCGCAGATCCATGGCCAGCGGATCGGCTTGCTGAGCGGCCGACGGCACCGCGTCGCCGCCGCAGGCCGCGATCGCGGTCAGCCACAGGTAGGCCGCGCGGTTGAGGTCTGTCGCGGGAAAGGCATCCATGACCGCCGGCAGCCGCAACTGCTCGCCGTCAAAGCTTGCCACGTGCTCCAGCTGCCGGCTATCCCCCAGCGTGCGCAAGACGCCGCGGCGATGGCGGGCTGTGCTCGTGGGCGCGGCCACAATCTCCACGCCGCCGGCGCCACCGAGCGCGCGAAACAGCACCGCGACGCTGGAGCGTATTGTCTCCAGCGTCACCGCGCTCTCGGCGTGGCCGTTCTGCGCGGCCATATGGCTTGCCCAGTCGTGCCAGATATTGCCGACGGTTTCCTCCGGCTCCATCAGGTCCAGCGGACGGATCATCGCGGGTCTCCCTAACCGTAGACGACGGCGATCAGGTCGCGCAGCGCCTGTTGCACGTCGGGCTCGTCGGTCAGCGGCTCGATCACCGCAGCTTCCAGTGCCCGCTCGAGCGGCATCCCTCCGGCGATCAGCGACGCCGCATAGATGAGCAGGCGTGTCGAGACGCCTTCCTCGAGATCCATCCCCGACAGCGCCCGCACATGCCCGGCCAGCCGCACAAGAGGGGCGACGCGGCTTTCGCTCAGGCCGCTTTCACGCGTCACGACAGCGATCTCGGTCGGTGCGTCGGGGAAGCCGAAGCCGATCGACAGGAACCGCTGGCGAGTCGAGGGTTTGAGGCGCTTGAGAATGTTCTGGTAGCCGGGGTTGTAGCTCGCCACCAGCATGAAGCCCGGCGGGGCGGAGAGTTCCTCGCCGGTGCGGTCGATCAGCAGCCTGCGCCGGTTGTCGGTCAGCGGATGCAGCACCACGGTGACGTCCTTGCGCGCTTCCACCACCTCGTCGAGATAGCAGATGGCGCCTTCGCGCACCGCGCGGGTCAGCGGTCCGTCAACCCACTCCGTTTCGCCGCCGCGCAACAGGTAGCGGCCGATCAGATCGGCCGCCGACAGGTCATCATGGCAGGCGACGGTGTAGAGCGGACGGCCAAGCCTGGCCGCCATATGCTCCACGAACCGCGTCTTGCCGCAGCCGGTCGGCCCCTTCAGTAGAAGGGGCAAACCGTTGGCGTGGGCCGTTTCGAAAAGCGAGCATTCATCGCCGACAGGACGGTAGAACGGGACGCCTGGGTCTTCGTGCGCGCGCGCGATTTCGAGGTTTTGCGGGAGCGCGTTCATGCCGCACCTCCCTCGGGCACGGCCACTGGGCCTGGCTTGACAATCTCACGCCGCGGGACGAGTTGGCTGTAGATGAACAGTAAGGCGCCCAACACCACGGCGACACCCGCGCCGAAGCGCATGATGTAGAAGATCTCAAGCTGGTCTTGAACGTCCATGTAGTAGTCGCCGACAACCCGCTGCATGTGGGTCTGGATCGTTCCGGCGAAGGTGAGCACGAAGGTCATGAAGGCCATGCCGCCGGTCATCAGCCAGAAGCTCGCCATATTCAGGACCTGGTTGTAGGGCGCGCGCCCGCGCAGGACCGGCATGGCATAGGTGAACATGGCCAGGTTCAGGGCCACATAGGCGCCATAGAACGACAGGTGTCCGTGCGCCGCCGTGATCTGGGTGCCGTGGGTGTAGTAGTTCACCCCGTGCAGCGTGTGCAAAAAGCCCCAGACGCCGGCGCCGAAGAAGGCCACGGTGGCCGATCCGAGCGACCACAGCAGCGCCGCCTTGTTGGGATGGTTGCGGCGGCCCTTCCAGACCATGATGAAGGCGAAGCTCATCATGGCGAAGAACGGCACGACCTCGAAGGTCGAGAAGATCGATCCGACCCACTGCCAATAGCCCGGCAAGCCGATCCAGTAAAAGTGGTGGCCGGTGCCGAGGATTCCCGAGAACAGCGCGGTGGCGACGATGACATAGAGCCATTTCTCGATCACCTCGCGGTCGACGCCGGTCAGCTTCAGCATCAGGAAGGCGAGGATGGAGGCCATCACCAGTTCCCAGGTGCCCTCGACCCAGAGGTGGACGATGAACCACCAGTACATCTTATCGAGGCTCAGGTTCGAAGGATTGATGAAGGCGAAGATCCAGAGCAGGGACAGCAGCCACAGGCCGGTGAGCAGCACGTTGGTGATCGCGGTCTTGCGGCCGGCGAGAACGGTCAGCGAGATGTTCACGAGGAAGATCACCGCGGCGACCAGAATACCGAACTTGACCCACAGGGCTGTTCGAGAAACTCGCGTCCGCCGTGGATGCCGACGAGGTAGCTCGCGACGGCCCGAGCGTGCCGACGACGAGAATGATCAGCTGCAGATAGGCGAGCTTGACGGAGTAGATCTCGCGTTCGCTTTCCTCCGGCACCAGATAATAGGCCGCCCCGAAGAAGCCCAGCAGCAGCCAGACGATCAGCGCGTTCGTGTGAATCATGCGGATGATGTTGAACGGCAGCACCACCGACAACGTGTTGGGGATATATAGATCCAGCCGGCGAGCAGACCGCCCAGCACCTGGATTGCGAACAGCCCCATCGCCGCCAGAAAATAGGCGTGGGCCACTTTTTGCGATGCATATTTCATGAGTTTGCTCCCTCAGCCCGCGTCATTCGGCGGCCAGTTCTGGGTGTCGGTCTGATCGGCCCAGCGAAAGAACTCGGCCAGTCCGCGCATCTCTTCTTCGGTGATGACGAAATGCGGCATCTGGCGGCGGCCGGGAATCCCGGACGGCTGGGCCGCCATCCATGCGTCGAGCATTTCGTAGGCCGCTTCGGGATCGTCGGCGACGCCCAGCGTGTCGTCACGTTGCCGAGCTCGGGTGCGAAATAGGCGCCTTCCCCGTGCAGTGTGTGGCAGTTGATGCAGCTGTTGCGTTCCCAGACCTCTTTGCCGAGCTTGACCGCCTCGCTCAACGGCATGCCGGCCGTCGAGGTGTTGACGATATAGAGGTGGCTCTGGACGGTCATGACCACGAAAACGACTACGAAGAAAAGCGATCCTCCGTAGAACACGTTCCTGGCCCGCGATTTCGTGAGGATCTCTGACATGGTGCCGGACCTGATCGTTGTTGCGGATCCGTCAAGCTACCATGGATGGCAGCCCGAAGGTTGTCGCAGCACAAAGAGGCGGACGAAACTTCGTGCCATACACGCAGATGACCGCAGACGCAGCCGATGGCACGGCGTCCGGTCGCGATACGAGGTTCGCGAGCGCCTTCACTGCCGATCAAGCCGCGGGTAGGCTCACGGACACGATGCGGGGCCGGACGAACTCCGTTTCTCACTTTTTCTGGATGTCCACTGGGTGGCGCGTAATTGTGCAAAGGAGGGCGCGATGACTGTATCCAACATCGATGACCCGGACCTGCCGCTAACGCGGCTCTTCAAGGTTTGGCCCGAGACGCCGGCGGTGTTCATCCGGCACAGAATGCTGTGCTTCGGCTGCCCGATTGCTCCCTTTCACACGATCATCGACGCGTGTGAGGAATACGAACTTGATGAAGAGGCGTTTCGCGCCGAGTTGCGCGCGGCCGCTGGACTCAACCCGCCGCGCCGCTGAGCAGCACCAGTTGATGCGGTTGGGTCACCACGATGTGGCGCCGGGTGCTTTCGACGATCCCCTGCTTCTGCCAGGCGCTCAGCAATCGGCTGACCGTATGCAGGGTTGTTCCGGTCATTTCTGAGATGTTCTGACGGGTGACCGGGAAGGCGATCTCGATGCCATTGTCCACCTTGCGCCCGGACTGATTGACCATTCTCAGCAGGGCCGACGCCAGACGCTGTTCCACCGCCTGGGTCGCGAGTTCGGCCAGTTGCGTGTGGATTTCATTCATCCGCTCGCCGACCACCTTGTAGGTCTCCGAGGCGAAGCCGTCATACTTGCCGACGAATTCGTGCCACAAGCGCACGGGCCACGACAATGCCAGGGTTTCCGCCGCGGCTATTGCCGTGGCGGGATACGTCTCGCGCCCGAGCGCCGGCGCGATGCCGAACAACTGGCCCGGCGCGATGTGCATGGCGATGATGTGCTCGCCGCCCTGGGTGGTGCGGACGACGCGAATGTAGCCGTCAAGCAGCAGGTAGAACCGGTCGGCGGTCATGCCTTCGGAAAACACCGTCGCACCCTCGTCGAAGCGCTTGATCGCCGCGAGGTCCAGGATTTCGCGGATCTGGGCGCGCTCGAGGCGCCGGAATGGCGGGATCCCGGTCAGAAGGCTTTCGTCGATCTTGTTCACATTCCCGTCCAGAGTTTGTTGCAGCGCAATGTGTTCCGCCCATTAGTAGAGCATAACGGCTGCACACAACATACACCGGAAGCAAAGAAAGGGATTTCCGATGCTTAGCAGAACTCTCGCCGTGGCCGCCGCTCTTGCCCTGATGACCGGGGTGGCATTCGCCGAAACCCATGAAGTACAGATGCTCAACAAGGGCGAAGCCGGTTCGATGGTGTTCGAGCCTGCCTATGTTGCGGCTCAGCCCGGCGACACGATCCATTTCGTCTCGGTTGACAAGGGCCACAATGTCGAAGGCATCAAGGATATGCTCCCGGACGGCGTCGCCGCGTTCAAGAGCAAGATGAGCAAGGACTTCGAGCTCACCGTCGACACGGAAGGCCTGTATGGCCTCAAGTGCACGCCCCACTACGGCATGGGTATGGTCGCCCTGATCCAGGTCGGCGACGCCTCCAATCTCGACGCCGCCAAGGCCGTCAAGCAGACGGGCAAGGCCAAGAAACGGTTTGAGGCGATCTTCGCCGAGGTCAAGTAGGACCAGCGGTCGGACCGCCGACGATTAAACGGACTGAAACGGGGCGGCGCCGGAGCGGGCGTCGCCCGCTGTCTTTGAAAACAGGAGATGCACATGGCGAGCGAGAGACAGAAGCCTTATCGCGGTCCGGTATTGTTCAGCTATGGTTTTCGGCCGTTTTTTCTCGCCGCGGCGCTCTTTGCGATCGCCGCCATTGTCATCTGGATGCTGGTGCTCGACGGCGTACTGACGCTGTCCGGTCCCCTGAGTGCGACCGACTGGCACAGCCATGAAATGATCTTCGGCTACGCCTCGGCCGTGATCGCCGGGTTCCTGTTCACGGCCATTCCCAACTGGACGGGACGGATGCCCAAGCGCGGCTGGCCTTTGGTCCTGCTGCTGTCGCTTTGGATCGCGGGCGGCTGGCGGTCGCGGGCGTCTTCGGACTTGGGCCCTTCGCGGTGATGCTGATCGATGTGGGTTTTCTGGCCGCGATTGTCGCAATGGTGCTGGTGGAGATCGTGGCCGGGCGCAATTGGCGAAACCTGATGGTGGTGGTGCCGGTGGGCTGCTGCTGGGCGCCAATCTGCTGTTTCATCTGGAGGCGATGACCTTTGGTTCCGCCGATACCGGCCGCAGGCTGGGGCTGGCGGTTGTCGTCTTCCTGATCACGCTGATCGGCGGACGGATCATCCCGAGTTTCACCCGCAACTGGCTGGCGAAACGCACACCCGAGCATCTGCCCGCCCCGGTCGGCCGCTTCGACGCGGCCTGTCTGGTCGCGGGCGGCGTTGCGCTGCTGGCCTGGGCGTTTCATCCCGAAGGCGGAGCCGTCGGCGGGCTGTTGCTTGTTGCCGCCGTGCTGCATGCGATTCGTCTGAGCCGCTGGCAGGGCGGCCGGACAGGACCGTCGCCGCTGCTGCTGATGTTGCATGTCGCCTATGGATTCGTGCCGCTCGGCCTTGCGGCGAACGCGGCCGCGGCCTTCGGTCTGGCCGCCGCCGCCGTTGGCGTTCATCTGCTCGGTATCGGCGCCATCGGCGGCATGACCGTCGCGGTGATGATGCGCGCGTCGCTGGGACATACCGGACGGGCCCTGGTGGCGGGGCCGGCTCTGACGGCCGCCGCCGCCATGGTGTTTCTGGCCGCGCTGGTCCGGGTCTGCTTTCCGGAGCTGGTGCTTGCAGGGGTCTCCGGGCTGTGGCTCGCGGCGCTTCTGTGGGTCGCGGGCTTCTCGGTCTTCGCGCTGCGCATCGGTCCCTATCTGGCGCGTACGAGCCGGAAGCCGACGTAGTCCGCGGGCAGGCCGGCAGCGCAGCCGCCGACCTTGGGGTTGCGCACCAGATCGATAATGATCGCACGGTGTTTTCCTTCCGCGATGTGGGCTCCGCAGTATTCCTGCTGCTTGACCGGCGGCGCTCCGTCGCCCGTCACGATCGAGTTCGCCACACACGTCGTGGTCCACTCCCAGACGTTGCCGGCGATATCGGCGACGCCGTGCGAGTTCGTCCCAAAGGTTCCGCGCGGTTGCGGCTCGGGCGTGGTGGTGCCGCGGGTGGCGACGTTGCGTTCATAGGCGGCGAGCCAGCGTTGCGCGGGATCGTCCTCGTCCTCGGCGACGATCTTCTCCTCGAAAAACCGCTCGGCCGCCGCGCGTTGCCACTCGCGGTCATCGGGAAGACGCCAGTGCTGCCGGGTCTGGCGCGAAAACCACGCCGCATAGGCGGTCGCGTCGTACCAGTTGACCTCGGTTTGCGGCAGGTCCGCGCTCGTGGGGCTGCCGCCTTGCGAGACACGCGACGCCTCGCACGCGCCATCGGCCACGCAGGCGGCGTATTCCGCGCGGCTGACCTGAAACGTCATGATCTCGAGCGGCTGGTCCGCGACCTCGGTCTGCAAAGGCGCGTCGACCAGCTTTCCATAATAGCGGTAGGTTCCGGCCGGCCGGTAGGTGTACGGGCCGGGCTCGATCACGACGGTTTCCGGCAGCTCGGTGATGGCGGGCCGCGTCGCGCTCCATACGGTGAGGGCGGCGGCTGTCGCGACGACCGCCAGGGCGGCACCAGCCAGGCGTTGGGATGACATTTCAAGCCCCTTCCAATTGACAAAAGGGGCAGCCGAGAAATCGGCCGCCCCCATCATGCGCACTGCTGTCGATCCTGCTCAGGGCAGAGCCGTCTTGCCTTCGAACGCGGCGTTGTATTCGGTGGGGGCGACGACCTGTTCCATCAGATCGTTGTTCCATTTGCCCTCCACGAGCACATGCGCCGTCGCGCCGAGGTTCACCGCCTCGATCAGATTGTGGTTCACGTAGGCGTAGACGCCGGGCTGCAGGAACTCGTAGAGCGCTGCTCCCGCCGAACCGCCGCGGATGAACCAGGTTTCAAAGTCCCGGTCGGGCGGGTTGTTGAACTTGCCGTGCTCCCAGACCAGATCGCCGTGGCCGCCGATCAGATGGGGCCGGCTGTCGCGGTTCGCCTGGCTGTGGACGAACAGGACGCGTTCGCCCTGGCTGGCCTGCAGCGCGTTGTCGCCGGTGAGCGCCCCGACCTTGCCGTTGAAGACGACATGCGTGGGGATCAGTCCGTTCATCACTTCGAGCGTATCGGCATAGCTGTCGCCGGCGTCGTCGAAGCGCTTGTATTCGCCACTGTCGTCCTTGGGGATGTAGAAGTCGTTCTCGCCGATGTAGTAGACGCGGTCATAGCTGACCGGTGCGCCCGTATGGTCGGTGAGGCCCTTGCGCGGCAGGACCATGATGGCGCCTGACATGCCGGAGACGACGTGCCAGGGGATCATCGGGCCGCCGGGCGCGCAGTGATACACAAAGGTGCCGGGCCGGGTCGCCTTGAAGCGCAGAACGGTTTTCTCACCCGGGTTGATCAGTGTCAGTGAACCGCCGCCCAGCGCGCCGGTGGCGGCGTGGAAGTCGATGTTGTGCTGCAACAGGTTCTCGGGCGAGTTGTAGAGAGTCAGCTCCACGTAATCGCCTTCATGCACCACCATCAGCGGGCCGGGGATCGACCCGTTGAAGGTCATGGCCTGCAGGTAGGCGTCGTCGGCGACCTGCACTTCCTTTTCCACGATCCTCATCTCGAATTCGACGATCTGCGGCTCGGCGGTTGCGACCTGCTCGTGCTCGTGCACGAAGGGCGGCTTCACCAGCTTGCGCTTGACGCGTTTCAGCGTGGACAGATCGGCCGGCGGGGCCATCGACGTGTCCATGATTTCCTCGCCTTGCGCGGCTTGGATGACGAAGGGAGCGGCGGCGAGGCTGGCGGCTCCCATCAAGGCGGCTCTGCGTGTGAGCATCGGTCTGTCCTTTCGAGTTGTGTCGAAAAGAAACTAGCGAACGGCAGTCGCGCAGACTTTGCGCCAGAACAATATTCCCGCAATTGTTTCGCGGTGGGGAGGAAGGACGCCGAAAAGATGCGCTACGGTGCGAGCGGCGGAAAGCCGAACAGCGCCTGCGGTGTGTCAACCAGCGCCAGGCGGCGGCCGTCTTCATCCGGGAACCAGCCCAGCACCGTGTCGGTCAGCGCCGCGTCGTTCGGATAGTCGGCGGTGGTCTTGGCCAGATTGTGCGGCCAGTTGGTGCCCCAGACGATGCGGTCCGGCGCATGGGCCGCGAGCGCGCGCGCGGTGGCGGCGATGTCTTCATAGGCGGGTTCGCCGGAGCGCGAGGACTCGTAGCAGCCGGCGAACTTGAACCAGCAGTTGCCCGTGTCGATCAGCCGCCTGACCGCGTCGATCTCGGGAGAGTCCGGCGCGGCGCCGGCGAAGAATTTGCCGTGATGGTCGATGATGAAGCGGCTCTGGAGCGCCGCGAGCCGGGCCTCGTGCTCCAGGATCCGGTTGCCGTCGAACTGCACCGCCGTCACCCAGCCCATGGCCGCGGCCCTGACGTCGACCGCTTCCAGCGCCTCCAGTCCAACCGCGCCGCCGGGCAGGTCCATGATCCGCGCGCCGCGAATGCCCGCCGCGTGCAGCCGGTCGAGTTCGACCTGCGATGTGGTGGCATCGATCACGGCGACGCCGCGGGCGACGGGCCCCATCTCGGCAAGGCAGGCAATGAGATTTTTGTTGTCGCGCTGATGCGCGTTGCCCTGGGTGACCACAACGCGATCGATGCCGAGCCAGTCCATGAGCCGGCGGTATTCCGCCGGCCCCGGCAGGCCCTCGGGCAGCGGCGGGCCGGGCTCGATCGCCGGGTAGCCGGGCAGGAACATGTGCGTCTGGGTGTCGATCGCGCCCCTGGGCAGGCGGATGGCGGGCCTTGCGCCGGTGTAGCTGCGCTCGATCATGGGGCGTCCTTCCGACGGAATTCGTCGAGCGCGTCGCGGTCGATCTCGATACCGAGGCCGGGGCATCGGGGATTCGCACCATGCCGTTCTCGTGTTCGAAGGGAACCCTGGCGATGGCCTGGCGGAAGGGATTGGGCGTGCGGTCGAATTCGAGGATCGGCTCGATGGGATCGCGGCGCGGCGGATCGGGCAGCTGGCTTGAGAGAAACTGCAGGCTGGCGGCGATCTGCACCGCGGTGCCCCAGACATGCGGCACCAGCCGGACACCGTGCAGGGCGGCCATGTCGGCGATGCGGCGCATTTCCGTGAAGCCGCCCGTTCCGCAGATGTCGGGCTGGGCGATGTCGATGGCGCGGGTCTCAAGCGGCTCCTGGAAGCCGAAGCGGCCGTGCCAGGTCTCGCCGCCGGCGACCGGGATCGGCTGGCCGGCGCGCACCGCGCGATAGGCGCCGAGCTGCTCCGGAATCACCGGCTCCTCGAACCAGTCGATGTCGAATTCGGCCGCCGCCTTGCCGACGCGGACAGCCTCGAGCACGTCGTAGCCATGATTGGCGTCGATCATCAGCCGGGCGTCCGGGCCGATCGCCTCGCGCACCGCGGCGATCACCTTGAGGTCCTCGACCGGATCAAAGCCGATCTTGATTTTCACCGCGTGGAAGCCGGCTTCAATATGCCCTGCCGTTTCCGCCGCGTTGTCGCGCACCCGGTCCACGCCGTCCTTGCGGAAGGAGCCGGTGGCGTAGGCGCGGACGCTTTCGCGCACCCGGCCTCCCAAAAGCGTCGAGACGGGAACGCCGAAATGCTTGCCCTTGATGTCCCACAGCGCGATGTCGATGCCCGACAGCGCGGTGATCGCGAGGCCGCGCTGGCCCTGGTCGCGCAGGAAATTGTAGAGCTCCTGCCAGAGCTTTTCGGTTTCCAGCGGATCGCGCCCGATCAGCCGCGCCGAGTAGGCTTTCACCACGGCGGCGTTGGGCAGGGCGGGGCCGAGGCATTCGCCCCAGCCGGTGGCGCCGTCGTCACAGACGATCTCGACGAGCACGTGCTGGCGCCGGTCGAAGCGCATGGAGGCGCTCTCGAAAGCCTGCTCCAGGCGGTGGTCGAGGATGTGCGTGCGGACGTCCGCGATCTTCAGGGAAGGGCTCATAGGGTCTTCGCACGCTCAATCAGATCTGCGAGCATCGCTTCCTCCTCGGCCGTGGGATCGGTCAGCGGCGGGCGCACGCCGCCCGGCTGAAAGCCGACAAGCCGGACGCCGGCCTTGACGGCGGAGACAGCATAACCCTTCTGGCGGTTGCGGATCTGCATGAAGGGATAGAAAAAGCCGGTGAGAATGGTGTCCATGCGGGCGCGGTCGCCGGCCCTGAGCGCGGTATAGAAGTCCTGCGCGAGCGCCGGCACGAAGTTGAACACGGCCGACGAATAGGTGGTGAAGCCGGCGCCGAGATAGGCCTCGGCGAAAAGCTCGGCCGTCGGCATGCCGCCGAGGTAGACGAGCCGGTCGCCGGCGGTGGCGGTGATCTGGCGCACGAGCCCGATGTCGCCGGAGCCGTCCTTGAAGCCGACGAGATTAGGACACGCCTCGCACAGGCGCATCAATGTGTCGGGCTGCAGGATCGCGTTGTCGCGGTTGTAGACCATGACGCCGATGCCGACCGCGTCGCACACCGCCTTCACGTGAGCGAGGAGTCCGGCCTGCGGGGCGTCGATGAGATAGTGCGGCAACAGCAGAATGCCGTCGGCGCCGGCTTTCTCCGCCGCCTGCGCGATGCTGACGGCGGTCTTGGTGCCGTAGCCGCACCCCGCGACGATGGGAGTTGTTCCCGCCGCCTGCTTGGCGGCGCGCACAATCGTCGGAATTTCCGACGGATCGAGCGAGAAGAACTCGCCGGTACCACCGGCGGCGAACAGCACCGTGGCGTCGAATCCAGCCAGCCATTCGATATGCGCCATGTATGGCGCTTGCGCGAAACCTCCCTCCGTGTCGAATGCGGTGACGGGGAAGGAGAGAAGGCCGGCGCCGAGCGCGGCCTTGAGGGCTTGGGGATCCATTCTCTGGGCGTCCTTGGTGATCACATCTGAGCGGTGATCATAAAATTCGCTGCGCCCGTGTCAAGAAGTTGTATGATAACTTTGCATTTTCAGGCTCCCGTCATGCCGGCTCCGGCCGGCGCAGCATCTGGCGGTAGCGATCCTGGCTTCCCTTGAGGTGATGGCGCATGGCATCGCGGGCCGCCACTTCGTCGCGATTGGAGATGGCGTCGGCGATGGTCCGGTGCTCCGTCTGGATCTGCTCGAGATAGTTGGCAGGGGTCGCTTCCCGGGCGCCTTCCTGAAGTGCGCGGCGGGGAATCAGCTTCGGCCCGATCATTTCCAGGAATTCGCGAAAGCGCATGTTGTTGGTCGCATCGGCGATCGTCAGGTGCAGCGCGAAATCCGCGTCCGATGTCGGCGCGCCGGCCTTCATCAGCCGTTCGATTTCCTCGCAGCCCTCGATCACCGCCTCTTCCTGGGCAGGAGACCGGCGCTGGCTCGCAAGGCCCGCGGCCTCGATTTCCACAGCCGCGCGCAGCTCCAGAAACTCGATGACCGACGAGATGCGCGTGGGATCCATGGTGTGAAAATTCTGCGTTCCCGCGGGTTCGCGGGCAACCACATAGACGCCCGACCCTTGCCGCGCTTCGACAAGGCCGTCGGCGCGCAGGGCGGCGACGGCTTCGCGCACGACTGTGCGGCTCACCTCGTATTGCTCCGTCAGCGCGGCTTCGCTCGGCAGTTTCGTGCCAACCGCGACGCTGCCGGATGCGATGGCCTGGCGCAGGTCGCCGCCGACGCGGGCGACCAGGTTGACCCGGGCGGGCTCGCCGCCGATGCGCCGGCTGGGTTTCTTTTGTCCGATCTGCACGTCGCTCACGGTATCATGCTTCCTTCTGCTGTCCGTTCGCGGACGCTTGCCGCTCGTATCGGCCGCTACCGGGTGTATCGTGACTCTGGCGTTCTGGCCACTGGTGCGTCGTCGGTTTGGACAATACGTCGGCGACCCGCTTGACAGGTTGTATGATGAATGTATCATGATTGGTGAAAAGGCATATGACAATATGTCTTCAGCGTCTGGGAGGACAAAATCGTGAAACACTCTGCTCTGTTGCGCCGGTGCTTGCTGGCCGGTGCGCTCACCCTTTCCGCGACCGCCGCGCAGGCCGCCGACTGGCGCGGCTGGAACATCCATCCGGAAGGCTATCCGAACACGGTGGCCCTGGAGCAGTTCGCCAAGGACGTCACCGAGAAGACCGACGGCCGGGTGACCGCCACAGTCTACAATGGCGGCGTGCTGGGATCGCAGCCCGACGCCATCGAGCAGACGCGCAACGGCGCGCTCGATTTCGCTAATTTCAACATGGGTCCGATGGGCCCCATCATTCCGGAGACCAACGTGCTGTCGCTGCCGTTCCTGTTCAACGGCGTCGACCAGATGCACAAGGTGATGGACGGGCCGATCGGCAAGAAGTTTTCCGCCGCCATGGAAAAGGAAGGTCTGGTCAGTCTCGCCTGGTTCGATTCAGGTTCGCGCAGCTTCTACAACACCAAGCATCCGATCGAGACGCCCGAGGATGTCGCCGGCATGAAGATCCGCGTCATGAACAACGATCTCTATGTCGACATGGTCGCGCAGCTCGGCGGCAACGCCACGCCGATGGCCTTTGGCGAGGTGTTTCAGTCGCTCAAGACCGGCGTCATCGACGGCGCGGAGAACAATTACCCGTCGTTCGAATCGACCAACCACTACGAAGTGGCGCCCTATTATTCGATCACCGACCACCTGATCATTCCGGAGTGCGTCTGCATCGCCAAGGCGAGCTGGGACAAGCTGTCGGCCGAGGATCAGGCGATCGTCAGCGCCGCGGCTGTATCCGCAGCCAAGACGCAGCGTGATCTGTGGGCCAAGCGCTCCGACGAAAGCCGCAAGAAGGTCGAGGCCGGCGGCGTGAAGGTCAACGAGGTCAAGGACAAGTCTGCTTTCCAGGAAAAGATGAAGCCTGTCTACGCCACGTTCATCGAGCAGAACCCTGATCTGGCTGACTGGATCACGGAAATTCAGTCGACCAAGTAGATCCAGGAGATCCTGCGCAAGAACGGCCCGGGCGCGGCACATGCGCCCGGGCCGTGCGCCGGATCCTGGATGCTCCGCATGACGCGGCGTCGTCGTGCGACGACACCACACCTGATATCATGATCATGGATCGCGGCTCCGGACGGCCGCAATCCGGGAACCAGAAGCGGAGCGCGTGCGCGCCAGCGGGGCCATGCGCCGCGCCATCGGCCACGAGGGGCACTGAGATGCGTTTGACGGAAAGCCCCGGTGCGGAGGGCGCGGGGGACGATGGGCCCGCCTGGCTTGCGGGCGTCGACCGGGTACTCGACCGTATCGCCCGGCTTTGCATGACGGTTGCCGGTGTCATGCTGGTGTTCCTGATCGTGATCTTCGGCTGGCTGGTGTTCGGCCGCTATGTGCTTAACAACACGCCCACCTGGGTCGAGCAGGCGTCGCTTCTGATCGTCGTTTTCATCACCTTTCTCGGCGCGCCGGTCGGCATCCGCCAGAAGACCCATCTCAGCATCGATTTCGTGCGTGAGGCGATGCCCGGACCCATCCGGGTGGCGACCTACTACATCAGCGATGTCCTGCTGATCCTTTTCGGCGGCTTCATGGCCTGGCAAGGCGCGGCTCTGGTGGACAAGATGTTGAATCGGATGATCCCGATGATCGGCCTGTCGGAAGGCTGGCGCGCCGCGCCGATGGTGATCTGCGGTGTCTTCCTTATTCTGTTCGCCGGAGCGGATATCCTCACACGCCTGCTACGCCGCACGCCGGCCGGAAACTGACATCATGGGCCTCATCATTCTGTTCGGGCTGTTTTTCGGCGGCATGATCGTCGGCGTCCCGGTCGCCTTCGCCCTCGGCATCGCCGCGGTTGCGGGCTTTCTCTACGAGGGCTTTCCTCTGTTCGTCGCCTTCCAGCGCATCATGTCGGGCATTTCGGTGTTCTCGCTGCTGGCGATCCCCTTCTTCATCTTTGCCGGTGAACTGATGATGCAGGGCGGCATCGCCGCACGTCTGGTGCGTCTGGCCGCCGCCGCCGTTGGGTCCATGCGTGGCGGACTCGGGGTGGTCAATGTGGCCTCCTCCATGCTGTTTGGCGGCATTTCCGGGTCCGCCGTCGCCGACACCTCCGCGCTTGGCTCGATCCTGATGCCGGTGATGAAGGAAAAGAGCTACGACGCCGACTACGCGGTCAACGTCACCGTGTGCTCGTCGATCGCCGGCGTGGTGATTCCGCCGAGCCACAACATGATCCTGTTCGCGGTCGCCGCCGGCGGCGGTATCTCGGTGTCGAAACTGTTCATCGCCGGCGTCGTGCCCGGCGTGCTGATGTGCCTGTGCCTGGGCGTCGTCGCTTATCTGGTCGCGGTGCGGCGCGGCTACCCCGCCGAGACGTTTCCCGGCTGGGGGACGCTGCTGCGCAGCCTGGTCGTCGCGCTGCCGGGCCTGTTCACGGCGGTGATCATCGTCGGCGGCGTGCTCTCCGGCGTCATGACGGTGACCGAGTCGGGCGCGCTGGGCGCCATCTACGCCTTCCTCGTCACAATTTTCGTCTACCGGGAACTCTCCTGGACGGGCTTCAAGACGGCGGTGCTCAGCGCGGTGCGCACCACCGCCATGGTGATGATCCTGGTCGGCTGCGCCTCGGCCTTCGCCTATCTGTTGACGCTGTACCGGGTGCCGGACATGCTGGCGCATTCGCTGACCGCGATCTCCGACAACCCGATCCTGATTCTGCTGATGCTCAACGTCATCCTGCTGGTGCTCGGCATGATCATGGACATGGCGGCGCTGATCCTGATCTGCACGCCGATCTTCCTGCCGGTAGTCCGCGATCTCGGCATGGACCCGATCCAGTTCGGCATCATCATGATGATGAACCTGGGGCTGGGCCTGTGCACGCCGCCTGTCGGCGCCTGTCTGTTCGTCGGCTGCGTCATCGGCGGGGTCAAGATCGAACATGCGGTGAAGACCATCTGGCCGTTCTACCTGGCGATTCTGGTGGCGCTGATGCTGACCACCTATGTGCCGGCGATCTCGCTGACGCTGCCCGCTCTATTCGAATGAGGATACCATGCTGAAACGACTTCTGATCACCGGCGCCGCTGGCGGCCTTGGCACCGTGGCGCGCAACCGGCTCAAGCATGTGGCCGAGGTCCTGCGCCTGTCCGATGTCGCCAATCTCGGCGAGGCCGCGGCGAATGAGGAACTGGTGCCGTGCAATCTCGGTGACCGGGCGGCGGTGGCCGAGCTCGTCGCGGGCTGCGACGGGATCCTGCATCTGGGCGGGGTGTCGGTGGAAGACACGTTCGACAGGATCTGCGAGGCGAACATCGTCGGCGTCTATAATCTCTATGAGGCGGCGCGGCTGAACGGTCTGCCGCGCATCATCTTCGCCAGCTCCAACCACACGATTGGCTACTACACCCAGGACGTCCGGCTGGACACGGAGATGCCGATGCGGCCGGACGGGCTCTACGGCGTTTCCAAGTGTTTCGGCGAGGCGGTGTCCAGCCTCTACCACGACAAGTTCGGCCAGGAGACAGCGCTGGTGCGCATCGGCTCGTGTTTCCCCGAGCCGCGCGATCACCGCATGCTGTCGACGTGGCTCAGCCCGGATGATTTCGTGTCGCTGGTCGAGTGCATCTTCCGCGTGCCGCGCATCGGCCGTCCAATCGTCTGGGGCGTCTCGGACAACGACGCCACGTGGTGGGACAACTCCGGCGCACGCTTCCTCGGCTGGCGGCCCAAGGACAACTCGGAAGTGTTTCGCGCTAAGCTCGACGCCGCCATGACGCCGCCGCCGGCGGACGCGGTCGACGCGGTCTATCAGGGCGGCAAGTTTGTCGCCGAGCCGATCCACCAGGACTGACGGCTCCTGCTGCTATCGCAGATAGTCCATCAGGCTGAGGCTCGACAGCGTTCCAAGGGCGGAATAGCTGGCTTCCAGCTGAGTGTTGTAGCTGGTGATCATCACCGCGAGCACCGCGGTGTCGCTGGTGTTTATCTCGGCGATCAGCTCTTCCGCCGTGGCGGTGAACTCCTCTTCGGAGGTGATGGCGCGTTCTATCGAGGAGGCGGCGAGGCTGAGGCCGACCTGCAGCGACGAAATGCCGTCCTGGGCCTCGACAAGCAGGTCGGCGGCGGCCGTCAGGCTCTGGCTGTCGAGCGTATCCGCGTTGGCGAGGTAGGACAGCGCCCGCATCGCCTTCTCCAGGGCGTCGTTGCCGCCGCTGATGCCGTAGTCAATTGTCCAGCTTTCGCTGACGGCGACCGAAGCCGTGTTCTCGTCGCCGGAGTAGTAGCCGGTGTTGACGTCGGTCAGCGACGTCGCCTCGTATCCTTCTGTTGAGGCGGGCGGCTCGCCGGTCATGCTGCCCGCGAACAGATAGCGGCCCTGGCTTTGGGTGTTGATCAGCGCGGTGAATTCCTCAAGCAGGCTCGCGGCGGTCGACTGCAGGGTGGTGCTGTCCTCGCCCAGGGACGCCGCCGACACCTCCGCGCGCATTTGGGTCAACAGGTCGACCATGGAATCGGTGGCGGAATACATGGCCTCGATACGCGTGTTGGCCAGCGTGCCGGCCGACTGATAAGCCTCCGAGCGCGTGACCGCGACCTCGAGCCCGACCATCCGGGTGGCGTCGGTTCCCAGCCCCGCATAGTCGGTCGAATTGACGCCGGAGACCTGCTGGTTGGTCTTCTCCGCGAGCTTCGCCTGGGTCGCGAGCGATTGCGAGAGCAGGCTGGAGGTCAGCCCGAAGGTTGCGACACGCATCACCATGGTTGGTTACCTCAACTTACCGCCGCCAGCAGGGCATCGAACATCTCCTGGATGGTGCTGAGAACCTGCGCCGAGGTTGAATAGAGTTGTGAGAGTTCAGACAGCCGCGCGGTTTCCTCGTCGAGGTTCACGCCGTAGTCCGAGGTGATGGCGTCGGATATGGACGTCAGCCGGCTGTCGGCCGTTTCCAGACGGGCCGCGGCGCTGTTTGCCTGGCCGACGACCACGGAGAGAATGTCGGTGGCGTAGTCCGCCATGCTGCCCTGCGTCGCCGCGAGGCTTCCCGAGGCCTCGAAGCTGCTGTCCTCTTGCAGCGCCGCGAGAAGGGCCGTGGCGATCGCCGCGGCATCCGTGTCGTCGAGCAGGCTGCCGGGATCGGCGAGGAGGTCGGCGGAGACCGCGATGTCCGACGCATCCGTCCCGGTCAGCAGATCGGGGCGCACGGCGTTGACGGTTTCAATCACGGTGCTCGCCAGCGTGTCGATCATGTCCTGCGCGGCCGGCAGGGTTTCGTCGCGCACGCTCAGAAGCGCCTTGATCTCGCCGTTGGAGATGCTGGCGGCGATATCGGTGCCGTTGAGCGTGATTCCGCTGAGTCCGGCGTCCGTGCCGTCGTAGCTCCGTTCGGACGTCATGACGCTTGCGCTGTCGAAGGACAGATAGTGCGCGGAGCCGTCAACCAGGACCTGACCCGAGGTCGTGTAGACCTTCATCGATCCATTGTCGGAAACGAGGCTTGAAACGCCGAGCGATTCCGAAAGCGTCTGAAGCGCCTGATTGCGCTGGTCTTCCAGATCCGCGGTGGATTCGCCGCGCGCCTTGCCGGCGACAATCTGCTCGTTGAGCGCATCGATCGTGGTGATGGCTTCATTGGCGCTGTCGACGGATGCGGCGATTGCCGCGTCAGCCTCCGCGCGCAGGTCCTGGATATCCGACGACAACTCGCGCAACTGGGCGCTCAGTGTGTCGAGCTCGCTGAGGGCGCTGGCGGCCGCGCTCGTGCTTTCGGGCGTCGAGGCAAGTTCCGACAGCGCGCTTTCCACATCCGCAAGCGTGTTGGAGAGCGCGCTGCCAGTGCCGTCGTCACCTGATGTGGAACCGAACAGGGATTGCAGACGGTCGAGATAGTCGGCAGTCGTCGATGCGGCGGCCTGTTTCGACGTCGCCTCGTTCAGGTTGGCCAGCAGGATGGCGTCCACCTTGGAGGTGATGCCGGAGATGGAGACACCGGTGCCAACGCCCGCCGTGGTCTGGGACGTCTGGGTCGCGGATTTGCGTGTGTAGCCTTCGGTGTCCGCGTTGGCGATGTTGGCGGAGGCAACCGACAACTGGACCTGGGTCGCGGTCAGTGAACTCGTGGCGATCTGGCTGGCGACGCTGAGCGAGGTCATGTTGCTCCCTTCACCGGATTACGCCTTGCATCCGGGATGCAGGGAGACCGTCCGGTTGACGACAGGCGACGCGTAGCGTCCGTTGACGCCATACACCGGCGGCGGCTTTGACTCCTCGCGCACCACCCGCATGATCGCATCCACGCGGCGCTGGCTCGCGGCCATGGCCTTGTTCAGTTCCGCGGCGTTTTCCGACAGAGCCTGTCCAAGCCGGCGGCCGCGTTCCAGCAATTGGGTCGCCAGTTCCGGGGACGCCTGGATCAGCAGCAGCTGCTGCGTCTTGATCTGTCGCATCCAGCGGCTGAATTGCTCGGCGAGTTCATGCTTCTGGGCGACAATATCATCAAGCGGCATGGTCATTCCGGCGGCCAGGCGCCGGTTTTCGTCATGCGCCAGCGCCAGAAGCCTGTCGGCGACATCGATCATGCGCGCGACGGTTTCGTCCACGGTTTCGATCGGCGGGACGGGGGTCATTGTTTCGGTCCTCTGCGCGTCTGGGCGGGCAGCGGCAGGGCCTGCACGTGGGCGTAGCTGGATGCGGCGCGTGAGGCGTTGAACGAGCCGAACAATTGCCGGCCGATGTCCGCGCGCCGCGCGGCAAGTTCGGCCGCGAGACGGTTCACTTCATCGTGCAGTGCCAGAGCCTTGAGCCGGCCGGCGGCGCCGTCGGAAGAATTGGCTCTGGCCTCGGCGCAGAGCCGCTTCAGTTTGTGAAATCTCGGATCAGGGTCAGGTTGGGTCATTGTCAGCGGACCGAGTTGATCAGCGTGTCGAACATGTCGCTAGCGGTCGACATGATCTGCGAGGAGGCGGAATAAGCCTGCTGCGCGGCGAGCATGCTGGAAAATTCGTTGCTGGTATCGGTGGTGCTCGATTCAAGCCATCCGCCGTTGATCTCGCCCGCGCCTCCGGCGCCGGCGAATTGCAGGACGCTGCTGCCGGACGTCGTGCTGCGGGCATAGACGCCGTTGCTCATTTCCGTCAGGCCGTTGGCATTGGCGAAGGTGGCGATGGGGATCTTGTAGATGGTCTGGGCTTCGCCATTGTCGAAGTTGGCGATCACCGATCCGTTGTCCGAAATTTCGATGCCGGTCAGGTTGCCGTAAGCGATACCGTTCTGGGTGACGGTCTGGCCGGTGATGCTGGGAGTGCTGCTGTCGGATGCGTATT
The DNA here is from genome assembly GCF_003432385.1 of Breoghania sp. L-A4. Taxonomy (NCBI): domain Bacteria; kingdom Pseudomonadati; phylum Pseudomonadota; class Alphaproteobacteria; order Hyphomicrobiales; family Stappiaceae; genus Breoghania; species Breoghania sp. L-A4. Next base: position 3,971,398 of record NZ_CP031841.1, on the reverse strand, counting down.
GCGTCAGCCCATCGGTCTTTCCGGTGGTGCCCAATGACAGTGAAATCGTACTGGCGGCGGCGCCCGTGGTCCAGCCGCTGATCGTCAGTTCCGCCGCCGCCGGATTGGTGCTGGCAAGGGTTCCGTCAGAGTTGAATGTGATCTCGATGGGGTCGCTGGATGTGGTTCCGCTGGCGACGCCGGTGGAGGACAACACGGGATCCGCCAAACTCAGTTCCCAGGTGTTCTCGGCGGTCTTTTCCCAGGTGGCCGTTACGGTGCTGCCGGATCCGAGCGAGTCGTAGACCTCGAGGGTTGTCTCATAGGTGCTGCCGATCTCGGCATCGGCGGGCAGGTTGGCCTGGATATCGATTTCGGTCGTGGCGCCGACCGAGCTCTGGATCGCATCGGTGTCGATGGCGACCAGGGATGTCTCGCTTGTGCCGCCGATCACATTGCCGTCGGCGTCGGTTTCCCAGCCCAGCAGATAGTTGCCGTTGTTGACCAGATATCCGTCGCTATCGACGGAGAATTCGCCATTGCGCGTGTAGTTCGCGTCGCTGCCGTCGATATCCGAGGAGACAACGAAGTAGCCGCTTCCGTCGATGGCCAGCGAGGTGTCGCTGCTTGAGGATACGAGCAGGCCTTGCGCCGTGTTGTTGGCGCGCGTTGTCGCGGAAACGCCGCCGCTGCTTCCCGAACTCGATGCGCTGGCGACAAGACTTTCAAAGGACGTGGAGTTCGCCTTGTAGGCGGTGGTGCCCGAGTTCGCCAGATTGTCGGCGACCGTCGCCAACGCCTGGCTCTGGGCATAAAGAGAGGAAACGGCTGAATTCAGGGCTCCAGTCAGACTCATGGTACGCTCCCTATGCCTTGATGCTGATGACGTCGTCGATGGAAATGGTGCTGTCGCCGAGAGTCAGGACAGACTCGTCGTTCTCCACGTCGATGCCGGTCACCACGCCGGTCACCGTCGTGCTGCCGGTTATGGAATCGCCATTCGCGTCGAGCGCCTCGACCGCGATGGTGTAGTTGCCGCCGTCTTCAAGCTGAGTGCCGTCGGTGGTCGTGCCGTCCCAGACGAAGCTGTGGGAGCCGGCCTCGGTCTCGCCGCTGCCGGTCCAGACCGTGGCGCCGCTTTCGTCGAGGATCGAGATGGAAACGCTGCTGGCGTCTTCGTCCAGCGAATAGCCGTAGGTGGCGGATCCGTCGGTCAGCGTGTTGGTGTTGCCGTTGGCCTCCACCGTCTTGCCGACATATCCCAGCCCGGTGTTGGAGATCATCGACTCCATCGATGTCGTCAGGCTGGTGATCTGGTCGTTGATGCTGTTGAGCGTGTCGTAGCTGCCATAGGAAACCAGTTGCTCCATGTAGGAGTCGGTGTCGGTCGGGTCGAGCGGGTTCTGGTTCTGGATCTGCTCCAGCATCAGCGTCAGAAAGTCGTTGCTGGTCAGTCCGAGCGATGAAGTGCTGGTGCTGCTCGTGGTGGTCGCGGTCGCCGCGGCACTGCTAACAGTTGATATGGTCATCGGCTTCCCACCTTGCGTCGAATGAGCGAATTGGGTGGGGCGACTTGTTTGGCCATTACTGGCGTGCGGTCGTCCCTTGTGAATAAGAAACGGACGGCAAGCTCAGATCAGGCGGATTAATTTAAAATAAATACTAGGTAAATATTTCCCATAGGCAAATATTTCTACATTCATGGAACGCACGCAAGACTATCGCAGTTGGCGCGAAGTGTTTGCGGCCGGCCGCACTGATATCGGGGCGGCTTCCTCGTGCAGGCCTGTGTCGCGCGAATATATGGCGGCGCGGCAGGCGCGCGCCAGTCCTCGGACTTGGCCCGCGCACGGTGTCAGGCGTTCGCTCGCGTCGGCGGCGCGGGCAGCGCTTGCGGCGGTGCGTCCGGTTTTCACGCGGTGGCGGCGAGGCGCGTTTATTTCGGGTCGGTGTCTTGGGAATGCTGCGGTCCGGGTCCCGGCGTGCGCCGGATGAAGTCCGCGATGGCCGCCCTGTCCTTGGCGTCGAATTGTACCAGCAGCGCGGTGATCCGGTTCAGCGACCTGGCGTCAAGCTGGTTGCGGCTGTCGATCGCCGCCTGAAGGGTTGCCCGCAACGTGTCAGGGTCGAACGCCGGGGCCGCGATCAGTTTCGCCAGATTCTTGCGGCTGACGTCGGCCGCGGGCCTGAATCGTTCAAACTCGGCGCGAAGATCGTCGATTCCTTCCTGCAGCAAGACCTGGCCACGCTCGGAAAGCTGGCCCTTGAGGCGGGTTTCGAAGTCGCGGAAGAAGTTCGGCGGTCCAGGGGGCGGCCGGTCGAACGACCCGCCGACAAGCCAGCCCGCCAGGAACAAATTCACGCCGAGCGACAGGAACAGGACGTTCGCGAGAACGATGAAGCGGCGGCTTGCGGTCTTAAGGGGCATTCTTGTATCCGCTATGACAGATCGAAGTATGTGAAAAACGTCGGCAGGGATACTTCAGAAAGAACATTGCTTGTCTCATCGACGTTCGCATAGCTGGCGATCATGCCTGAGACGAAGCAGACCATCAGAACGGCGGCCGGCCGCAGCATCGTGTCGGTTTGAAAAACCGCCGCCCCGCCGTCCCGAAGCGATTCAAGTGACCGGGCAAGCGACCGCACAAGCGATCCGGCGGTGAAACGGGCCGGCTGCGGCGGCGTTGCCGCGGTTTGCGTTATCGGTTCGCGTGCGCGCGAGGAGGCAAGCGCCTCGCGAACGATGCGATCGGCGAGGCCGGCGGGCGCGCGCACGGGCGCCTGGGGGGCGAACGCCTGTTGCAGGGCATGCGATTCCTCAAGCAGCGCACGGGCCTCGCGCGAGTGCTCGAGCAAAGCCCTGGCCGCCGCGGCCTCCTTCTTCGACCATGTGTCGAGATCGCTTCCTCGACGATCGAGAATATCTTCGAAGTCTTCGATTCTCATGGTTTTCATGGTGTTAATGACGGTCGCCACGGTGTGGCGCCTGCGGTGGAAATTACATGCCTTCGCGGCGGGTGTCTATGTGACGCCGTGGATCATGCGGCGGTTGGCCTATCGAAATCCGAATAGTCGGCGCCGCTTTCCTCGGCCCGCGGCTTGATCGGCGTCATGCTCGCCCACGCGTCGCGCACATCGATGAGGCCCTCGATGAGTTTGCGAAGACGCGCTGCGGCATTCGCTTTGCCGATGCTGTTGGTCAGCGCTAATATGTTGCTTGAGTACATCTGATTCAACTGCCGTCCGACCAGGCCGCTTCTTTCGAGGTCAAGCGCCTGGCGCAAGCCGCGCAGAATGGCTACCGCGTGCTGAACGTTGGCATAGGCCTCATCGAAACGGCCGGCCTCGTGCGCTTTGATCGTGCGGTGGATGGCATTGATGGCTTCGTCGTACAGACGCACCACGGCGGTCACCGGCGGCACCGCCGTGGCGGCCTGCCGATAGGCGGAAATGGCATGGGTCATTGCGCAGGTCATTGGTCAGTCTCCGAGGTTGAGATAGGCTTCCAGATAGTCGAGCGTCGACTGCGCTTCTTCTATCGCCGCCTGATACGCGGCGTAGCGGGTGGTCAGCGTATCGCGGTAATCTTCGGCACGGCTTCGGATGTCGCTGGCCCGCTCGTCGAGATCCTCGTTGGTCTCCGACAGGTCCGTGATGACGCTTGTCAGGATGCTGTCGTCGGCGTTGGCGTAGCCGTCCGCGGCGTTGAACAGCCGCTCGACGATGCCGGCGGTGAACGCCAAGGTGGCGCTCTGCGACGTATCGCCGGTGAAAACAAAAGTGATGCCCTCGTAGGCGCTGCCCGCAGCGCCGATGATGCGCGCGTCGTTGATGGTGAACAGCGACGCGTCACCGTCCACGGAGACCGATGTCACGGCGCCGGTTTCGTCGACCTCGATGTCCAGTGTCAGTTCGCTGGGCATGGAGTCCGAGCGCGATAGCAAGGCGACGTCGCTCGAGGAGGAGGTCATCTGGAAGTTGAGCAGGTTCTCGACCTGATCGAGATCGTTCAGCAGGGCCGTGTTCAGGGTGCTGTCGTCGAGTTCCAGCATGTTGTTGTTGTCGTAGGTAAGGCCGAGCAGGGCCATCGATTCCGAGTCGATGATGGTGCTGAGGGCGTCGGCGATGGCGCTGTTGGCCATGCGCAGCGTGCCGTTGGCGAACAGGGCCGCGTCGTCGCTCGCGCCACCGCCCGAGGCCGTTGCCTGCTGGGTGATCGCCCATTCGCGATAGGCGTTGTAGGCGTCCACGAGGGTGGTGATCGACGTCTTGATCGTGTTGAGATCCGGCGACACCTCGATCGTGATCGAGGCATCTTCGCCCGTGGGCTGATAGAGGTTGAAGGTCACGCCGTCGATCACGTCGTCGATGTCGTTGGAATCCCGGGTGATCTCGACGCCGTCCAGGCGGATGATGGCGTCTTGTGAGGCCTGCAGCTCGTTGGCGAACGCGCCGTCGGACGTGGTTATGCCGAGCGCCGTGGCGACGTCGGTGCCCGAGGCGGCGGTGATCGAGATTGCGCGGCCGGTGTCTGTGCCCGACAGGATCAGCTGATAGTCGCTCTCCGACACCTTGATCACCGATGCCTGGACGCCGGTGGTGTCGGTGCTGTCGTTGATCCGCTCGGCGATCTCGCGCAGCGACATGTCTGCGGTCACGGTGATGTCGACGCTTTCCATGCCCTCCAGGGCCAGCGTGAAGGTGCCCTCCAGCGCCAGTTCGGCCGCGCTTTCCTCGTAGGCGGCGCTGGAGACCTTCTGGACCGTGGCGATTTGAATGATCTGCAGGTCGTAGGTTGCGATATCGGCATCATTGGCGACGGTTATGACGACGGCGGATGCGGCATCCACGTCGCCCTGCGCGGTCAGATAGGCTTCGCGCGTCGAAAACGCATCGTCGTTTGCCGTCAGGCTGTTGTCGGTGCCGCGAATGGTGTCGGCGGCGTCGGCCACGGCCTGGAGCAGCGACTGCATTTCCTGGTAGGCGGCGATCTTCGTTTCGTTCTCGGTGATCTTGACGTCGATGGTATCGGCCGGGAGTTCCTTGGCGAGAACCATCGAATCGACGAGCGCCGTCCAGTCGATGTCGGAGGAGCTCGACGAATAGGTGTAGCTCGCCGAGTTCGTGGCGGCGGTCGCGGTTGTGGAGGTCGTGGCGGAGACGTCGGCCATGGATCACCGTGGTGCTGGCAAGATGCTGAAAAAGGCGGCTGGAGCCCGTCCGGGGACATCGAGAACAAGCGATGCCCTCCGGAGCGCTCCGGCCGCAGTGCTGCTATCGCAGCAGCGACAGCAGGTTCTCGGGCATCTCGTTGGCCTGCGATGCGGCGGCGACGGCCGCCTGAACCTTCACCGAGGCGGCGGAGAGCTTTGCCTGTTCCGAGGCGATATCGACATCGGCGATGGCGGATTCCGCGGCTTCCAGATTCTCGATGCTGGTATCGATCTGGGCCGAGCGGAATTCGAACCGCGACATGGTCGCACCCATTTCCGCGCGGGCGTTGGAAACGGTGTCGATGGCGCTGTCGAGGAGGGCGAGAGCCTCTTCGGCGCCTGCCTGCGTCGATACGTCGAGGTCCGCGATCCCGAGGTCGGAAGACGTCAGCGACTTGATCGTCAGCGTGATCGTATCGGAGGCATCGGAGCCGACGACGACTTTCGCGCCGGTGGTGTCGGCCGCCGTGCTCGTGCCCGTGGCGGTCCCCGTGGTCAGGCCGAGATCGGACAGGGCGAAGTCGGTCGACCCGTCCAGGCTGCCGGTCAGATTGTCGACCGTCACCGAGGCCTTGCTGCCGGTTGCGCGGCTGGTGAAGGTCAGCTCGCCGGTATCCTCGTCGAGGCTGGCGGTGACGTCGTAGTTGCCGTCGTCGATCAGGGCGGCATTGACGGCGTCGACCAGGTCGGCCGCCGAATAGGCGACGTCTTCGGCGGTGTCGTTGGAAAGTGTGACGGTCGTGCCGTTGACGTCGAAGCTTGCTTCCTCGCCCGCGGTGACCGTCAAGGCGGCGGCGGCGCTGAACGTCTCCGTGTCGTCGCTGTCGGTGTCGGTGATGCCGAGCGTCGACAGATCTGCGGAGGTCAGCGTGGTGTTCGAGCCGCCGACGGTGACGTTGTCGACGGTGATGTCTGCGCCGTCAGCGGCGCCCAGCACGAGATTGCCGGAGCCGTCGGTGCTGGCCGTCACGCCAGTGGTGGCGCTTTCCGCGTTCACCGCGGTGACGATGTCGTCGACGGTGATCTCGCCGGTGGTGGTGGCGCCGACGGTCAGGTCGATGGCCGTGCCGTTGATGTCGAAGCTCAGTGTGTCGCCGTCGGCACCGGCGATGCTGGCGCTGAGCGCCGTCGTCGCCGCCGTCGCGCCGGTGATCGTCGAGGTTGCCGTGGCCGCCGTCGTCGCCGTGTCATCGGAGAAGGTGCTGGTACCGTCGAGCAGGCTCTGGCCGTTGTAACGGGTCGATGTGGCGATGCCGTCGACTTCTTCCACGAGTTGTTCGAACTCGGCCTCGATGTAGGCGCGCTCGGTGTCCGTCACCGTGCCGGAGGCGGACTGCGAGGCAAGGGTCTTCATGCGCTCGAGAATGTCGCTGACATTGGATGCGCCGCCATCCGCGGTCTGCAGGATCGAGATGCCGTGCGAGGCGTTGGTGGACGCCTGTTCGAGCGCGGAGACGTCGGATGAGATCTTCGTGGAGATGGCGAGGCCGGCCGCGTCGTCGGATGCCTTGGTGATGCGCGAGCCGCTGGCCAGCTTGGCCAGGGATTCAGACTGGTCGGAGGAGTTGATGTTGAGGTAACGCACGGCCGTGTTGGCGGCGGTATTGGTTGAAATGACGGGCATAGATGACTCCTGCTTTCTCTGGGACCCCACGCCCGGTTTTTCGGCGCGGTAAAGACCCGCGTTCTGCGGGCCTGTTCCTTCAACGAAAGAAAAAGAGAAATCAGGCGAAGTATTCTTATGTGTAATAACTCATATGATTAATCATCTGTTAATAATGACAAGACGTCGACTTGCGCGTTGCGCAGAATATGGCGCAATTTCTGGCGGCCGCGCTTGAGCAGGGACTCAACCGCATAGACGGAGGTCTCCATCACCGCGGCGATGTCGGTGTTGCTCATGTTCTCGGTGTAGGACAGGATCAGCGCGATGCGCTGCTGGTCCGGCAGCTTGGCGATCGCCGCGGTCAGCAGGGCGCTCGCCTCGTGCCGAAGCAGCGTCTGCATCTGGTCGCTCCGGCCATCCCCGATCTCGGGCAGGAGCTCAATGGTCTCGGTGCGCGGCTTGCGCAGTAGGTCGATGCAGCGGTTTGTCACCACGCGGTAGAGCCAGGTGGAGAACTGGGCCTTGCCGGGCTGCCAACGACCGCGCTTGGTCCAGACCTGCAGAAACGCGTCCTGCACCACGTCCTCGGCGTCCGCGGGGCTGCGCAGGATGCGCAGGGCCACCGCATAGCCACGATCGATGTGGCGCTCGGTGAGCGTGCGGAAGGCCTGCTCGTCATCGAGGCCGATACGATGGAGCAGTTCGTCGTCGCTCGCCGCAGCCATGGCGCCTTCCGTCCTGCTGGCCCGTGTGCGGGCAGCCGTTGTGGCCTCGTCGAGGTCGGTCGAAAGAGGCTGCGCCGAGGACGTTTCCGCGAAAGCCATTATCGCTTTCTCCCGCCATTCGCAATTTCATCCGACTCGCTGGATCGGACTTCCCCTCTTCAACGGGGGATATTTGGAAATCAGGCTGTAAAAATTAATAACGTTGAGATTTTTATTGAATTTCTTCTGGGAAATTTATGCCTATTGGCCGGAAATTATTGCCTAGTGAAGTATCTATATAGAAATATATATGTATTTATGAAAATCATCACATGTTGTTCTGAAGATTATATTTAAGAAAAGTCGCTCCGGGTGACCAATATTTGGGCGGCTCCAGGGCGCCGCGGGAGTGCTTCACTCGCCGAGATTGACGATCTCGACGCGCCGGTTCTCGGCCGCGTCGGGGTGCTGGGGCTCTTCAGATGGGTTTCGCCGAAGCCGATGGCGATCAGCCGGTGTTCGTCGATGTTGAAATGCGACAGCAGGTAGTCGCGCACCGCCAGCGCGCGCCGCTCCGACAGATCGGCGTTATAGGCGTCGCTGTCCACGGCATCCGTGTGGGCCGTTCAGCGCGACACGGACGTGCGCCAGCATCGGATCCGACAAGGCGGTTCCAAGGGCTGAGAGATCGGCATGCGAGGCCCGTTCGATGTCGGCGGAATCATAGGCGAAGTTAATCTCGATATCGATGCGCGGCAGATCGTTGTCGGTGACAATCGCGTGCGCCTTCTGCTTCATCTCGATGCGCAGCCCGCGTGTGGGCAGCGTGCGCAAGAAGTGGGAGTCCTCATCTGTTATGCGGGCGGGCGGCGGCGCCAGGGATCGTGTCTTGGCCGCGGGCTTCGGTGTCAGCGAGCGCAGAATCTCTTCGGTGCTGGCGCCTGCGGCGAGCGCGGGACCATTTGCGGCGCAAAGACAAAGAGCGAGGACACTGAGGGCGCTGATGCGTCTGCGGATGGTCGGGCGTTGCGGCATGGATCTTCCTCTTGGCTTCCCTGGCGTTGTTCTCGTGCAGCATGATCGCCAGGCCGCGCGACGGCGGCTGGTGCGACCTCTTGACCAGCGCGCGGGCCTGTTTGGCCGAAAGTCGACCCTTGCCTAGCCCGTGCTCCTTGCAGTTGAGCAGCAGCGTCTCATTGTGTGCCGGGGTGTCGAACACCAGCGCGCCGACTGAGGAGTCCGGGATCGTGCGCGGTATGCCCGCCTCCAGGAACGGCTGGCCGATCATCTGTTGCGGGATCACCTCGACGTTGCCGTCCGCCTCCACATAGAAGATCTGCAGCTCGCAGGCGTGGTTGGCGGTGACATCGAAGCTCACGCTCTCGTCGACGAAGACGTCGGTGTTGCGCACGTCGATGGACAGCTTCAGCGCGCCGCCGCTGTCGGGATCGGTGCGGTAGGCGTCGTCGCGGTAGCCGGCGTCCTTGTAGTCGGGCACAGCGTGAGCGCAGGCCATCTCCACGTCCGCATCGAGCGGATCGAGGTTGAGGATCGGCTTGATCAGCCGCGCGAACTGCTGCTCGACCTCGAAACGCGGCACGCGGGAGCCGCCCTTGAGCTGGTTGGTCCAGTCAATCGCGAAGCTGCGACCGTCGCATCCTGCACCCGCTGCACCGCGGTTTCGAACTCCTCGAGCGTCATTTCGAACTCCGCCGCCAGCATGTCGGCGTCCGTGTCCAGCCCCAGGTCAGCGTGCGCGGGGTGTGGCATTCGCCGCAGGCGCCGACGTTCTCCACTAGATAGCGGCCGCGGCTCATCTGCGAGCTATCGCCGGGCTGGAAGGCGGGGGTGTCGAAATTGTTGCGCTTCCACAGCGAGATCGTGGCGTTGAGGTTATAGGGGAAGGAGATCTCGTGCCGCGGCGCCGTGTTGTCGGACGGCGTCAGCGTCTCGGTGTAGGCCTTGATGTCGAGCACGTCCTGCGGCGTCATCCCCGCATAGGCGGCGTAGGGAAACACGGGATAGTAGTTGCGGCCGTCGGGCGTGACGCCGTTGATCACCGCGTTGAGGTAGTCGGCGTTGCTCCAGCCGCCCGTGGCGCTCGGATGGGCGGTGCTGTTGGGGACATGGAAGGTGCCGATGTAGGTGTCGAGCTTGAGACCGCCGGCGGGAAGCGCGAGATCATTGCCCGCGGCGTGGCAGGCGAGGCACCCGGTGGCGTTGGCCATGTAGCGGCCGTTCCCGACATCGGCCTGATAGGTGGCAAACGCTTCGGGCTCAAACAGATCGCGGGCCGCGGCGGGAGCGGACTGCGCGGCAAGTGCCAGGACGCCGGCCAGAATCGCGGGGGCCGCTTTGGCGAAATGCGCCGCCGCCGCGATAGTCGTGTTCAACGATGTGACGTCGAAATTGGCGAGTTCACCCGCCAGCCGGTCAAGTGCCGCGGTGCCGACCGCTTCATCTTCATCGCGCACGCAGTGGACCAGGTGCACGCGGCGCTCGGCATCTCGCGCAGGCGCTCGGCCATGGCGAGGAACGGCGTGATGCCGATGTCGCCGGCGACTCAGAGCTGGGTGTCACCGCCGCGCTCGAAGTTGAAGCGCCCGTGACCGCCCTCGATCTGGATCCGGTCGCCTTGCTTGAGTCGATCGCGCAGCCGCCGGGTGAAATCGCCGACCGGCTTGATGGCGAAGCGGATGGAGGCGTCGGCCGCGTCGCCAGGAACTGGTTCAGGGCCATGGCGACAAACGCGGTCGAGGAGGCCGCGAGCGAAATCCACGTTGGCAGGCCCGTATGGCTGGCGGCGGGAACCGACAGCAGCGTGGCGATCACGCACAGGCCAAAAACAATCAATGCCCCAACAGACAACCCTCGCGAGGGTACCACTTCCGTTGGTGCGCGCACGGGGCGGGCAGCGGCGCGATACCAATTCTCCGGCACCATTCCTTTATTGGGTCGGAGCCGCGATATGCTGGAAACCGATGTCTGCCGCGCGACCTCGCCGGATACGCTTACCATCGGTATTTCACATATCAATAATTCGATGTGTTGCGGCGGTTCGGCAACCAAAAATTGCGTATCGACCCTCAGGGGCCTTTCAGTCGCCAGACGTGGCTTCGCAATGTTGGGCGATCAGCCCGTCGAGATAGTCCGCGGCGTCGTCGCCCTTCAGCGATTTGTCCCACAGCGTGCGCGCGATGTCCTCGTGCAGGGTCAAGGCCTCCGGCGCGGAGGTGATCAGGCCGACGCCCACGTGCACATTGGGCTGCTCGCCCAGCCGGAACGGGCTGATGGCGAGCACCGAGCGATTGGGCTGGCGGAAAATCTGGAAGCCGATCGCGGGCGTCGACTGCTGCACGATGCCGATCTGCACGCCGATCGGCTGCTTGCGCAGCAGGGCGGTGATGTGGCGCGCCTCGCGGCAGGCCATCGCGCGGCGGTCGCGCTGCAAGGCATGCGGCATGGCGCCGCCGGCCACAAGTCCGTGCTGCAGGAAGCGTTCGAAGTCGGCCGAGGTGATCAGGCTGACGAGCAGTTGCCGCCGGCGCCGGTAGGCTTGCTTGCGTTGCCGCAGGATATCCAGCAGCCGGGCGATCTGTTGCGATGTCTCGGTGTTGGCGCCGCCGGCATCGCGCTCCAGATCCTGGAACACCTGCTGCAGCATCTCGTCGTAGTCGTCGGATGTCAGCAGGTAGGAGACGGGGCCGAACAGGCCGATGATCTGCTCGCTGTCCTCCTCGATCTGACGCATGCGCTCGAAGAACGCCACCGCGTTGTCGACGTATTCGACACCCACGCCGAGCAGGTTCGGCAGCGAGACGCCGAGCACCCGCGCGATGCTGGTCAACGTGTCGATCTTGCGGATATCGCCTTTTTCCACCCGGTACAACGCGGCGCGCGAAATGCCCAGCCGCGCGGCCAGTTCTTCGGGCGAGATATTCCGTCCCATCCGGTACGCGTTGAGCCGGGCGCCGATATCCGAATAGTTGATGTCGTCGGCCTGCCCGTCTGCGGCGGCTGTCCGGTCGCGAAGAATATCCACTGGTGTCGTTCGGCCTCTGCGGTGTGGGGCGGCGTCCGCTCCGCGTGTTTCCAACGCATGCGGATCGCGGATGCCGCGGCAGATTATCACAATAATGATATGGAAATGCAAAAAATCTCATTTTTGAGATTTTCGTTGACTCCCCTGTTTCAGCGGCGCTAGCTTCGCTGCTTCACTTGGGTCGTGACCCAGCTCCAGAGCCTCAGGAAACATGAGATTTCCCATGAACAGCATCAGCCGTCCTCTCGCCGCCCTCGCCGTCGCCGGATTGACCGCCCTTGCGGGTCTGCCTGCGCACGCCGCCGAATTCACCGCCAAGATCGGTCATCTTGAGTCCGCTCAGCAGTCGCGCCACGTCTTCCTCGAGAAGGTCGCCGCGCTGGTTTCCGAGCGCACCAAGGGAGCCGTCGAGTTCCAGCTCTTTCCGCAGGGCCAGCTCGGCAACCAGCGCGAGATGACCGAGGGCGTTCAGCTCGGCGTTATCCAGGCGACCGTTTCTCCGGCCGCCTTCCTCGGCGGGTTCGATCCGGCCGTCTCCGTGCTCGACATTCCGTTCCTGCTGCCCGAAGACGAAGAAGTCGCCGCCAAGCTGCGCGAAGGCGACTTCGGCAAGGCGCTGCTCAAGACGTTCGACTCGCGCGGCGTCGTCGGTGTCGGCCTGTGGCCGAACGGCCGCAAGAATTTCACCTCCAACAAGCCGCTTGATGACATCGCGGCCTTCGCCGGCCAGAAGTTCCGGGTGATGGATTCCAAGATCCTCGTCGAGCAGTTCAACGCGCTGGGCGCCTCCGCCATTCCGCTGCCCTTCGGCGAGCTCTACACCTCGCTGCAGACCGGTCTCGTCGACGGCGAGGAAAATCCGCTCGACACCATCCAGCGGATGAAGTTCTACGAAGTCCAGAAGTACCTGGTGCTGTCCGATCATGGCGCGATGGAAGACGTGATCCTGTTCAACCCGACGTGGTGGAAGAGCCTGCCGGAAGAGTACCGTGCGGTGATCGCCGACACCTTCAATGAAGTCGTGCCGGAGCTGCGCGCCCACAAGGCGGCGGCCGTCGCCGAGGCGCTGAAGGTCATCACCGAAAGCGGCATCGACATCCGTGAGCTGTCCGCCGATGAGAAGGTCAAGATGCGCGAGTTGATGTACGGCCCGGCACGCGCTGCCTACATCGAACGCGCCGGCGATGAGGGCAAGGCCCTGATCGAGGCCTACGAGACGGCCTATTCCGAGCTCGCTTCTAAGTAAGCTGCTGTTTCTTGCGGCGGCGGGAGCCATCTCCCGCCGCCGTTTTCGTTTTACGCCGCGCGTGCGGCCCGGTCATTCCGGCCGGTCTGGCAACCAGGTGGACATCATGACGCCGCTAGCGATCCTGAGAACGGCCGAGCGCGTCTTTCTCGTCACCGTCTTTTTGTTGATGGTCGTGCTGTTCTTTCTCAATGTCGTCGTGCGCGAGGCGGGCGGCAGCTACGCCAGTGATTTCGCCTGGATCGAGGAAGCCGTGCGTCTGATGAACATTTTCCTGGTGTTCGGCGCGCTGGGTCTGGCGCTCGAACGCGGCCGGCATGTGGGCATCGACACGCTGCGCAACGCGCTGCCCACGGGAGCGCGCCGGCTGGTGCTCAAGCTGATCGACCTGGTGGGGCTCGTCTTCGCGCTTTATCTCACCGTGCTGGCATGGCGCATGGTGGTCTTTGTACTCGGCACGGGTCAGCGCAGCCCGACGCTCGACATTCCCATGGGCTGGATCTACGTGGCGCCGCTTGGCGGCTTCGCCCTGCTGGCCCTGCGCCATGGCCTGTCGCTGTTCGGCATCATCGACCGCTTCTCCGCACCGGATAATGTTGACGATCAGGCGACCGCCGGGGAGTCACACTCATGATTGTCCTGGTTATCGGGCTTGCCATATTGCTGCTCGTGCTTGGTTTCGAGATGTTCCTGGTGCTCGGCGTCTCGGCGATCGCCACCAAGGAAGCCTTCTACGCGGCGATTCCGGATCCGGCGCTGGTGCAGAAGCTGATCGGCGGCATCAATCACACGACGCTGCTGGCGATTCCGTTTTTCATCTTCGCGGCACAACTGATGGGCTCCGGCCAGATCGCCAGCCGTCTCGTCGGTCTGGCGCGCGCGTTCGTCGGCCACACATCGGGCGGCATCGGTCACACGGCCATCGGCGGCGCGATGGCCTTCGGATCGGTCTCGGGCTCGGCGCCGGCCACCGTTGCGGCGCTTGGCCGGATGATCTATCCGGAAATGCGCGCCAGCGGCTTTTCGCAGAAATTCAGCCTCGGGCTGATCGTCTCCAGTGCCGAGACCGCCTTGCTGATCCCGCCGTCCATCACCTTCATCGTCTACGGCTGGATGACCGGCTCGTCGATAGCGCGGCTGTTCGCCGGCGGTCTTGCGGTGGGCCTCGTGCTGGGGCTGGCCTTCGCCGTTCTGGTGATGATCGAGGCCAAGCGCAGCGGCATTCGCGCCACCGAGCGCACCTCGTCGCGCGAGCGGCTGCAGGCGCTGATCGCCGCGGGCTGGGCGCTTGGCATGCCGGCGATCATCATCGGCGGTATCTACTCGGGCACCTTCACGCCGACGGAGGCCGCCGTGGTCAGCGTCGTCTACGCCATCTTCGTGGAGACGGTGGTCTATCGCGATCTCGGTTTCGGCAAGCTCTGCGAGGTCACCGAGCAGGCGGCGGTCTCCACCGCAATCATCTTCATCCTTCTGGCCTTCGGCGGGCTGCTATCATTCTTCGTCACGCTGGCGCAGGTACCCACCCAGATCAGCCAGTTCCTGGCGCTGATCGACGCGGGGCCGATCACCTTCCTGCTGGTGGTCAACGTCTGTTTCCTGATCGCCGGCATGTTCATCGATCCCAACTCGGCGCTGCTGATCCTGGTGCCGCCGCTGTTTCCCGTGGCGACCGCGCTGGGCATCGACCCGATCCACTTCGGCATGATCGTCACGCTCAACATCTCGCTGGGCATGATCACGCCGCCCTTCGGGCTCGACATCTTCGTCGCCTCCTCGACGCTGGGCAAACCGGTGATGTCGATCATCCAGGGCGTGTGGCCCTTCATCGGCGCCAATCTCGTGGTGCTGCTGATCGTCACCTACGTGCCCGAAATCTCCCTGTTCATCCCGAATCTCATCTTCGGATAGGAAGCACAGCATGACGCTCGCCGTCCTCGACCGCGCCTCCCGACCGGACGCGGAACGCCCTCGTATTTTCGAAACCGACTGCCGGGTCAAAAGCAACACGCCGGTCAACGGCGAGTACCGGCTGATGGTGCTCGACGCGCCGGCCGAGATCCTCGACTGCAAGCCGGGCCAGTTCTTCCACCTTCTGTGCCCGACGCGCGGCGCGCTGCAGCCTTTCCTGCGCCGGCCGATGAGCATCTACGGCTACGACGCGGAAGCCGGCGAGCTGCAGTTTCTCTACAAGGTCGCGGGCGAGGGCACCGGCGCCCTGGCGACGCTTGCACCCGGCGAGACGCTGAATGTGCTCGGCCCGCTCGGTCATGGGTTCGAGATCGCTGATGACTGGAAAAACCTTCTGCTGGTGGCGCGCGGCGTGGGGCTTGCGACGCTGGCGCCGCTGGCGCAGGAAGCGCGCCGGTTGAGCCGCGGACTGACCGCCATCTGCAGCGCGCGCACACCGGAGCTGCTGATGTCGATCGACTATTTCGAGGCGCTCGGCACCCGCATCATCCCGGTTACCGACAGAGAGGGCACGTCGGGCATCGACAATCTGCGGACGATCATCGAGGCAGAAATCGCCGGCCCCGGCGTCGATGCGCTCTACACCTGCGGCTCCAATCGCCTGTTGCGGCTGTTGCAGCAGATCGGCGCCGAGCACGGCATTCCCGGCCAGATCGCCCTGGAACAGCAGATGGCCTGCGGCATCGGCATGTGCCAGTGCTGCGTGCGCCCGTTCCGCCGCGACGGCGGCATCGTGCAGGAGCGCGTGTGCAAGGAAGGCCCGGTGTTCGATTTGCAGGAGGCCGTGGCATGCTAGATCTTTCCGTTCGCCTGGGCGCGCTCGCGCTGAAAAACCCGGTCATGCCGGCCTCGGGCACGTTCTCCGAGGATCTGGCGCGCGTCTTCGATCTCGATCTGCTCGGCGCGCATGTGACCAAGACGCTGACCCGCGAGAAGCGCGGCGGCAATCCGACCCCGCGCGTGTGCGAGGTGCGCGGCTCGATGCTCAATTCCATCGGCATCCCGAGCAAGGGCGTGGACGCCTTCAAGCGCGACATCCTGCCGTTCTACGAAGCCTACGAGGCGCCGCTGGTGGTCAGCATATCGGCGGGCAGCGTCGACGAATTCGCGACCCTCTGCGCGGAGATGGATCTGCCGGGCGTTGCCGCCATCGAGGTCAACATCTCCTGTCCCAATATCGAGGAGGACGGCAAGGCCTTCTCCATGCGGCCGTCGACCACGCACGCGGTGATGAAGAGGCTGCGCGGCGTCACCAACCTGCCGCTGTGGGCCAAGCTGTC